>NZ_JBSFIE010000007.1:0-345267 GCF_053597395.1 Streptomyces sp. NPDC001415
TACTAGGGCGTTTCGGCAACGCGGCATGGGGGTCCCCCCTGGCCCTTAAGGCCTTGGGGGAGTGCGTGCCAGGCGCCACGGGCCCGGGCGGGGTTCAGACACAGGCTCTGAGAAGCGGGCCGGGGCCTCGGCCTTCGAGGGGTGGGCGGCAGCGGGTCGGCCGGCGCCGGGGAGCCCGGCCTGCGAGAGGCGGTCCGACGAGAGACGCCCCTCGGCATCGGCACCGGGCACGCCCGGCAGGAGCACTCCGAATACCGTCCGCCCAGGCTCACTTCGCACCGTGACCCGCCCCCCGTGCGCGGCGACGACGGCCTGCACGATGGCGAGGCCGAGACCGGTGGAGCCGGCCTGGCGGGAGCGGGACGCGTCGCCGCGGGCGAACCGCTCGAAGACGTGCGGAAGCAGCTCGGGCGGGATGCCAGGCCCGGTGTCCTCGATCTCGACGACGACCCAGGGCCCGCGCACCTCGACCCGGGCGGTGACGGTGGTGCCGGGCGGCGTGTGCGTACGGGCGTTGGCGAGCAGATTGACCAGCACCTGCTGCAACCGCTCCCGATCCCCGCGTACGGCGACGGGCTCCCCGGGCAGTTCGAGCCGCCACGTGTGGCCCTGGCCTGCGGCGTGCGCGTCCCCGACCACGTCCACCACCAGGGCGGAGAGATCAGTGCTCGCAGAGAAGAGATCAGTGCTCTCATACGAGAGCGGGCGTCCGGCATCGAGGCGGGCGAGCAGCAGCAGGTCCTCGACGAGCCCGGTCATGCGGGCCGCCTCCGACTCGATGCGGCCAAGGGAGTGCCGGGTGTCGGGCCCGACGTCCTCGCGGCCGCGCCGGGTCAGCTCGGCGTAACCGCGGATGGAGGCGAGCGGGGTGCGGAGCTCGTGGCTGGCGTCGGCGACGAACTGCCGTACCCGCGTCTCGCTCTCCTGCCGCGCGCTGAGCGCCTCGTGGACGTGGTCGAGCATCCGGTTGAGCGCGGCGCCCATCTGACCCACCTCGGTCCGGGCGTCCGCCTCGGCCGCCGGCACGCGTTCGTGCAGCGCCACCTCCCCGCTGTGCAGGGGGAGTTCGGACACCCGGGTGGCGGTGGCGGCGACCCGCCGCAGCGGCCGCAGGGCAACGCCGACGATGGCCGCACCCGCGATCCCGGCGGCGACGAGCCCGGCGGCGGTCACGCAAATGACCACGATGACAAGGGTGTTGACGGTGGCGTCGACCCTTTCGGTGGGGAAGCCGAGGACGAAGGCACGGTCGGGATCCCACATGGCCCGGTAGTCGCCGAGGCCGGGGATCGTGACGGAGTGCACCTCGCCGTCCTTGGGGACGGCGGCCAGCGCCCGGGCCTGCTCGTCGGACATCGGCCGGCTGTGGCTCTCGCCCTCGTGCTCGGGAGCGGTGCTCCGCAGTCCCGTGAGCGACCCGTCGGGCAGCACGCCCGCGCCGACCGTGGGCACCGGCTGGCCCGGCTTGGACACGATGAAGTCGAGACGGCCCCGGTCGGGCACCACGCCCGGGGCCGGGGCGCCGTGCCCGAGCCCCCGCGGGGGCAGCCCGGCCCGCAGCTGGTCGTCCAGCTGGCGCTGGAGGTTGGCACCCATGGCGAGGACGGTGACCGTGCCGATGACGGCGCCGACCACCGCGAGCAGCGCCACCGCCGACACGACAAGGCGCGTACGGAGCGACCAGGGCCGCCGGAACCCGCCCACGCGCCGCTACTCCCCGGGCTTGATCAGATATCCCGCGCCGCGCCGGGTGTGGATCATCGGGGAGCGCCCGGCGTCGATCTTCCGCCGCAGGTAGGAGATGTACAGCTCGACGACGTTGGCCTGGCCGCCGAAGTCGTACGACCAGACGCGGTCGAGGATCTGCGCCTTGCTGAGCACCCGGCGCGGGTTGCGCATGAGGAAGCGGAGCAGCTCGAACTCGGTCGCGGTGAGGTGGATGTTGACCCCGCCCCGGGTCACGTCGTGGCTGTCCTCGTCGAGCGTGAGGTCGCCGACGGCCAGCACGGATTCGCTCCGTACGGCGGCCGTGCCCGAGCGGCGGATGAGCCCGCGCAGCCGGGCCACGACCTCCTCCAGGCTGAACGGCTTGGTGACGTAGTCGTCGCCTCCCGCCGTGAGCCCGGCGATCCGGTCCTCCACGGAGTCCTTGGCGGTGAGGAAGAGGACCGGCACGTCGGGGAGTTCGCGCCGCAGCCGCCCGAGGACGGCGAGCCCGTCCATGTCGGGCAGCATGATGTCGAGGACCACGGCGTCCGGCCGGAAGTCCCGGGCGTCGCGCACCGCCCCGGCCCCGTCGCCGGCGCTGCGCACTTCCCAGCCTTCGTAGCGCAGCGCCATGGAGAGCAGCTCGCTGAGCGGCGCCTCGTCGTCCACGACGAGCACTCGGACGGGACTGCCGTCCGTCCTGAGCATTTCGGTCCGCCCCTGGGGCGAGGAGGTAACGGTCATGGGCCTCACCCTGTGAGCGGGCGGTGAGAACATTCTTGCCCGACCCTGTGATTTCCCTGAGAATTCGGCGGGGCCCCGAGCTCAGGGTGCTCAGCCGGGCAGCCCGAAGAGACGCGCCCCGTTCCCGTGGCAGACCGCGCGAAGCCACTCGTCCCCGAGCCCGAGCCGCTCCAGCGCCTCCAGTTGATGGAGATAGGGGTACGGGATGTTGGGGAAGTCGGACCCGAACAGAATCCGCTCGCCCAGATCGAGCAGCCGCCCCCGCTCCCGCACGGGGAAGGGCGCGCCGCGCTCGGCGAAGTCGGTGAAGGCCATGGTCGTGTCGAGCATGACCGAGCCGTACGTGTCGGCGAGGTCGAGGAAGTCGGCGTACTCCGGCATCCCCATGTGCGCGACGACCAGCCGCAGCCGGGGGTGCCGCGCGAGCACCCGTCCGACGGGGCCCGGCCCGGTGAACTTCCCGGCCGCGGGCCCGGACCCGCAGTGGATGACCACGGGTGCCCCGGCCTCGGCGAGCAGCCCCCAGACGGCGTCGAGCAGCGGATCGCCGGGATCGTAACCACCCACCTGCACATGGGACTTGAAGACACGAGCACCCTCGTCGAGGGCGCCGCGCACGTATGCGGCGGCCCCGGGCTCGGCGAAAAAGGTGGAGGTGTGCAGACACCCGGGGGTCCGCTTCGCGAACTCCGAGGCCCACCCGTTGAGCCACTCGGCCATGTGAGCCTTGTGCGGATAGATCATCGAGGTGAAGGCGAGCACCCCGAACTCCTCCCGGAGCAACCGCACCCGCTCGGCCTCCTCCTCCCGATACGTGATGGGCCACTCGACCCCGCCGACGAGCTCCCCGGCCGAGTCGAAGTACTCCCACACCTTGTTGAGCACGCGCTCGGGCATGAAATGGGTGTGTACGTCGACGAGCCCCGGCAGCCCGAGCCGCCCCCAGAACGCCCTGACACCGGCCCCGCTACCGCTCCCGCTCCCGCTCAAATCCGTAACTCCGCTCGACCTTGGCGACATGGACGCTGTAGCCCTCGTACCACTCGGCCCGCCCGCGCCGCTGCGCCCGCTGGTGCTCAAGCCGCCCCCGCCAGGCGGCGATGGCCTCTTCGTCCCGGAAGTACCCGACGGTGATGCCGAGCCCGCCGGGATTGCGCGCGCTCTCGTACCCGAGGTACCCGGGTATCCCGGCCACGAGCTTCTGCATCTCGACGGCGGTCTCGGCGTATCCGTCGTCGGATCCGTTGCCGTATCCGTCGTCGGATGTGTCGCCGTCCTGCCTCCTGAGGGAGGTGAACACGACGGCGTAGTAAGGCGGTTGGATTCCGGAAACCAGCCCGTGCACATGCCCTTGATCGCTCATGCCCCCACCCTCGGCCGCCACGCGGGACGCTGTCCAGATCCCTTACCGGAAGGGATCCAAAGGGGATCCAGGACTTTGCCAAGGGCCTGCGGCGGAGCGCGGCTCTGTTGGGGCCGCCCCTTACGGGCGGAAGGTGCGGCGATAGGTGTCGGGTGGGACCCCGACGCTGCGGTGGAAGTGGCGGCGCAGGGTGGTGGCGGTGCCCATACCGGTGGCCGCGGCGATGGTGTCCACGGTGGCGTTGGTGGTCTCAAGCAGCTCCTGGGCGTGGCGGATGCGCTGGGTGTGGAGCCACTGCAGCGGCGTGGTGCCGGTGAGATGTTTGAAGTGCCGGCCGAGGTGGCGTGAGCTCATGCGGGCCTGGCGAGCCAGGTCCTCCACGCTGAGCGGCTGGTCAAGTCGCTCCAATGCCCAGGGGAAGAGTTCGCCCAGGGGGTGGTTGCCGGGGGCGGGGAGCGGGGTGGAGATGAACTGGGCCTGGCCGCCGTCGCGGTGAGGCGGGACGACCAGCCGCCGGGCGATCTTGTTGGCGTCGGCCGAGCCGTGGTCGAGGCGGACCAGGTGCAGGCACAGGTCCATGGCGGCGGCCTTGCCCGCGGAGGTGAGGACGTCGCCGTTGTCGACGTAGAGGACGTCCGGATCGACGGTGGCCGCCGGGTGGCGCCGGGCCAGTTCCCGCGTGTGGGCCCAGTGTGTGGTGGCGCGCCGGCCGTCGAGCAGCCCTGCCGCGCCGAGGATGAAGGCACCCGTGCACAGTGAGGCCACGCGGGCACCGGCGGCGTGCGCGGCCCGTACCGCGTCGACCAGTTCGCGGGGCGGTTCGCGGTCCGTGTCGGCCCAGCCGGGGACGATCACCGTGTCCGCCTGCGCGAGGTGGTCGAGTCCGTGGTCGGGTTCGAGGCTGAAGCGGTCCACGCGCACCGGGCCGTTCCCGCAGAGGGAGAAGTCGTACCAGGGATCCACGAGGTGGGTCAGGTCGGACCCGAAGATCTCGACGGCCACGGACAGTTCGTAGTGGAGCATGCCGTCGGTGACGGCAAGGGCGACAGTGGGCATGTCCGAAACTGTACGTGCCACGTCGTTTCCGACGCTCGTGCGGGGTGCCGCCGCGAGGCCAGGATGAGGGTGTCAGGCCGCAGCGGATCACATCGCAGCGGGCGTTCACGTGGACGGGGAGCAGTCTTATGGGGTCAGGCATGGAGTCGGGCGTGGGGGCGGGTCGGCTGGTGGCGGTGTTCGGGGCGTACGGGCACACGGGGCGGTTCGTGGTGGCGGAGCTGGCCGCGCGGGGGTTCGTGCCGGTGCCGTCGGGGCGCGATGCGCGGGCGGTGGGGGAGCTGGCCGGCGAGCACGGGCTGGAGGCGCGGGTGGCGTCGGTCGAGGACCCGGCGTCGCTGGACGGGGCCCTGGCGGGGACGGTGGCGGTCATCAACTGCGCCGGGCCGTTCGCCTCGACCACCGGCCCGGTCATCGAGGCCGCGCTGCGCGCGGGGATCCCGTACCTGGACGTGGCCGCCGAACTGGAGGCCAATCTCGACACCTTCGCCCACTACCGCGAGCGGGCCCGGGAAGCGGGTGCGGTGATCGTGCCGGCCATGGCCTTCTTCGGCGGTCTCGGCGATCTGCTGGCCACCGCCGCGATGGGCGACTGGGCCGCGGCCGACGAGGCCCACATCGCCTACGCGCTCAGCAGCTGGCACCCCACCGCCGGCACCCGGCTCTCCGGCGCGGTCTCCCGCGAGCGGCGCGGCAACCACCGCCTGCGCTACCGCGGCGGCCAGTGGGAGCGCCGCACCGACCAGGCACCCACCCTGGAGTGGACCTTCCCCTCTCCGGTGGGGCCCCGTCAGGTGATCGGGGAGTTCACGATGGCGGACGTCATCACCGTCCCCCAGCACCTGTCCATCCCCGACGTGACCACCTACATGACCACCGACGCGGTCCGCGACATCGCCGCCCCCCACACCCCCGCCCCGACCGCCACCGACCCCAGCGGCCGCTCGGACCAGACCTTCCTCGTCGACGCCGTCGTACGCTCAGGCGGAACCGAACGCCGAGCCACCGCCGCCGGCCGGGACATCTACGCCGTGACCGCCCCCCTGGTCGCCGAAGCCCTCGAACGCGTCCTGACCGGCCGCACCAAGACCACCGGCGTCGCCTCCGCGGGCGAGATCTTCGACGCCCCGGACTTCCTGCGCGCACTCGCCCCGCACATCACACTCGACCTGAACCCGCAGAAGCAGACCGCCTGAGCCACAGGAGGGCCGGGCTTTGGGGGCGACCGCCTGCGACGCAGGGGGGCCAGGGGGTGGCGGCGCAGGGGGCCGGGATCAGAACAACAAGTCCTGCACCCCACTCTCCCTGGGCACCTCCCGCACAGGCACACTGACGCCGCCCCCGGCATCTCCCCCGCTTCCGCCCTCGCCCGCGCGGACGGCGGCAAGATCCCACCCGCTCATGAGCCGCGTATCCAGCACGAGAACGCCACCCCCGTCGCCCATCTCCAGATGCAGATCGGGCCCGGCGGCAGCGACAAGCCGCCCACCCACGATCCCGCCGTCCACCAACTCGGTGACCACCCCGGAGGCCGGCGCGAGCCCGGTCAGCCCGAACTGCTCGGCGTGGTCGACGACTTGACACCGGACGCGCTCAAGCGACTCGGGCCAGCCGGCCAGTGCGACGGCCCGTGCGTGCAGCTCGGCCACTTCGGCAGCCCGCTCGTCCACCTCGGGAAGCCGGGCCCGTACCGCCCGCTTCTCGGCGTACGGGATCCGGTCGGGCACCCCGAGGGCGGCCCTGAGCAACTCCTCGCAGCGCCGGGCCGCCATCAACGGCCCCCGCCCGAGCCAGCCGAAGGCCACCGCCCCCTGTTCGAGCAGCCGGGCCGAACCCCGCTCCTCGGCGGTGATCCCGACCTTGACCATCCCGCTCCCGAACCAGGCGAGGTAGACGCGATAGGTCCGCGGATCGTCGAGGTACGTATCGGCCGCGACGGAATGCGCCCGATCAAGCCGCGCACACTCGGCACACCGCGCCTGAGTGCTCCGCCCCGGCACGGCCACCGCCCCCGGACAACGATTCCCCCGAGCTCCCACACAGCTGCGCTCCCCCACCACCCGAAACGCCACGTCCCGCCCGTAGTCAAGCGGGCTGACCCGCCCCTCCTCCCAGACAAGCCGAGGCACCCCCTCGCCCCACCGAACCCCCACACACCGCCACAACCCAGCCACCTGTCGAAGCTACCTCCCGCCACTGACAACGGGTCCGCCGTCGGGAGGAACGGTCGCTGTACTTCGCTGCCGCACGGGGCTTTACGGGCAACGCAAGAGGCCCCGGACGCGATGTCCGGGGCCTCTCACCTGTGTGCACTCGGCAGGATTCGAACCTGCAACCTTCTGATCCGTAGTCAGATGCTCTATCCGTTAAGCTACGAGTGCTTGTGCTTCCGGGGTTTTTTCTGCCCCGTCGGCGTTGCGAGAACAACATTACATGACCTGCGCCGGGACGCGAAATCCATTAGCCCTACCGCCCCTGACCTGCGGAAATGCCTCTGCGTGAGCAACCTCGGGGATGTTGGGTGGGGCCGGGCGGCGGCCAAGAACGGCCCAGAACCAGACCAGCCGCGGGGCAACAGCCCCGGAGAACGACCGAAGCCCCGGCCGTGGGGCCGGGGCTTCGGGTGTTGCTGGCGGAGGCGGAGGGATTTGAACCCTCGATGGGCTTTAAGACCCAAACCGCATTAGCAGTGCGGCGCCATAGACCGGACTAGGCGACGCCTCCAGCACACCGTCGCGTGCGCGAGTGGTGCGTGCAGATGATGACACAGCCTTGCGGGCCGTCACCAATCGCACCCCACGGTACTAGGCAGGTGGGCACCAGAGCAAAGCCGTATGCGCGGCGCAACGCCGGGCGTTGACGCGCGTTAGACCCCGGGAACCGTCAGGAGCCCTCAGGGGGCCTCAGGAGACCCCGGGGACCGAAGGTCCGCCGGACCTCCGCCGAATGCCCGCTGTCCGCTGTCCGCTGTCCGTCCCAACGTCTGGAGATACGAGACCCATGCTGCGCCGCCTCGCCGTCACCGCCGCCGCCTCCCTCACCGCGCTCGCCGCCGCGCCCGCCGCCTCCGCGGGGCCCCTCCCCGTCCCGCTGTCCCTGCTCGGCGACGGCCACACCGAGGACCGCCTCACCCTCACCGTCGAGCACAACCCCGGTGCCGAGGGGACGTACACGCTTGAGTGCCACCCGTCGGGCGGGAGTCATCCGCGTCGGCAGCAGGCCTGCGACAAACTCGACTCCGTGACGACGTGGGGCAAGGACCCCTTCGCGCCGGTGCCCAAGGGGCAGATGTGCACGATGATGTACGGCGGTCCCGCCACCGCCCACATCACCGGCACCTGGGCCGGGCGGCCCGTCGACGCGACGTACAACCGTGCCAATGGGTGCGAGATCTCGCGGTGGGACAACCTGGCGCCGATGCTGCCGAGCGCCAGGTAGGGGACCCCGTACGCCCACCGCGCGTACCCCTTGGTCACACAACCTTGGTGAGAGCTCCCCCTCATCCGCCGCCGCTCGCGCATCGCCAGCCTTTAGACTCCCTCCCAGTGACAGGCCGCAAGGTGCAGTGGTTCAGGGAGGAAGCGTCGTCGTGAGCAGCAGGCCATCCCGAGGCGCTGCTCGCCTCGCAGCCATACTTGACGCCCTTCCGGACGGGCTCCTGCTCGTCAACTGCAACGGCACGGTCGTCAACGCCAACACCGTCGCGCTGGGGATGCTGGAGGCGCCGGGTACCGGCCTTGTGGGGCGGGGAGTTCTCGATCTGCTGCCCACCTTCGACTCCAAGCTCATCCCCGGCTCCATGCGCCGGCCCGAGAGCGAGGACGACCAGGGCCGCACCAAACCGACCCGGATGATCGCGCGCCGCACCGACGGCACCGAGTTCCCCGTCGAGGTGACCAGCGCCAACCTGGAGGACGGGCGGGACGCCTACGCCTCCTACGGAAGCGGCGGCGGGCCCGGCTCGTACTCGGGCGACGAACTCCTCATGCTCGTCCTGCGCGACCTCTCCGGCACCGTCGACACCGAGGCGGAACTCGCCCGTTCGCAGCGGCAGACCGAGATGATCCTGCGCGCGGCGGCCGAGGGAGTGGTCGGCACCGACACCGACGGACGGGTGGTGCTGGTCAATCCGGCCGCCGCGCAGATCCTCGGCTACCGGGCCAGCGACCTCGGCGGGCAGGAACTCCACCCGCTGGTGCTGCACTCGCGCGAGGACGGCGAGCCGTTCCCCTACGAAGGGAGCCCGCTGGCCGACACCCTCAAGTCCGGGCGCAAGCACCGGGTGCGCGGGCAGGTCATCTGGACCAAGAACGGCACCCAGGTGCCCGTCGACCTCACCACCGCTCCGGTCCGCGACGGCGACCTGCTCGTCGGCGCCGTCATGACCTTCACCGACCGGCGCCCGTACGAGGAGCAGGCCGCCAAGCACGCCGAGGTCCTGGAGCGGGAGACCGCGCGCTACGACGCGCTCGCCGCCCGGCACCAGCAGCTGCTCTCGGTGCTCGCGGGCTCGCTGCGCGGGCCGCTCGACGAACTGCGCGCCGAACTCGCCGCGCTCGCCTCCGACGACGCGGGCCAGCTGTGGCCCGAGGCCAACCAGGTCCTGCACCACCTGGCCGCCGGGTACTCCCGCATCACCACGCTCGTCGACAACGTCCTCGGCTACCAGCGGCTCGACGCGGGCAGCGAGGAGCTCAAGAAGGCCAAGGTCCTTGTCGATTCGGTCGTCGGCGCCGGTGTCGAAGGCGCCGTCGAGCTGATCGGGCCCGGGCGCGCCCAGTTCGCCGTGCACACCCCGCCCATCGAGGCCGAGGTCGACGCGCCCCGCCTGGCGACCGCGCTGGCCCACCTGATCGCGGACGTGGCCGGCGTCGACGCGACGGGCAAGGCGCCGGTCGCCGCCGGTGGCTACATGGACTCCACCGTGGTCGTCGCGGCCGCGGTGCGCGGCAAGGTCGTACGCATCGAGGTGCGCGGCCCCTACCCCGGCGGCGACCCGGTGCACGGGCCCATCGTGCGCGGCATCGTGCGGGCGCACGGCGGCGTCCTGCAAACCGTGGACGTGCCGGGCATGAGCGGTTCGGCGTACGTGCTCGAAGTGCCGCTCGGCGCGGGTGCCGGGACCGTCGAGGCGCCCGCGGCCCCCCAGCCCGACGAGGCGCTGCTGCCCGCGCAGCAGGACGGCGGCGGGCGTCGGCGGGCCCGGCGGGCGTCCACGGACGCGTTCCTGGAGAGCCCGGTCAGCGAGGAGAGGTCCCCGACCGGGCGTCGGCGGGCCCGGGCCGAGGACGGTTCGGGGGCGGGGCCGGGTGACGGTGGCGTCGGTACTGGGTCCGGTGCCGGTGTCGGGCCGGGGGTTGGTTCCGGTTCTGGCGCTGGTTCGGGTGGGGGCGGGGAGAGTGATGCTGGGCCGGACGGTGGCCCGGCTCGGATTCCGGCTCAGCAGGGCCAGCAGGGCCATGAGGGTGGGGCGACTCCCGAGTCTGTTGAGGGTGGGAACGGGGGTGCTTCCGGTTCTGGAGGCGCGTCCGGGTCCGGGCGGCGGCGCGGGCGGCCCAGTCCTGCCGAGCAAGCCGCCGCGCAGGCCGCCGGACTGCCTTTGGGGCAGGCCGCCGAGGGGTCCGTCGTCACCGGTGCGGAGAGCGCTCGCGAGTCCTCCGGCATGGGCCGGGCCGCGCTGGGCGAGACCGTGCCACCGCAGGGGGTGCCCACCGAGGCCACCGGGCGCCGCGCCCGGCGCGCCCTGCCCGCGCCTGCCTCCACCGAGGGACCGGCCGGGTCCGGTTCAGCTTCCGGTTCTGCTTCCGGCTCCCCCGAGAACGCTGCCGAGCCGACCGGACGCCGGGCCCGCCGCGCCTTGGGCGCCGCGCCGACCGGGACTCCCAGCGGTGCTCCGAGCGGTGCTGCCGGCGGGCAGGAGGGCTCGGTGCGGACCGCGTTCGCGCTGCCGCCCGCCGATGCCGACCGGGCGCCGCATCCGGCGCCTGTGCCCCCGAACCCGGCCCCGGGTGCTGGGGCTGGGGCTGGGGCTGCCGCAGCGGGTCGGCAGGACTCCGTACGGTCCACAGGTTCGGCACGCTCGGGGGAGGCTGGGCATGTAGGTGCCGGGCATATGGGTGCCGGGCACATGGGTGCCGGGCACATGGGTGCCGGGCACATGGGTGCCGGCTCCACGGGTGCTGGGGGCATGGGTGCTGGCCACATGGGTTCCGGGGCTGTGGGTGCCGAGGCCATGGGTGGTCGGACTATGGGTTCTGGGTCTGTAGGCGCTGCGCCCAGGGGTGTTGAGCCCACGGGCACCCGGCGGCGTATGGGTGTGGGGCCCATGAGTGCTGGCCACACGAGCGCCGGCCCCACGGATGCCGGACACGGACACATGGGTGCCGGCTCCATGGATGCCGGGCACATGGGTGCCGGCTCCACGGGTGCTGGGCACATGGGTGCTGGCGCCACAGGTGCTGAGTCCACAGGCTCCGGCCCCACAGGTGGTGATCCCGCTGGCGCCAACTCCACCGCCCCCGCCGGACCCACGGAGGCCGACCCCACCACCGCCGGGCCGAACCGCAGCAACCCGGCCCGCGACAACGCCGCGCCCGGCGACCCCGTGGCCGATCACACCCCGCCCCAGCCGCACCCCGCCGACCAGCCCGATTGGGCCGCCCGCGCGGTTCCGGCGCCGGGTGCGGCCGGTCCCGTACCGCCGCAGGGCCAGAACCAGGCCCAGGCCAACCAGCCCCAGGACACGGCCAAGTCCGCGCCCGCGCCCGCCCAGCCCGCTCGGCAGCCGCTGCCCGCCGAGACTCCGCCCGGGGGCATCCCGGCCGTCGGCGGGGACACACAGGGACGGGCGTTCAGTGTGCGGGCGCTCGGGCAGGGTGCGCCGTTCAGCCAGACGCAGGCCCAGGCATCGGCCCAGACCTCCGGCGGCTCGCTCGGTTCCGGGCGGCGGCGCAAGCTCGGCACGCCTCCCGAGGGCGTCGAGCGGCCCGCCGAACTTGCCGCCCGGCCGCACCCCGTACTCCCCTCGCCCCCCTCGGAAGGCCGGGGCCGTGCGTACGCCATCGGCGCGCCCGACGAGGGTGCCGAGGGCCCCGAGCCGCTGGACGGGCCCGGCGGTGCGGTCGAGGTGGCCAACCGGCCGCAGCCCCAGCCCGTCGACGACGAGCTGCCGCCCGAGCCGCTCGACAACCCGCGCCGACTTCTCGTGTGGCCCGCGCCCGACGTCTCCACCCAGCAGGCGCTGAGCGAGCGCGGCTACCGCCCGGTGGTCGTGCACTCCCGCGAGGAGGTCGACGCGCAGATCGCCGCGTTCCCCGCCGCGCTGTTCGTCGACCCGCTGACCGGCCCCATCACCCGTACCGCGCTCCAGTCGCTACGTCAGGCGGCGGTCGCGGCCGAGGTTCCCGTACTGGTCACGGCGGGGCTCGGGCAGGCGACGCGGGAGGCGGCGTACGGCGCCGACCCGGCCGTCCTGCTCAAGGCGCTCGCGCCGCGCGACAGCGAGCAGCATCCGTCCCGCGTCCTGCTGATCGAGGAGCACGAGGAGATCGCGCTCGCGCTCACCGCGACACTTGAGCGGCGCGGCATGCAGGTCGCCCGCGCCGCCACCGACTCGGAGGCGGTCACCCTGGCCGCCCAGACGCGGCCGAACCTGGTCGTGATGGACCTCATGCAGGTACGCCGCCGAAGGGCCGGAATCGTCGACTGGCTGCGCGCCAACGGGCAGTTGAACCACACCCCGCTGGTCGTCTACACCTCGGCCGGCATCAACCAGGCGGAGCTCCCGAAGCTCTCGTCCGGCGAGACGGTCCTGTTCCTGGCGGAACGCTCCACCAGCGGCGAGGTGCAGGGGCGCATCGTGGACCTCCTGGCGAAGATCGGAACCAACTGAGCGGTCCAGCAGGGTAGTTCCGTTCGCCTACGGACCGCCCGGACCAAGCGGACCGGGCGCGGCCGAAACGCCCCAGGGGCGCGGGAACTGCGCGACCAGCCTCCCCCAAGCTCTCAACTTCGTTCGAGCCGGGGACCCCCATCGGCCCGCAGTCGGATTACCCGCACCCCAGGGGAACGCCCCGCGGAGCGGTCAGCGCAGCTCCGTCACATCCAGCTCCCCATCCGCGTACTGCCTCCGAATCACCTTCTTGTCGAACTTGCCCACGCTCGTCTTCGGCACCGCCTCGATCAGCGCCCAGCGCTCGGGGAGCTGCCACTTGGCGATCTTTCCGGCGAGGAAGGCCTTGAGGGCGGCGTAGTCCGCGGTGGCGCCGGGCTTCAACACGACTGTGGCGAGCGGGCGTTCGCCCCATTTGTCGTCCGGGACGGCGACGACCGCCGCCTCGGCGACCTCGGGATGTGCCATCAGCGCGTTTTCCAGCTCCTGGCTGGAGATCCATTCGCCGCCGGACTTGATGACGTCCTTGGCGCGGTCGGTCAGGGTCAGATAGCCGTCCGGGCTGATGACGCCGACGTCCCCGGTCCGCAGCCAGCCGTCCGGGCTGAACTTGTCGTCCGGGCGGAAGTCCTCGCCGCCCACGCCGCCGAAGTACGCGCCCGCGATCCAGGGGCCGCGTACCTCCAGCTCGCCCGCCGACTCCCCGTCCCAGGGCAGGAATTCGCCGCCGGGACCGGCGAGCCGCGCCTCGACGCCGGCGGGGAAGCGGCCCTGGGTGATGCGGTACGGCCACTGCTCCTCGGTACTGAGCCCGGCCGGCGGGTTGGACATCGTGCCGAGCGGCGAGGTCTCCGTCATGCCCCAGGCGTGGCAGAGCCGCACGCCGATCTTGTCGTACGCCTCCATCAGCGAGGGCGGACAGGCCGCGCCGCCGATCGTGACGTTCCGCATCGAGGTGAGGTCGCGCGGACGGGCGGTGACCTCGGCGAGCAGGCCCTGCCAGATGGTGGGGACGGCGGCCGCGTGCGTCGGCTTCTCGTTCTCGATCATGTCGGCGAGCGGCGCGGGCTGCAGAAAGCGGTCGGGCATGAGCATGCTCACGCCGGCCATGAACGTGGCGTGCGGCAGCCCCCAGGCGTTCACATGGAACTGCGGCACCACGACCAGCGTCGTGTCCGAGTCGGTGAGCCCCATCGACTCGGCCATGTTGACCTGCATGGAGTGCAGGTAGATCGAACGGTGGGAGTAGACCACGCCCTTGGGGTCGCCGGTCGTGCCGGAGGTGTAGCACATGGCTGCGGCGCTGCGCTCGTCCAGCTGCGGCCAGTCGTACGTCGTCGGCCGCCCGGCGAGCAGCTCCTCGTACTCGTGCACCTGCGGGCCGGCGCCGTCGATGTCGTCGAGGAGCGAACGGTCGCCGGGACCGGACACGACGACGTGCTCAAGCGTCGGCAGGTGCGGGAGCAGCGGGGCGAGCAGCGGCAGCAGCGAACCGTTGACGATCACCACACGGTCGGCGGCGTGGTTGACGATCCAGATCAACTGCTCGGCGGGCAGCCGCAGATTGAGGGTGTGCAGCACGGCGCCCATGGACGGGATCGCCATATACGCCTCGACGTGCTCCGCGTTGTTCCACATGAGAGTGCCGGCCGCCTGGCCGTCCTCGACGCCGAGCTCGCGCAGGGCGTGGGCCAGCTGAGCGGCCCGGGCACCGATCTCCGCGAAGCTGCGGCGGTGTGGTTCGGCCTCGCCGGTCCAGGTCGTGACCTGGGACTTGCCGTGGATCGTCGACCCGTGGGTCAGGATCCGCGAGATCAGCAGCGGTACGTCCTGCATGGTGCTCAGCACGGCGTCCTCCCGGTGAGCGCTACGGTGCGCTCTGAGGCGATAGGGGTGTGCCGAATTCTGCTCACGTACCGCGCGGTATGTCACTACCCGGGAGTAGTTTCAGCCGCGGTTCCGCGAAGTTACCTGCAGAAACCCTGGCCGGGCGCTCTTTCCGCCGCCGTGGCCGTCACGCCGCGTCACCTTATGGGCTCCAGCTCCGGGTCCTCGCGGAGCTTGCCGAGCGCGCGCGACACCGCGCTCTTGACCGTGCCGACCGAGACGCCGAGCACCTCGGCGGTCTGCGCCTCGCTCAGGTCCTCGTAATACCTGAGGACGACCATGGCCCGCTGGCGGTCGGGGAGCTTCATGACCGCCCGCCACATCGCGTCGTGCAGCACCTGCTGATCGGCCGGGTCGGGCCCGGGCACGGTCTCCGGCTCGGGCAGCTCGTCGCAGCAGAACTCGTCGACCTTGCGCTTGCGCCACTGCGAGGTGCGGGTGTTGAGCAGCGCGCGGCGCACATAGCCGTCGAGCGCCCGGTGGTCCTCTATCCGGTCCCAGGCGACGTACGTCTTGGTGAGCGCCGTCTGCAGCAGGTCCTCCGCATCGCTCGGGTTCGCGGTCAGCGAGCGCGCGGTGCGCAGCAGCACGGGGCCCCTGGCGCGGACGTACGACGAGAACGACGAGTACGCGTGGTAGGGCGTCGCCGCTCGGGAGGCGCTGGTGCAGACGGGCGTTGTCATGACTCCACGCTATGAGCGCCGAGGCCCCCGGGGATCGGCCCCAGGTCCCGAAGCGGTGTCCGCCTCAGGTTGTAGGGGTAGGGGTGGCCACACCTCCTGAAGGTGGAGGACGCATCCCCGGCCCTCAGGGTTCACCCCCTCCGATACGAGCCCGCACCGACCCGCGTGCGAGCGCCCGGCCACCCTCCGGTTCTGCCGAGACGGGGGGCTTCCCCCGCGCCGGCTCAACCGAGACAGAGCCCCCCGAACCCCCGCTCAGCCGATGCGCGCGACCGGCCCGTCGACCTGGTTTCGGTCTACGAGCAGCCGGTATCCGCCGTGCGACTCGGCGGCGTCGCCCGCGTACTGGTGGATCCGCATGTGCTGCCAGGCGTTCTTGCGCAGCGACGCCTCCTGGTACAGCGCGGGGCCGGTGTGCCAGCGGGCGAACCAGATCGCCGCCGGCAGGTCCTTCACCCCCGCCAGCCTGGCCTGTTCCATGTGCCGTACGCCGGAACCCGCGCTGCTGTAGAACCCCGGCAGGTAGCCGCGCCCGCGTACCTCCCGGTTCCAGGCCCGCACGAAGTCGAGCGTGGTCCGGGCGCACGACGCGTTGCCAATGTTGTACGCCTCCAGGTCGAGGTAGAGCGCGCTGCCGGCCACGATGCCGAGCGCCCGCGCCGCCTGGACGGCCTGGCCTCCCTCGGACCTGCCCTGCTTCGCGGGCTGCTTGCCGATCCGCACTCCCTTCTTGTTCTGGGCGTACACACATGGGGACTGCGAACCCACGAAGACGGGCAGCACCCTCCAGCCCATCCGGTGCACCTGGGTCACCCAGCTCTTGTTCAGGTTCCGCTGCACCGGGCAGTGCCTGCCGCGGCCCGCGTAGTAGATGCCGACGGCGCGGTACGGCGAACTTCGCCAAGCCCGCATCGCGGCCAGCGAGGGCGTGTTGCAGATGTCGAACGCGGCGCCCTTGAAGGGCGTGACGGCCACCGCAGCCGCCCGCTCCTCCTGCCCCGCGTCCGCGACCGCGGAGGGGACGAGCAGGGTGGCGAGGGCGGCCAGGATGGTGGCGGAACAGGCGAAGGTCAGTTTGAGACGGCGCATGGCCCGAGTGAACGGCCGCCCGCCCGAACCGGCCACCGCTCGGCCCACCGCCTTCCGCCGTACGAGCACAAGATCATCCGTCCGCCCCAGTTCCAGCCCAGATCCACCTCAGTTCCGGGCCAGTTCCAGGCCAGTTCCAGCCCTGGCGCCGGCCGCCCTTCACGGACCAACTTGACCGGCGGCACAAGCCATCTGACTGCTCCTCAGTCGGTTCCCCCGCGCGACCTTGACGGGCCCTCAGCCGCGCCCGTCCGACCCTGACAGCCCCCGGTCGCGCGCCCTTTCCCAGGTGCTCGGCGCCGACAGCCCCCAGCCGGACAGCCCCAGTCACGCATTCGTCCCTGCCGCTCCCTCAGCCCTCCCTCCCCAGCACGAGCCCCGACGTGGGGACACCCGTGCCGGCCGTGACCAGGACGTGGGCCGCGTCGGGTATCTGGTTCACCGAAGTGCCCCGGAGTTGGCGGACCGCCTCCGCGATGCCGTTCATCCCGTGCAGGTACGCCTCCCCCAGCTGCCCTCCGTGCGTGTTGAGCGGCACCGCGTCCGCCGCCACGAAGTCGGCCGCCTCACCCGGTGTGCAGAAACCGAACTCCTCCAGCTGCATCAGCACAAATGGCGTGAAATGGTCGTACAGGATCGCCACATCCATCTCGGCGGGCGTGAGTCCGGACGTCCGCCACAGCTGTCGCGCCACCACCCCCATCTCCGGCAACCCGGCCAGTTCGTCCCGGTAGAAGCTGGTCATCGCCTCCTGCCGGCGGCCGGCTCCCTGCGCCGCCGCGGTGATCACGGCGGGCCGCTGCCGCAGGTCTCTGGCCCGCTCGGTGGTGGTGACGACGATGGCCTGGCCCCCGTCGGTCTCCTGACAGCAGTCCAGGAGCCGCAGCGGCTCGACGATCCACCGCGATGCCGCATGGTCGGCCAGGGTGATCGGCTTGCCGTGGAAGTAGGCCGCCGGGTTGTTCGCGGCATGGCGGCGGCCGGTGACGGCGACGTGGCCGAACGCCTCGGGCGTCAGGTTGTAGGTGTGCAGATAGCGCTGAGCGGCCATGGCGACCCAGGACGCGGGGGTGAGCAGCCCGAACGGCAGCGACCAGCCCAGCGCCGCCCCCTCCGCCGACGGCTCCCGGTGCTGCACTCCGGAGCCGAAGCGCCGGCCCGAGCGCTCGTTGAACGCCCGGTAGCAGACGACCACTTCGGCCACGCCGGTCGCCACCGCGAGCGCCGCTTGCTGCACGGTGGCGCAGGCCGCGCCGCCCCCGTAGTGGATGCGCGAGAAGAACGACAGCTCGCCCATGCCGGTCGCCTGCGCGACGGTGATCTCGGGGCTGGTGTCCATGGTGAACGTGACCAGCCCGTCGACGTCCGAGGGCGCGAGCCCCGCGTCGTCGAGCGCCGCGTGCACCGCCTCGACCGCCAGCTTCAGCTCGCTGCGCCCGGAGTCCTTGGAGAACTCGGTCGCCCCGATCCCCACGACGGCCGCCCGCCCACCGAGCGAGTCGACCCTGCGCACGCTCATGACTCCGCCCCGGTGGGACCGCAAGTCCTGGTAGCCCCGGAGGTCCTGGTAGCTCCGGAGGGCCTGGCGGTCTCGGGGGTCCGGGGGAGCCCGGAGCGCCCCGTGCCATCGGCGGCACCGGTGACCCCAGGCACCCCATGGGTCCCAGCAGCCCGGGCAGCCCCTGCAAGCCCAGCGCGCCCGGCAACCCCTGCATGCCGAGCGCGCCCGGCGTGCCCAGCAGACCCGGCGGACCCGGCGGCTTCAGGGACAGCCACCCGCACGGTGCCCGTGACGTGATGGCCCAGCCCATTCGCCCCGATCACCCGCACCTCCGCGATCTCCCCCTCCACAGCCGTCACCGTGCCGGTCAACGTCATGGTGTCCCCGGGGTAGTTGGGCGCGCCGAGCCGTATCTTCACGGACCGCAGCCGGGCCGTCGGCCCGAAGTGGTCGGTGACGTACCGGCCGACCAGGCCATTGGTTGTCAGGATGTTCATGAAGATGTCCGGGGACCCCTTCTCCCGGGCGATGACCGCGTCGTGGTGGACGTCCTGGAAGTCGCGGGAGGCCACCGCCCCAGCCACGATCAGCGTCCGGGTGATCGGGATCTCCAGCGGCGCCAGCTCGTCTCCTGCCCTCACGCCCCCACCCCCTCTCCCCTGCCGGCCCTCTCCACCGAAGGCCGTTCCGTCTCTCCCCTGCCGGCCCTCTCCACCGAAGGCCGTACCGCCGCCTCCTCCGACGCCGACGCCTTCTCCGCCAGCTTCTCCGCCACGATCAACTCACCCAATTCTGCGAGGAGTTCACCCCCGCACCCCAGATACGCATCGAGCTGTCGCCCCCAAAGGAAGTGCCGGTGGACGGGATGCTCCAGGTCGGCGCCGAGCCCGCCGTGCAGGTGCTGGCCCGCGTGCACGACGCGGGTGCCCGCCTCGGATGCCCACCAGGCCGCCGTCAGCGCGTGCGTCCCGTACGGCAGGCCCTCGTCCCGCCGCCAGGCCGCCTCGTAGGAGGTGACCCGTATCGCCTCGGTGTCCATGTACGCGTCGGCCGCCCGCAACAGCACGCCCTGGTTGGTGGAGAGGGGCCGACCGAACTGCTCCCGGGTCGTGGTGTGCTGGACCGCCCTGGCCAGCGAGCCCGCGCACACCCCGGCCTGGAGTCCGGCGAACGCCGTCCGGGCGGTGGCCAGCACGTCCTCGTACGCCTCTGCCCCGCCCACCCGATCGGCCGGGGTGTCATCGAGGGTGAGCCGCCCGGCCGACCAAGGTGCGGTCGTCTCCACCGGCTCGGCCCCCGCATCGGCGACCCGCACCAGCCACAGGCGGCGTTCCTCGTCGGGGACCAGCACGTGGGTCGCGTCCCGCAGCCACGGCACGAGCGGCACGACCCCGGTCAACTCGCTCTCCGCCGTTGCCCGTACGCGGCTTCCGGACGCGGGGAACGCCCCGGCCACCACAGTGCCGCCCTCGCGCAGTGCGGGAAGCAGCCGGTCGCGTTGCCCGGCCGTGCCGTGTGCGCTGAGCGCGAGCACTCCGTAGACGCAGCTCGCCGCGAACGGGACCTGGGCCGTCGTCCTGCCCTGCTCCTCAAGGGCCAGGACCAGCCCGAGGAGACCCACCTCCTCGACGGCCGCCACGAGGCCGGCTCCGCACAGCGCCTTCCACAGCTCGGCGTCACTCCCCGTACCGGCCGCGGCGAGCCGCTCGTGCGTCGAGAGGTCGCCGAAGATCCGCCCGGCGAGCTCGCGGACCGCCGACTGTTCCTCCGTGGGCGTGAAGTCCATCAGGCCACCTCCGCCCGGAACACAGGGAGCTCCAACTCGTCGTCCGCCCTCAGGAATTCGAGCCGTACCGGCATTCCGATCCGTACCTGGTCCGGTGGCACTCCGACCACATTGCTGATGATCCGGACCCCCTCCGCGAGCTCGACCAGGCCCACCGCGTAGGGCGGGTCGAAGGCGGGGAAGGGCGGGTGGTGCATCACGACGTACGAGAAGACGGTCCCGCTGCCGCTCGCCTCGACCGTGTCCCACCGCCCCGAACCGCAGGCGTTGCACCCCGGCAGCCAGGGGAAACGCAGCTCGGCACAGTCCTCGCAGCGCTGGATGAGCAGCCGGTGCTCGGCGACGCCCGCCCAGAACCCGGCGTTGTCCCGGTTGATGACGGGCCTGGGTCTCAGAGCTCTCCCAGGCGCCTCACCCGACGCTTCCGCCGCCTTCCCCTCGGCCTGAGCGAGCCCTTCCTCAGGAAGATGCGAACTGCGTTGCGCAGGCTCGTACTTGAGGATCCGGAAGCGGTGCGTGCCCGCTACCTCGCCGTCCGCCCGGACGTCCATCCGCGTCGTGACGAAGTGCCCGGTCCCCAGCTTGGTGGTCTTGCGCTCCGACACCGTCTCGATCACCGCGTCGTACGTGATGCGGTCGCCCGGCCGCAGGTCACGGACGTACTCCTGCTCGCAGTCCGTCGCCACCACCGAGGTGAACCCGGCGCCGTCGAGCAGCTCGAACAGCTCGTCGTAGCCCGAGGTGCGGCCCGTACCGTCGCCGTGTCCGGAGAGGCCGCCCATCGTCCACGCCTGAAGCATCGTCGGCGGCGCTATGGCGTCCGGCCCCGTGTACGCGGGATGGGCGTCGCCCATCGCCTCGCACCAATGCCTGATCATGGGCTCGTTGACGAGGTCCTTGCCGACCCCCGCGGTCGCCGCCGGCTGCCCCTCGAACTTCTTCAACCGGCCAAGGAAATCCGCCTCCTTCACCCCATTCACCCCGCTCACCTCCTCCCCCGCTTCATCCCGAGCCGCATCGTCGCGACGATCTCCCGCTGCACCTCGCTCACCCCGCCCCCGAACGTGTTGATCTGTGCCGCCCTGTTCATCCGCTCCAGCTCCCCGTCCCCGAAGGCGCCGGGCGAACCACCCCTGATCAGGCCCGCGTCCCCCACGATTTCCCGACACATTCGATACGTTTCGACGGCGGACTCCGTTCCCGTGAACTTCACGCCGCTGGCGTCTCCGGGCGCGAGATTCCCGGCCCCCACATCGCCCACCAAACGCCAGCTGAGCAGGCGATTCACCGCCAGCCGGGCATGCACGGCGGCCACCTTCGCCTTCACCCATTCGTGGTCAACGGGGCGTTCCAAACTCACCGGATCGGGCGTACACGCATATGCGAGCGCCGCGTCGTAGAAGTCCTCTGCCTGCATGCCGATCGCGGCGAGCGCGACCCGCTCGTGGTTGAGCTGGTTGGTGATCAGCCCCCAGCCCGCGTTCTCCTCACCGACCAGATTTCCCAGGGGCACCCGGATGCCGTCGTAATACGTCGCCGTGGTGGTCAGGCCGCCGACCGTCTCGATCGGGGTCCACGAGAATCCGGGCGCGTCGGTCGGCACCAGGATGATCGAAATCCCTTTGTGCTTGGGAGCGTCGGGGTCGGTGCGGCAGGCGAGCCAGATCCAGTCGGCGTTCTGCGCGTTGGAGGTGAAGATCTTCTGCCCGTCGACCACCCAGGATTCCTCGTCCCGTTCGGCCTTGGTGCGCAGCGAGGCGAGGTCGGTGCCGGCCTCGGGCTCGCTGTAGCCGATGGCGAACACGAGGTCACCACTGAGGATCCTGGGCAGGAAGTACGCCTTCTGCTCGGCGGTCCCGTACTTCATCAGCGTCGGGCCCACCGTGTTCAGGGTGACCATCGAGACGGGCGCGCCCGCCCGGTAGGCCTCGTCGAAGAAGACGAACTGCTCGTCGGGGCCGCGCCCCTGGCCGCCGCACTCGACGGGCCAGCCGAGCCCGAGCAGCCCGTCCGCGCCGATCCGGCGCAGCAGTGCCCGCTGTTCGTCCGGGCCCGCCCCGAGCGGAGGCCCGTCGGGCATCAATCGCGCGAAGTACGTGCGGAGTTCGGCGCGCAGCCGCTGCTGGCGCTCGGTCGGGGCGAGGTGCACGACGGCGGCCTTTCCGTGCGTACGGGACGCGTACGAAGGCGTACGGACAGATCCGGCCCGCGGACCGCTCCGAGGCGTGCGGACAGGTCCCTGGATCAGGGTTACGGATCAGAGTTCAGGATCACGGTTCAGGATCAGGGGGACGGATCGGCTTTCGATTCTGACTGTCCGTCAGATTTGGCCTTGCTGTCAATGCCCCGGGCCACGGTCGCATCGCGCCCCACACGCGCGAGCGGCCCGGGTGGCAGTGCCGAAGCACTGTCACCCGGGCCGCCGATCACCCCCTGGACCGGACCCCGCGGCAGGGGTGGCGGCTCACCACAGGCGGGAGAAGTTCACGGCGACGTTCCCGTTGCCCTGGTTGATCGACGTGAATGCGGAGCCGTTCACCTGGGCTGTATTGCTCTGGTTGGTGGCGCCGGCTCCGACGGCCTGCTGCTGCGTGGTGGACGAGTTTCCATGGTTGTCGTGGCCGACCCCGCTGCCGACGACGTTCGCCACCGCCGCGTTCGATCCGTGGCCCGCGATGGAGCCGTTGTCGGCGGTGGCCACACCCGAGAAGAGGGCGGCGGCGAGAGGCAGCGCGGCAACGGCGGCGAGGACGCGGGCGGTACGGATGCTTGCCATGTCAATTCCTCCAGGAACCAGAAGTACGGGTAGTTCGGCTCGTTCCAGGTCGTACGTACTGGTCGTAAGTACGGCCTGGTCCAAGGCAGTTGGCCGACCGCCCCGGACGCTGTGACGACGTCGCGAGATCAGAGTTGCCCACCGAATCCCCGGCGAACCAGTCATCGCGCCACCTTTCGCCCGCAAGCGTGAGGACATGTCGATAAACCCCCAATGCGCCCCCAAGGCGCCGACCGGGAATGGTTTGCGGCGCCGGAGCCACGCCCTCCCAAGGGGAGAACCGTTTCGGCATGGATTCGGCCAACCTTTGGCCGTCACCGAAAGCCCGCCCGAGGGACGCCGATACGACACCGGGTCGTCGTGCGGGCCGCGCCCGCAGTCGCGCCGGTCATTCCGGGGTCGGCGCCCCCGCCCCGGAAGTCGTGCCGCCCACCCCGGGAGCCGTGCCGGGCGCATCCGAGTCGCGCCACTCACCCCTGAAAGGGATTCCCTTTCTCGAACATTCGTACGA
Organism: Streptomyces sp. NPDC001415; assembly: GCF_053597395.1. NCBI lineage: Bacteria > Bacillati > Actinomycetota > Actinomycetes > Kitasatosporales > Streptomycetaceae > Streptomyces > Streptomyces sp. NPDC001415. The sequence goes on from NZ_JBSFIE010000007.1 coordinate 22,995, forward strand.
ACATGGAGCCATGGCCACCATCGACCGGCAGGCCGCCACCCTGGCCCTCGCCCACGCCCTGTCCGCCGCCGAGCGCGGCCTGCCCGTCATCCCGCTGTCCCGGACCAAGCTCCCCGCGCTGCCTTCGCCGCACCGGGAGGACCCACGGCCGGTGCTCTGCCGGGGCGAGTGCGGGCTCGCGGGGCATGGGGTGCACGACGCCACCACCGACCCGGCCGCGGTGCGCGCGCTGTTCGCGGCCGCACCCTGGGCCACTGGTTACGGCATCGCCTGCGGCCGGCCGCCGCACCACCTCATAGGGATCGATCTCGACACCAAACCTCCGGCGGCCGACGCGACGGCGGCGCTCCAACACCTGGCGCTGCGGCACCTGTTCACGATCCCCGAGACCGTGGTCGTGATCACCCCGAGCGGGGGCCGCCACATCTGGCTGACCGGCCCGCCCGGCGCGGTCGTGCCGAACTCCGCGAGCCGACTCGCCCCCGGCATCGACATCCGGGGCGCCGGGGGCTATATGGTCGGGCCCGGCTCCCTGAGCACCCGGGGCGTCTACCGCCTCGCGCCCGGCACCGCCCACCTCGGCCCGGCTCCCTGCCCCGGCGCACTCCTCGACCTGCTCACACCCCCCGCGCGCCCCCACCATCCCCATCAGCACGGAGATCACCAGGGGCAGGGTCTTGTCCAGTTCGTGCTGGCCGCCCACGAAGGCCAGCGCAACACCCGGCTGTTCTGGGCGGCGTGCCGCGCGTACGAGAACGGCATCGGAGAGGAGCTCACGGGGGCGCTCACGTCGGCCGCGATCCGTACGGGTCTCACCGAACGCGAGGCCCTCGCGACGATCGCCTCCGCGGCGCGGATGAGTGCGGCTCGGTGACGAGGCTGGGGCCGGGCCCGACGAGTGCGTACGGCCTGGTGACGGGGCCGGGGCCGACGGGGCGCGCGGCCCTGTTCGGGGCGTGGCCCGGCGGGTCGAGTCTGCGGCGCGTGGCCCGGCCGGGCGCATCGAAGGCTTCCCCCGAGGCGCCTCCCATGCGTCGGCCGGCTTCGGACGCGTCCTGATCAGCTGGGAGCACGACCCCACCAGCTCGCCCGGACGGGAAGCCCGTCCCCGTACCGGGAACTCTGGCATCCGCCCCGGCATTGGGGCTTGGACAAAATCGCGGTGCCGCTACGCGGGGACCACGGCAGGCGGCCTCTTGGCGGTTGCGTACGTTCCAAACCCGGGGCGGCCAACTGGTTGCTCACCCCGCGAGCCACACGCTGGTATGGCATCCCTGGGATGCGCAGGGACCTCCCACACCGCTGACGTGCGAAGACGTCGACTGTGGGCGGCTTTACGGGATGGGCATGAAGAAGGGGCGCCCCGGATTCCGGAACGCCCCTCGTCAGCCGGCCCTCGGGCCGGCGCATGCGGTGGGTGTGGGATTTGAACCCACGGTGACATCGCTGCCACGACGGTTTTCAAGACCGTTCCCTTAGGCCGCTCGGGCAACCCACCCACGCCCCGCCGAACAGCGGCGGAAGCGGCTACAGCCTACCGGCAACGGGTCAGTTGCTGTCGCCCTTGCGTTCGCCGAGGGTGATCGTGACCGTGGTCTCCTTGCCGCCCCGCTTGAACGTGAGGGGGACCTGGTCGCCCGGCTTGTGCGTCCAGATCTCGCTGATCAGCGTCGGGCCGCTGTCGATGGGCATGTCGCCGAACTTGGTGATGACGTCGCCGGGCTTGAGACCGGCCTTGTCCGCCGGGCCGCCCGGGGTGATCGGCTGCTGGCTCGCGTTGCCCTGCTGGGAGATCTGGGCGCCGTCGGTGCTGCCTGTCCCGGGGCCGCTGCCCTGCTGAATGCCGACCGAGGCGCCGATCACCGGGTACACCGGCTGGCCGGTCTTGATGAGCTGCTCCGCGACGTTCTTCGCCTGGTTGATCGGGATGGCGAAGCCGAGGCCGATCGAGCCGGCCTGGGACTGGCCCAGGCCGCCGGTGCCGGCCGACTGGATCGCCGAGTTGATGCCGATGACCGCGCCGGCCGAATTGATCAGCGGGCCGCCCGAGTTGCCCGGGTTGATGGAGGCGTCGGTCTGCAGGGCGCTCATGTACGAGGACTTGGATTTCTGGCCGTCGCTGGAGGCCACCGGCCGGTTCTTGGCGCTGATGATGCCGGTGGTGACGGTGTTGGAGAGGCCGAAGGGGGCGCCGATCGCGATGGTCGAGTCGCCGACCGCCACCTTGTCCGAGTCGCCCAGGGACAGCGGCTTCAGGTCCGACGGTGCGTTCTTCAGCTTCACGACGGCCACGTCGTAGCCCTGCGCGCGGCCCACCACTTCGGCCTCGTACTTCTTGCCGTTGGAGAAGGTCGCGGTCAGCTTGCCGCCGCCGCTCGCCGCGGAGGCCACCACGTGGTTGTTCGTGAGGATGTGGCCTTCCTTGTCGTAGATGAAGCCCGTGCCCGTGCCGCCCTCACCGTCACTGCCCTGGGCGTCTATCGTCACCACGCTGGGCAGCGACTTGGCGGCGACACCCGCGACCGTGCCCGGGTCGCGCTTGAAGTCCTTGGGGGTGTCCGAGGACGCGACGGTGGTGGAGCCCGAGCCGTTGTCCCGGTCCGCGGCGAAGTAGCCGATGGCTCCGCCGATGCCGCCGGCCACCAGGGCGGCCGCGACCACGGCGGCGATCAGCCCGCCGCCGCGCCTGCGCGGGGCCGGGGGCTGTGGGGCGCCCCAGGGCTCGCCTCCGTTGCCCGCGCCGCCGCCTCCGTAGGAGGGCAGCGTGGGCGGGGGCGGCGGCCAGCCGGCTCCACCGCTCTGCGGGGGCGCCGCCTCGTGCGCCGCGTACGCCGGCTGCGCGGGAGCCACCGGCGTCGCGGGCATCGGCTCGGTGACCGGGTCCGGGCCGGGGTGCGGGGCCGCTCCGGACGACTGCGGTACGGCCTCGTGGACCAACGGGCTCTCCGCCTCGCCGGGTGCGGCATCCGACGGAGCGGGGGCGGCGGGCGTGGGAGGTGCAGCAGGTGCAGACGACGGGGCAGGCGGGACGGCCGGGACCGCGGTGCCCTCGTTCTCGGTGCTCACAGCTTGCTCTCCTCGGTTTCCACTCGGTCTTGGGGACGGATTCGGCGGGCTGGCTGACGTCGGTGGTGCGGGTGGTGCTCGGTGGTGGTGCCGGACGCCGCGGCGTGGAGCCTCGGCGACAACCATGGTGCGCCAGGGGTCTGACAACGGATCCCGCACTGTGCAGACGGCTCCGCTCAGCTTTTCCCACCGCACGTCAGGCCACTGTAAGCAGGAGCTGTGTATTCGTGCGCCAACCTGTGACCCGACGGTGGCACGATGACGCGGTGACCCAAGCACGGCAGCACAGCCCGCACACCCCGGACCACCCCCGCGTCCAGGTGGTCGCCCACCGAGGAGCCTCCGAGGACGCCCCCGAGCACACTCTCGCCGCGTACGTGAAGGCGATCGAGGACGGGGCCGACGCCCTGGAATGCGATGTCCGCCTGACCGCCGACGGACAACTCGTCTGCGTCCACGACCGGCGCGTCAACCGCACCTCGAACGGCCGTGGCGCCGTGTCCACCCTGGAGCTCTCCGAGCTCGCCGCGCTCGACTTCGGCTCCTGGAAGGACAGCGAGGAGAGCCCGGACTGGGGGGACCGCGAGTTCACCTCCGTACTGACGCTCGAACGGCTGCTCGAACTCGTCGCGGACGCCGGGCGCCGGGTGGAGCTCGCCATCGAGACCAAGCACCCCACCCGCTGGGCCGGCCAGGTCGAGGAGCGTCTCCTGCACCTCCTTAAGAGGTTCGGCCTCACTGAGCCGCCGCCGGCCGGTGAAACCTCCCCGGTCCGCATCATGAGTTTCTCGGCGCGGTCCCTGCACCGGGTCGCGGCGGCCGCCCCCGACATCCCGACCGTCTACCTGATGCAGTTCCTCTCCCCGCGGCTGCGCGACGGGCGGCTGCCGGCCGGGGCGCGGATCGCGGGCCCCGGCATGCGCATCGTGCGCAACCACCCGGCGTACATCGAGCGGCTGCACCGCGCGGGGCACCGTGTGCACGTCTGGACGGTGAACGAGCCCGAGGACGTGGACCTGTGCGTAAGCCTCGGAGTGGAGGCAATCATCACCAACCGCCCGAAACAGGTTCTGTCCCAACTGGGCCGCATGTAACGGCCACTACAGGGAGTGCACCGGCGCGTTCGCTCCGTATCCGATCGTGACGAATGCGTCGCCCGTCGCCGGTTGGCCGGTTTCCGGTCCAGTCCATTGGGGCATCCACACCGTGGCGTGGGGCGAAGGAGGTCTCGGGGGTGGCGTTGGTGGTGGCACAGGAGGTGCCCACGTCGTCGAGCATGGCCGTACCCCATGGCCCTGCGGGCGTGGGCAAGGCAAGACACCGGATGCGCGAGCAACTGCTCGGCAGCGGGGTGTCCGAGCCGGTCGTGGACGATGCCGTTCTGATCCTTTCCGAACTGCTCAGCAATGCCTGCCGGCACGGCAGGCCGCTGGGGCGGTCCGACATAGGCGACGGCGACATCGAGGCAGCTTGGCGAATCGACAAGACAGGACGGCTGACGGTCGAGGTGACGGACGGGGGCGGCCCGACACGGCCCGTCCCGGCGACTCCGTCGGTGACCGCGCGCGGCGGCCGGGGGCTGAACATCATCAGCGCCCTCGCCCAGGACTGGGGCGTCCGGGACAGCGCGTCCGGCGAGGTCACCGTGTGGGTGATCCTCACCGCGGGGCACCGTCACGACGATTTCGCTACGCGCGTCGCAGGGCCGGGGGCGGCGGCGAGCCTGGAGTTCGCGGACGCGTTCGACGACCTGGACTGAACAACCCCGGGCCAAGGGCCCGGGGGACGTACGACACCCGGAGGCACGCCGACCGCCTCCGGGCCGACAACCGACGCTGCCGCCTGTGGCGGTTCGGTACGGCTAGGCTCGCGCCCGACACAGCGACACCGCACCACCGCAGTCGGGAGAGAGCCACATCATGGCCAAGAAGCGTCCCCAGGCGAAGGCCGTCAAGCCGCAGATCAGCGACGGGGAAATCCCGGTCGTCGGGGCTCGTGAGCCCTGCCCCTGCGGCTCCGGCCGCCGTTACAAGGCCTGTCACGGGCGGGCCGCCGCGCACGCCGTGACCGAGCTGGTCCAGCGCCCCTTCGAAGGCCTGGCCGGCGAGTGCGACTGGGTCGCGCTGCGCGAGCTGGTCCCGGCCGCGACCGTCCCGCTGACCCTGAAGGACGGGCTGCCCGAGGGCGTGCCGTCCGTGACGCTCGCGACCGTGCTGCCGATGGCGTGGCCGGCGCTGCGCCGCGAGGACGGGTCCGTGCTGATCGGCCTGCAGAACGAGACCCCCTCCGGCGACATCAGCCGCGACCTCGCCGACACGCTGAAGCGCGCGCTGGTCGCCGAGCCCGGCTCGCCAGTCGCCGCCCGGCGCGCCGAGTCCGACGGCGTACGCCTGCAGGACCTGCTCGACCCGGCCGCCGCGTTCGAGCCGGAGGTGCACACCGGCTTCGAGTTCTGGGTGCCGGACGCCGACAGCGCCGCGTCCGAGGTGGCGGCCTCCCTTGAGCGGGCCAACGCCGCCGCGATCCCGACCGTACGGCTGAAGTCGGTCGACTCCTCGTACTGGTGCGAGACCCCCGAGAAGAACCACCTGCGGTGGGTCATGCCGTACCCCGAGGAGAAGCTCCTGGACGCCCTTGCGCGGCTGCACGCGGCGGGGACGTCCTCGCTCGGCGAGGGCACCCGGCTCGTCGGCTCCTTCCGGGCGCACGGCCTGACCGTGCCGGTCTGGGACCTGCCGAGCGACATGGGCGCCGACGAGTGCGAGAAGCCGGCCGCTGAGTTCGCCGAGCGGCTCGCCGGGGCGCTCGCGAACGAGGAGCCGCTCACCGCGGACGAGCGCCGGGCCCGGGGCGGGCTCACCAACCGCCAAGTGACCCTCAGCTGAGAGTGACGACGGGACGGTTTCGGTCGACCGACAGGTGACTCCTGTCACAACTGCCCGTACTCACAGGTAAATCGGTGTCCGAATTACCGAGATCGAATTTGCGAACGACAGATCTCTTGTTACCGTTCTAAGAGCCCGGTCGCTGGTGCATCCCCCGTCGCCAGCGATCGGGCCCTTCCATTTACCGGTTCGGTCAACGAGCCGTGGGTTCCGTGGAGTTGCTACCGGAACGCAGGAGCAGCGGTGAGTCCTCTCCCGCCCCGGAGAACTCCGCCACCGCCGAATACGCCCCCGATCCAGCGGACTGCCCGGATGAGTTCTCGTGCGGGGTTTCACAGGAATCCGGCTGGTCGTCGGCCGCCACCTGGCAGTTCGTCTCGACGGTCCGGCCGTCGGGGCCGAGCAGCGTAAGGACCGCGCGCAGTTCCTGGCCGGTGGCGTTGCGGTAGTAGGTACGCGCCCAGGTGTCGTGCGCCCGGTTCATTACGCAGGTCTGCGCCTCGACCCCTTCGGGGGAGACCAGTTCGGGTCCGCAGTGCGCGGCCGCGTCCTCGGGGGCCGGCAGCAGTGGCTTGTTCACCCGCGCGAGGGCGTGCGCGAGGGGGCTTTTTGCGTCATCCGCAGCGCCCCCTTGCTCGGGGCCTCCGGCCGGCCCGGCGGAGGCGACCAGCGGCAGCAGCACGGTGCCCACCACGACGGCGGTGAGCCCGGCCATGCGGAGGTGCTGGAGATTCATGGAGGGGACCCGTCTGCCCTGGAATTCCTGATGGTGGGCCGAAGATATCGACGGAAACCGGGCACCCCGTGGCGCGTGCGCCCAATTCCCGTACAACCAGGGCTTGCTCGCACTCGAAAGAGTGAAGGCGGCCCGGGAACCGAGCCGCCTTCACGCTCATTGGGCGTCCCGGCTCCCGCACGCTTGTCGGGACCGCCCTGCTCTCAGTACGCCAGCCGGCTCCCGCCGTCCGGTGCGCTGGTGCTCGCCTCGACCAGCGCGTCCACCACCGCCTCCACATCGGGCAGCCACGGCCCGGCCGCCCCCAGCGGGGGCCGCTCCCAGCGGATCTGCCCCTTGCCGGTCTGCGACGGAGGCAGCACCAAGTACCCGCCCTCGCTGTGGAAGCGGAGCGAACTGGGCACCCAGTCCTTGGAGTAGAGCAGCTCGCCCAGGCGCTCCATCGAGTACGGAGCGACCAGGAGCGACCACCGAGTGGGGGTCGCCACGACCGGGCCGAGCCGCACGCCCATGGAGTCGAGGGCGGCGAGCGCCCGGGCTCCTGCGACGGCCGGAAGGCTGATCGCGCAGGGCGCGCCGGCACCGGTGGCGAGCAGGACCGGCGCGGCCGGCCGGTTCGTCCACCACCAGCGGATCATGCGCTCGTCGGTGGTCGCCGCGAGCAGGACGGGGTCGAAGGGGTGCGCCCCGGGCACCACACATTCAGCGTCGGGACAGGCACAGCCGCGCCCGCCCGCGGCCAGTCCCACACCCGGGAGCACGGGCCATTTCCATCGGGTCGCACAGGTCAGCGCGGCGCCGAGCTGAGCAGCCCTTTCACTGCGCCGGAACCGGAACCTGCGTCGCCTTCCGAGGATCTCGCGCATGGGCGCTCGTTCCTTTCCGTTGAACGCCGAGTCCACATCACACCATGTGTGCATCTCTTCACTGCGCGTACTTGCTCTGTGAGCTTGAGTCTGCGGTACGGGGAACCCGCCAGGACCGATCATGGGCGGTCACCACTGGTTGCGACGGCCACTGCCCGTAACCATTTAAAGCATGGCGAAGGGTGGCGCGTACGTGGCGCTTGCCGTCCTGTGCACAAAAACCCGGCCGCTCGGGGATGAGGCGTGGCCGGTCGGCTCTTAAGACGCTCAGGCCGACCGCAAGGTTCCGAGGCGTCCTCAACTGCCCCGGACCACACCGATTACGTACCCAACGCGGTTGAAACGACGCACAGTTGAACGCCTTCAGTCGACCTCAGGGCTGGGCCACCAGGGCCATTTTTTGGCCAAGTTCAACGCCCCACGGACACCAATAGTCCCGCTATGACAATGCTGGACATCCCCTCACTTGTGCGTGTACATGTGGATGCATTGATAGCGGCGCAGAATGACATGGGGGTTTGCGATGCTATTGAGCGGAATCAACCAGTCGGAAAGCCGGCTGCCATGAGCGCCCCTCACCTGCCGAAAGTGGCTGGAATCGATCCAGCCGTTCCGCCCCCCGCGCACACTCATGCGCCTCTGCCTTCGTCCGCCACCCACACCCCACCCGGCGCGGTGCTCCAGGACCGGCTCGCCGGCTGGGTCTCCGACCTCACCACGCTGCACGAACTCACCGAGCGGCTCGCCCGCACCACCGCTCTCGACGAGGCCCTGGACGAGCTCCTCAAGGCCGGTGCCGCGCTGGTCGGCGCCCGGCGCGGCCTGGTCGTCCTCGAACCCTCCGACGGCCTGGGCCCGGCTGTCACCACCGGCCTCGGACTCGCCCACGCGGACCTCGGCCACATCGAGACCGTGCCGCGCAGCGCCACCGCGTACGGCCGGATCCTGGACGGGCTTCCGGACGCCGCCGGCGGTCCCGACCTCATGGCCGACCCGGACGGAATCGACCCGCGCCACCGCGAGGTGGCGGCCCGCCTCGGCTACGCCGCCAGCTACGCGCTCCCCCTCACCACCGACGCCGCGGGCCGGCTCGGCGCCGCCGTCTGGCTCTACGACGAGAGCGCGGAGCCCGTCGAGCGCCAGCAGCACCTGGTGGGGCTCTACATCCGGTACGCGGCCGAGCACCTGGCCCGGCTCGTCGAACTGGAGCGGGCCCGCGCCCATGTGGCGACCGTCGCCGAGGAGCTGCTGCCCAGCCGGCTGCCCCGGGTCGCCGGCGTCCAGCTGGCCGCCCGCCACCGCACCGGGCCGCGCGGCGGCGGCGACTGGTACGACGCGCTGCCGCTGCCCGAGGGCGCGCTCGGCCTCGCCGTCGGCTCCGTCACCGGATCGGGGCCGAGCGCGGTGGCCGCGATGGGACGGCTGCGCGCGAGCCTTCGGGCGTACGCCGTGATGGAGGGCGAGGACCCCGTCGCCGTGCTCTCCGACCTCGAACTGCTCCTGCGCCTCACCGAGCCCGCCCGCTCGGCCACCGCCCTGTTCGCCTACTGCGAGCCCGTCCGGCGCAAGATCGTCCTGGCTGGGGCCGGGCACGCCCCGCCGTTGATCGTCGGGGACCGGCGGACCGAGTTCGTGGAGACCTCGCTCTCGGCGCCCCTTGGCATGCTGGCCTGCTGGGAGGCGCCGAGCGTGGAGATCTCGCCGCACCCCGGAGAAACGGTGCTGCTGTACACGGACGGCCTGCTGCACCGCACCGGCGACCCCATGGACCGCGCCTTCGCCCGGCTGCACGCGGCCGCGGCGAGCGTCCCCAAGGCGGTGCGCGACGACCCGGACGCCGTGGTCGACCACGTGCTGCGCACCGTGCTGCCCGACGGCCTCGACGAGGCGGACGGCGCCGAGGACGTGGTGATCCTGGCGGCCCGCTTCGCCTAGCCCCGGTAAGAGGCACTTCGGCCCTGGACCCTTTTCCGCACGCCCGTACGATGGTGGGGGTCCCCTGTGGTCCCGCAGACCGGGGGAGTCGACGTCGTACTAAGTGTGGAGGCAGACCGTGGCTGACCAGCTCACTCCGGAGACCCCGGACGAAGCGGACGAGAAGCCGATCCAGCAGCGGAAGAACGGCCTGTACCCGGGCGTGTCCGACGAGCTGGCCGAGAACATGAAGTCCGGCTGGGCCGACACCGAGCTGCGCGGCCTGGAGCCGATCGCCCAGGCCGGCCACACCGCCGACCGCCGCGCCGCGCTCTCCCAGCGCTTCCCGGGCGAGCGTCTGGTGATCCCCGCGGGCAACCTGAAGACCCGCTCGAACGACACCGAGTACAGCTTCCGCGCGTCCACCGAGTACGCGTACCTGACCGGCGACCAGACCGAGGACGGCGTGCTCGTCCTGGAGCCCACCGGTGACGGGCACGAAGCCACGCTCTATCTGCTTCCGCGTTCAAACCGCGAGAACGGGGAATTCTGGCTGTCCGGCACCGGCGAGCTGTGGGTCGGCCGCCGCCACTCCCTGGCCGAGGCCGAGCAGCTGCTCGGGCTGCCCGCCAAGGACGTGCGCGAGCTGGCCGCCGCCCTTGCCGAGGCGACCGGTCCGGTCCGGGGCGTACGCGGCCACGACGCGTCCATCGAGGCCGCGCTGGCCGACAAGGTGACCGCCGAGCGCGACGAAGAGCTGCGCGTGTACCTCTCCGAGGCGCGCCTGGTGAAGGACGCGTTTGAAATCGCGGAGCTGCAGAAGGCGTGCGACTCGACCGCCCGCGGCTTCGAGGATGTCGTCAAGGTGCTCGACAAGGCCGAGGCGACCAGCGAGCGCTACATCGAGGGAACATTCTTCCTGCGCGCCCGCGTCGAGGGCAACGACATCGGCTACGGCTCGATCTGCGCCGCGGGCCCGCACGCCACCACCCTGCACTGGGTGCGCAACAACGGCGAGGTCCGCTCCGGCGACCTGCTGCTCCTGGACGCGGGCGTCGAGACCAACGAGCTCTACACCGCCGACATCACCCGCACCCTGCCGATCAACGGCACGTTCTCGCCGCTCCAGCGCAAGATCTACGACGCGGTGTACGAGGCCCAGGAGGCCGGCATCGCGGCGGTCAAGCCGGGTGCCCCCTACCGCGACTTCCACGACGCCGCCCAGCGCGTGCTCGCCGAGAAGCTCGTCGAGTGGGGTCTGCTCGGCGACCTGGACGTGGACAAGGTCCTGGAGCTCGGCCTGCAGCGCCGCTGGACCCTGCACGGCACCGGTCACATGCTCGGCATGGACGTCCACGACTGCGCGGCCGCGCGCACCGAGACGTACGTCGGCGGCGACCTGGAGCCGGGCATGTGCCTGACTGTCGAGCCCGGTCTGTACTTCCAGGCCGACGACCTGACCGTGCCCGAGGAGTACCGGGGCATCGGCGTCCGGATCGAGGACGACATCCTGGTCACCGAGGACGGCAACGAGAACCTGTCCGCCGCGCTGCCCCGCCGCGCGGACGAGGTCGAGGCGTGGATGGCCCGGCTCAAGCAGGCCTGATCCGAAGCCGCTTGTCGTCAGCGCCCGGGGGCGCGCCGCTCAGGACACCTTGAGCAGCGCGTCCTCGCGCCATTTCAGGATCTTGTCGAAGCTGATCACCGCGCCGCCCCGGCCGGGCCGGTTCCGGAAGTGCACGTGGTCGGCGAGCTGTTCGATCAGGCCGAGGCCCCTGCCGTGTTCGGGCAGCGCCCCGCCCCAGGCCGACACCGCTGCGGGCCGGCTGCGTCGTACGGGAAAGCCCGGGCCCGAGTCCGCCACCTCGATGCGGCACTTCTCGCCGTCCAGGTAGGCGGTCACCCGGTAAGCCGCCGACGCGCTGCCCGACACCGCGTCCCCGCCGTGCTCGACCGCGTTCGCGCAGGCTTCGCTGAGCGCGACCGACAGGTCGTAGGAGATGTCCGGGTCGACCCCGGCGGTCTCCATGGCGCCGAGCAGAAGACGACGGGCGAACGGAACGCTCGCAGCCTCGCGCCGCAAGTGGAGGGACCACCAGATGCTCATGCTCCAGCCTCCTGGCTGCGGCGCTGCGGCTCGACGTAGTTCCTTCTCCCTACGGGCGCAGTATTGCCCCAAGTCCTCCTCTGTAAGCGCGCTCTTGACGTGATGGCGCCCATTCGGCGGATGTACGCGCCTCTCACGCCGGTGTAAAGCACCCCGGAACCCTCTCCTCCGGTTCACCGGAACCCCCACCCCGTATCCAAAGGCGACCTTCCGGACCTGCCGTATGGAGCGGGTAAGGGCAGTGCGATGATGGCCCCGCCATGTCTACCCCCCACGCCCCAGCAGGCGCCGGTCTCCGGCTGCTCAGGGCCGCGGTGTTCGCCGCGGTCTGCGTCGTGCTGTCCGCGATGGGGCACATCATGGCGGCCTGTGCGAGCGTCCCCTGGTGGACGCTGCTCGCCGGTTTCCTCGGCGTGTTCGCGGTCGCGGCGCCGCTCGCCGGACGCGAGCGCACGCTGCCGTCCATCGCGGGCGCTCTCGCGGCCGGACAGCTCGGCCTGCACACGCTCTTCGGCATCGGCCAGCACACGGCGGCCGTCTCCGGCAGCGGATCCACCGGGGACCTCCCGCTGATCCAGTTCGCCGCGAAGCTGATCTGCGGCAGCGGCGCGGCCCCGCTCACCGCGGCGGACGCCCAGCGGATCGTGACCGACGCGGGCATCGACCCGTCCAGGGTCACCGACACGGGCCACGCCTCCATGTCCGGCATGTCCCAGATGGCCGACATGATGTCCGGCATGGCGGGCAGCGGCCCGGGCTCGGCGTCGCTCGCCTCCTCGTTGCTGCCCACGCTCCCGATGCTGCTCTGCCACCTCCTCGCGGCGCTTGCCACCGGATGGCTGCTGCGGCGCGGCGAGGTCGCCCTGTTCCGCGTGGTGCGCCTGGCCGCCGAATCCGTCACGGCGGCGGCCGAGGCCACGACCGTACGCTCGCTGCGCCGTGCCCTGTCCTTCGCGGCGGCGCTGTGCGCCGGGCTCCTGACAGCCGCCGACCCGAGCATCCCCGTCGGGGACCGTCGCGAGACTCCGCCCCGGTCCGGGACGGCACTTCAGCACTCGGTGATCAGGCGCGGGCCGCCCGCGGCGTACGCCCTCGCAGCCTGAACGCGGCCCACTCCCCACACGTACCGCAGGGGTGGTGTCGCGGGTCCCCGCGCACCCGTTGCGCGGTGGACGTCCTCACCCTTCCTGCTCACTGGAGTGTCTCTGCCATGAACGCTGCCCGTTCGCGCACCCGCCTCGCCGTCGTCGGTTCCGTCGCCGCCGGGTCCGTCCTGCTGCTCTCGGGATCGGCCTTCGCCCACGTCTCCGTGCAGCCCGAGGGCGCGGCCGCCAAGGGCGGTTACGCCGTCGTCGACTTCAAGGTCCCCAACGAGCGCGACAACGCCAAGACGGTCAAGCTGGAGGTCAACTTCCCGGCCGACCACCCGCTGGCGTCCGTCATGCCGCAGCCGGTGCCGGGCTGGAACGTCGAGGTCACCAAGTCCAAGCTGGACAAGCCGCTGACCGTGCACGGCAAGCAGATCAACGAGGCCGTCACCAAGGTGACCTGGAGCGGCGGGGCGATCGAGCCCGGCCAGTTCCAGAAGTTCCCGCTGTCCGTCGGCTCGCTGCCCACCGACACCGACCAGCTCGTCTTCAAGGCGCTCCAGACGTACGACAACAACGAGGTCGTGCGCTGGATCCAGGAGGCGCAGAAGGGCCAGCCCGAGCCCGCGAACCCGGCGCCGACCCTCAAGCTGACCGCCGCAGCGGCCGGAGGGCACGACGACGACGACGCGGCGCCCGCCGCCAACGCGAGCGCGGCCGGCAAGAAGACCGAGGCCTCGTCCTCGTCGGACACCGACACCACCGCGCGGATCCTGGGCGTCGTGGGCATCGTCGTCGGCATCGCCGGAGTGGCCTTCGGCGTGTTCGCCGGACGCCGCCGCTCCGCGTAGCCCGTCCCCTGCACCCTTTCAACCGGAAAAGACCGGAAAATCACCCCATGCGCACTAAAACCGCGCTGACTGCCGCCGCCCTCGCGGCGGCAGCGGCGCTCACCCTGACCGCGTGCGGAAGCAGCGGTGACAGCGGCTCCAACAGCCCTGTCGCCGATGTCTCCGCCTCGGCGAAGACCCAGGCCGCGACGCTGCTCGACCGGCCGTTCGCCAAGCCCGACTTCGTCCTGACGGACACCAACGGCAAGAAGTTCGACTTCCGGGCCGAGACCAAGGGCAAGCCGACACTCATCTACTTCGGCTACACCAACTGCCCGGACGTCTGCCCGCTCACCATGGGCAACATCGCCGTCGCCAAGAAGGCGCTGCCCAAGGCCGACCAGGACAAGCTCCAGGTCGTCTTCGTGACCACCGACCCCGAGCGCGACACCCCCGCCTCGCTCGGCAAGTGGCTCAAGGGCCAGGACCCGTCCTTCATCGGCCTGACCGGTGACTTCCCCACCATTCAGGCAGGCGCCCGCCAACTGGGCATCGGCATCGACCCGGCCACCAAGGACAAGGACGGCAAGGTCGTCTCGATGCACGGTGCCCAGGTCATCGCGTTCTCGCCCAAGACCGACCAGGGGTACGTCCTCTACGGCGAGGACGCGACCGTGGCCGACTACACCAAGGACCTGCCGAAGATCATCAAGGGGGAGAACCCGTGAACCGCCGCACCACCCACGCCGTCCGCTCGACCGTCGCCTCCGTCATAGCCCTGTCGGCCGGCCTGGCCCTGGCGGGCTGTTCCGACAGCGCCGAGGCCAAGCCGAAGCTCCAGGTGAGCGACGCGTTCATGCCGGTGCCGACCAGTGACATGGCCGGCGGCTTCCTCACCGTCAAGAACGACAGCAAGACCGCCGACAAGCTCACCAAGGTCACCAGCGACCTGTCGGACAACGTCACGATCCACGAGACGAAGAACCAGAAGATGCAGGAGGTGGCGTCCTTCGACATCCCCGCGGGCGGCGAGCTGGACCTGGAGCGCGGCGGCAGCCACATCATGTTCATGGGTCTCAAGACGAAGCCGAAGCAGGGCGAGAAGGTCACCATCGAGCTGCACTTCCAGAAGGCCGACCCGGTCAAGGTCGACCTCGCGGTGAAGGAAGCCACCTACAACCCGAAGCACCACTGAGGTAACCAGAGGGACTTGAGGGACTGACATGACGGCCACCGCCCCACGCCTTCGAACCACCGCGAGCCGAAGCCTGACCCGGCTGCTGCTCGTCACGGTGGCGCTGCTCGGCGCGCTCTTCGCGGGCGCCGTGCCCGCGTCCGCGCACGCCGCACTGACCGGCAGCGACCCGAAGGACGGGGCGGTGGTCGCCACCGCCCCCGCCCAGGTCACCCTCACCTTCTCCGAGGGCGTCGCCCTGGACGCCAACTCCATCCGGGTCCTCGACCCCACGGGCAAGCGCTCCGACACCGCCGAACTCGTCAACCTGTGCAGCGGCGACGTCGTCAAGTACGGCGTCCGGCTGCGCACCGGCATCCCCAACGGCACCTACACGGTGGCCTGGCAGGCGATCTCCGCCGACAGCCACCCCGTCTCGGGCGCCTTCACCTTCTCCATCGGCGCCCCCTCGGCGACCACCGCGGTCATCCCCACCCAGGCGGTCGGCGGCGGCCTGGTCGGCGGCCTCTACGGCATCGCGCGGTACGCGGCGTACGGCGGCTTCGTGCTGCTCACCGGCGGCGCGGCGTTCGTGCTCGCGTGCTGGCGGCGCGGGGCGACCGTCGGCCCGGTGCAGCGGGTCGTCGTCGGCGGCTGGCTCACCATGACCGCGGCCACCCTCGCGATGCTGCTGCTCCGCACCCCCTACACCGGCTCCGGGAAGCTCTCGGACGCCTTCGACCTGAACGGTCTGCGGGCCGTCCTGGAGACCAAGCCGGGCGCGGCGCTCATCTCCCGGCTGCTGCTGCTCGGCGCCGCCGCCCTGTTCGTGTCCGTGCTGTTCGGCGCGTACGCCAGGCGGGACGACGAGACCGAGAAGGACGAGAAGAAGGACCTCACCTTCGGCCTGGCCATCGGCGGGGCCGTGGTCGCCGCCGGTCTCGCCGCGACCTGGGCGCTCGCCGAGCACGCCTCGACGGGGCTCCAGCCGGGCATCGCCATGCCCGTCGACGTGCTGCACCTGCTGGCCGTGGCGACCTGGCTCGGCGGGCTCGTCACCCTCCTCGTCGTCCTGTACCGCGCGCCGGGCATCGAACGCGCGGCCGTCCTGCGGTTCTCGCGGATCGCGTTCTGGAGCGTGGCGGTCCTCGCCGCGACCGGCGTCTACCAGTCCTGGCGGCAGGTCGGCACCTGGTCGGCGCTCGTCGGCACCGCCTATGGGCAGCTGCTGCTCGTCAAGATCGGCCTGGTGGCGGTCCTTGTCGGGACCGCTTCGGTCTCGCGGCGCTGGACCGCGCGCCTCTCCGAACGCACCGCGCCGGAGGCCGACGCCGCCCTGATCGTCGAGGAGCGCGCGAGCGAACCGGAGCCCGTCACCGTCCCCGACGACGGCAAGGACGCCAAGCGGGCCGCTCAACTCGCACGCCAGCGGGCCGCGTTGAGCACCGCCCGCGAGAAGCGGATCCGCGACGCCGACCCCGAGCGGACCGGGCTGCGCCGCACGGTCCTTGCCGAAGCCGGCGTCGCCGTGGTGCTGCTCGCCGTGACGACCGTGCTGACCTCGACCGAACCCGCCCGCACCCAGGAGGCGGTGGACAAGGCGAAGGCCGGGTCCCAGGTCGCTGTCGCGGACCGGCCGGTCGACATCCGGCTGCCGTTCGACACCGGCGGCCAGAACGGCAAGGGCACCGTCGAGCTCGCCCTCGACCCGGGCCGCACCGGCTCCAACGATCTGCGGGTCTCCCTGGAGGACCCGGCGGGCAAGCCCAAGGACGCCCCCGAGGTGAAGGTCTCCTTCACACTGGCCGCGAAATCGGTGGGCCCGCTGCCCGTCGTGCCCGACCGGGTCGCCGCCGGGCAGTGGAAGGCGAGCGGCGTCCAGATCCCGATGGCGGGCGACTGGCAGATCTCGGTGACCGTACGCACCTCGGAGATCGACGAGACCACCGTGGACAAGAACGTCAAGATCGGCTGAGTAGAACTGATATGAGCGAGACCAAGAACTCCGACCGGGCTCCGGCCACTTCCGCCGAACCCGCCCTCGACATCTCCCGCCGCAAGCTGCTCGGCACCGTAGGCGGAGTCGGCGCGGCCGGCCTGGCGCTGGGCGCGGCGGGCGGGGCCGGGGTCTATGCGGCCGTCGAATCCCCGGACGGCGCAAGCCCGTTGACGTCGGTCGGTTCCACGGAGGTGATGTTTCACGGGAAACATCAAGCGGGGATCTCCACTCCGCTTCAGTCCACGGGCCATCTGATCGCCTTCGACCTGGCCCCGGGCGCCGGGCGCAAGGAGGCGGCCGCGCTGATGCGGCGCTGGTCTCAGACAGCCAAGTCCCTGATGGCGGGCGAGCCCGCGAGCAGCGGCGACACCGGGGTGGCCCTGGACGCCGGCCCCTCCTCGCTGACCGTCACCTTCGGCTTCGGCCACAGCTTCTTCGACCGTACGCAGCTGACCGACCGGCGCCCCGCACAGCTGGACCCACTGCCCGACTTCTCCTCCGACCAGCTCGACCCCAGGCGCTCGAACGGCGACCTGTGGGTGCAGATCGGCGCGGACGACGCCCTGGTCGCGTTCCACGCGCTGCGTGCGATCCAGCAGGACGCGGGTTCGGCGGCGAAGGTGCGCTGGCAGATGAACGGCTTCAACCGCACCCCGGGCGCCACCCAGAAGCCGATGACCGCCCGCAATCTGATGGGCCAGATCGACGGCACCGGCAACCCCAAGCCCTCGGACGCCGACTTCGAGCAGCGGATCTTCGTGCCGGACACCGCGCAGCCCGCGTGGATGGCGGGCGGCTCGTACGCGGTCGTACGCCGGATCCGGATGCTCCTGGACACCTGGGAGAAGCTGCCGGTCCCCCAGCAGGAGCAGGTGATCGGCCGCAGGAAGTCGAACGGCGCCCCTCTTTCGGGGGGTACGGAGACGACGAAGATGCAGCTCGACAAGTTCGGCCCGGACGGCAAGCTGGTCATCCCGGAGAACGCCCACGCCCGCATCGCCGCCCCGGAGCAGAACGGCGGCGCGGCCATGCTGCGCCGCGCGTTCTCGTACCACGACGGCATCGCGGCGGACGGGACCCCGGACGCGGGCCTGCTCTTCGTCGCCTGGCAGGCCGACCCGGTCAAGGGATTCGTACCGGTGCAGCGCAAACTCGACCGGGGGGACGCCCTGTCCGCGTTCCTGCGGCACGAGGCGAGCGGCCTGTTCGCGGTGCCGGGCGGGCCGCGGGCGGGCGAGTACGTGGGCCAGCGGCTCCTGGAGTCGTGACGGTGGCGACCGACGGCCGCTGTGGGTGAGCCCGCCCGGTGGAACGGTTCGCCGCGGGTCGCCCCCGGTCGCGCCGAGCGGTGGGTGCCCGTGACTTCGGGCCATTAGTGTGACGTGCATGTCCGCCACGCGATACACCTATCTGGGTCCCGAGGGCACGTTCACCGAGGCCGCCCTGCGCACGCTCCCCGAGGCCGCGACCCGCGAACTCGTTCCGATGGTGTCCGTGCCGGCCGCCCTGGACGCGGTGCGCAGCGGGGAGGCGGCCGCGGCCCTGGTCCCGATCGAGAACTCGGTGGAGGGCGGCATCACCACCACCCTCGACGAGCTGGTCTCGGGCGAGCCGTTGATGATCTACCGCGAGGTGCTGCTCTCCATCAAGTTCGCCCTGCTCGTACGCCCCGGGACGACGCTGGCGGACATCAAGACGGTCACCGCGCACCCGGCCGCCCAGCCCCAGGTCCGCAACTGGCTGAAGGCGAACCTGCCGGAGGCGCTCTGGGAATCGTCCGCCTCCAACGCGGACGGCGCCCGTCTCGTCCAGGAGGGGCGTTATGACGCGGCGTTCGCGGGCGAGTTCGCGGCGGCGACGTACGGTCTGGAACCGCTGATCACCGACATCCACGACGCGGTCAACGCGCAGACGCGCTTTGTGCTCGTCGGCCGCCCGGCCCGCCCGGCGGCGCCGACCGGCGCGGACAAGACCTCGGTGGTCCTGTGGCAGCGCGAGGACCATCCGGGCGCCCTCCTCGAACTGCTCCAGGAGTTCTCGGTGCGCGGGGTCAACCTGATGCTGCTCCAGTCCCGGCCGACCGGTCAGGGCATCGGCAACTACTGCTTCGCCATCGACGCCGAGGGTCACATCTCGGAGCGCCGGGTGGGGGAGGCGCTGATGGGGCTGCGGCGGATCTGCCCGGAGGTGCGCTTCCTCGGTTCGTACCCCCGGGCCGAGGTGACGCTCGACGACGTACGAGCGCTGCGGGCGGGGACCTCGGACGCCGAGTTCGTCGAGGCGGCGGAGTGGCTGGCCCGCTGCCAGGACGGCCGGGCGTAGGCCGGGGCCGCAGGGCTCAGGCGTAAGCCGGGGCCGGGGGCATTCGAGAGCGCTGCCCCAGCCCCTCATCCAGCCCGGCGGCCGGTCCTACCTGCTGATTTTCTTTGTCCACAAAGTTATCCACAGGCTCACTTCTCGACCTGTGGGTAAGTCGACAACACAATCGGACACAGTCGACAAATCACTCTAGTGACGACACAGCAGTCCACAGGCCGCCAGGACATCCTCTGTCACCTCAATTCCATTGATCAACTCTTTAGAGCGAGTAATTCCCACCCGAATGAGCGTGTGGAACGGGTTTGAGAGGGGAAACCTCCGTCCCGCATGCGGCTTTCGGAACGATCCCTTCCGCAGTCCACAGATCCACCGCACAGCCTGTGGATAAGTTTCCGCGACTGTGCGCTTCTGTGGACAAGTCCTGTGCACCGCAAGGGAGTCGGTCAACGGTGAACCGGAAAGCGCCTCTTTTCGGGGGATAGCGGCGATTTCATTGACACCCGCCTGACGCCCGGCACGGAATTCCCGGATCAGATTTCCCAATACGGGCAATTCGGACAAAGTGACACGCTGGTGGCGGGCGCCGGGATATCCGGTGGGGTGCCGGGAGTCCGCACCGGTAGCCTGGAGGCGTGATTGACCTTCGCCTGCTCCGTGAGGACCCCGACCGTGTTCGCGCCTCCCAGCGCGCCCGTGGAGAGGACGTCGCCCTCGTCGACGCCCTGCTCTCCGCCGACGAGCTGCGCAGGTCCTCGGGCCTCCGCTTCGACGAGCTGCGCTCCGAGCAGAAGTCGCTCGGCAAGCTCATCCCCAAGGCCACGCCGGACGAGCGCGCCGAGCTCCTGAAGAAGGCCGAGCAGCTCAAGGCAGACGTCAAGGCCGCGGAGGCCGCGCAGAACGAGGCCGACGAGCAGGCCAAGCAGCTGCTCCTCCAGCTCGGCAACATCGTCCACACGGACGTGCCGGTCGGCGGCGAGGAGGACTTCGTCGTCCTGGAGACGCACGGCACCATCCGCGACTTCGGCGCCGAGGGCTTCGAGCCCAAGGACCACCTGGAGCTCGGCGAGGCGCTGGGCGCCATCGACGTCGAGCGCGGCGCCAAGGTGTCGGGCTCGCGCTTCTACTACCTGACCGGTGTCGGCGCGCTCCTGGAGCTCGCCCTGGTCAACGCGGCGATCGCACAGGCCACCGAGGCCGGGTTCATCCCGATGCTGACGCCGGCCCTGGTCCGCCCGCGCGCCATGGAAGGCACCGGCTTCCTCGGCCAGGCCGCCGAGAACGTGTACCACCTGGAGAAGGACGACTACTACCTGGTCGGTACCTCCGAGGTCCCGCTCGCGGCGTACCACATGGACGAGATCATCGACGCGGACAAGCTGCCGCTGCGCTACGCCGGATTCTCGCCGTGCTTCCGCCGCGAGGCCGGTACGTACGGCAAGGACACCCGGGGCATCTTCCGGGTCCACCAGTTCGACAAGGTCGAGATGTTCTCCTACGTCCACCCGGACGACGCCGAGAACGAGCACAAGCGGCTCCTCGACTGGGAGAAGCAGTGGCTGACCGCTCTTGAGCTTCCCTTCCAGGTCATCGACGTCGCCACCGGCGACCTCGGCGCCTCGGCCTCGCGCAAGTTCGACTGCGAGGCGTGGATCCCCACGCAGGGCAAGTACCGCGAGCTGACCTCGGCCTCCAACTGCGACGGCTTCCAGGCCCGCCGCCTGTCGGTCCGCATGCGTGACACCAGCGAGGGCAAGAGCAAGGTCACCCCGCTGGCCACCCTGAACGGCACGCTGTGCGCCGTCCCGCGCACCATCGTGGCGATCCTGGAGAACCACCAGCAGGCCGACGGCTCGGTGCGGGTCCCGGCCGTGCTCCGCCCGTATCTCGGCGGTCGCGAGGTCCTGGAGCCGATCTCCAAGTGAGCACCGCCGTGGGGCGCCCGTTCCCGTACAAGCTGATCGCGACCGACCTGGACGGGACGCTGCTGCGGTCCGACGAGTCGGTCTCGCAGCGCACCCGTGACGCGCTGGCCGCGGCCACCGCGACGGGCGCCGCGCACATCGTGGTGACCGGCCGGTCGGTGCCCTGGACCCGGCACATCCTCGACGACCTCGGCTATGAGGGCCTCGCGGTGTGCGGGCAGGGCGCGCAGGTCTACCACGCCGGTGAGCACCGGCTGCTGACCTCGGTGACGCTCGATCGCCAGCTCGCGGGGCTCGCCCTGTCCAAGGTCGAGGCGGAGATCGGCCCGCTGGCGCTCGCCGCCAGCCGCGACGGCATCGACGGCGAGGTCCTGGTCGGCCCCGGCTACCAGGTCCAGGAGGGCCCGCTGCCGGTCCGGTCCTTCGAGGACTTGGCCGAGCTGTGGTCGGCCCCGCTGAACAAGGTCTACATCCAGCACCCCGGGTACGACGACGACGCGCTGGCGAGGATCACCCGGCAGGTCGTCGGCAGCCTGGTGGACGTGGTCATGGCGGGCGCCGGCGTCGTGGAGCTGCTGCCGCTCGGTCTGAGCAAGGCGACCGGGCTCTCGCTGGCCGCGCGCCGGCTCGGCTGCAAGGCGGCGGACACGATCGCGTTCGGGGACATGCCGAACGACATCCCGATGTTCGGCTGGGCCCAGCACGGTGTCGCGATGGCCAACGCCCACGACGAGCTGAAGGCCGTGGCCCACGAGATCACCGCGTCGAACGAGGACGACGGCATCGCGGTCGTCCTTGAGCAACTGCTTCAGCGTTGAGCCCGTGAGCCCTTGAGCCCTTGGGCCCTTGGGCCCTTGCGGCTTGGTGACTTTGGAGCACGCCCTAGGCACGCGCGGCAAACGCCGCCTATAGGGCGCGAGTTGGGCATCGGTAACGCGAATTGGACATGAGTAAGGGGCGCCCACCATGGTGGGCGCCCCTTACTCATGTGGGAGGGGCGGCCTCGCGCTGACGCGCGCTCGAAGCGGCCGCCCCGGGCAGCCGCTCGCGGGCGGCCCGTCGGAGTCGTCGGTGCTGCTCCGATGCCCCGCGCGACCCCGCCGGGAGCGCGACGGACTCGACC
Source organism: Streptomyces sp. NPDC001415 (assembly GCF_053597395.1). NCBI lineage: Bacteria > Bacillati > Actinomycetota > Actinomycetes > Kitasatosporales > Streptomycetaceae > Streptomyces > Streptomyces sp. NPDC001415. The sequence goes on from NZ_JBSFIE010000007.1 coordinate 45,024, forward strand.
GTACGGTCCTCTTCGGACTCGTACGAACCGCCCTCGTCGTGCTCTTTCCCCCGTCCGGCGGGCCCGCGCCTGCCGCGTGCGACTGCCTCAACCACTGTGCCCGGCACGGTCGTTGGCCGCCACTGGTTTTCGCGTGGGCACGTCCCGGGTCAGCGGCCAGCAGGCGAAGCCGATCAACAGCGCGGTCACATGGCCGAGGTCGGTGAACGTACCGCCGGTGGCGAGCGGGATCCCGAAGAACCCGATCACCCCTACGAGGTATAGCCAGCGCCAGGGATACGGCAGCCTGTAGACGAGGATGCCCGCCGCCGCGGCGAGCCCGTAGCTCACCCCGATGTCGACGACATGGGACATGGCGTGCGCGAGCCGCTTGGGCAGATGCTGGTTCTGGATCGACCACAGGACGTACTCCTGGCTGATCAGCGTCGCCACCACATGCCCGACGACGACCGTGCACAGCCAGCGCAGCGTGCCCAGCCAGCGCTCCACCGTGGCGTGGACGACCTCGAACAGCACCAGGTAGAGCAGGAGTGAGGACGGGTTCTCGATCCAGAACGCGCTGGTGAAGAGGGACTGCGCGGGGTGCTTGGTCAGCTCGTGGATGTTGCTGCTGTTGCGGTGCAGCAGGAAGTGCTCCAGGCCCTGGGTGGAGAGCTGGATGACGAGGCTGGTGATGGCGATGATCAGCAGCCAGATGTGCGTCCCGGGGGCGGAGCGCACCCAGGACCGGACCGGCCGCGAGCGCTCGGTGCCGCGGGGGAGCAGGGTCGTCATCCCCAAATGATGTCGCGAAACTCTGAGGAGCAGGTGAGAGGCGGCGGGACGACTGCGGTTGCGGGACCGGGATGCAGCCAGTTGTAGGATGACTGGGCAACCGGGTGAATGGAGTGGGCGACATGGCTCTTCGTACGGCGGGGCGGCAGTCCTTGGTGGACACCGTGGTCGATCAGCTGAAGGCCCAGCTGACCAACGGCGAGTGGGCGGTCGACGACCGCATTCCGACCGAGCACGAGCTCGCCGAGCAGCTGGCCGTCAGCCGCAACACCATCCGTGAGGCGGTACGTGTCCTGGTGCACGCCGGGCTGCTCGAATCGCGCCAGGGCAATGGCACCTTCGTACGCTCCACCGCCGACCCCTCCGCGGTCCTGCAGGGAATCCGCGCCGCCGACGCCCTTGACGTACTCGAACTCCGCGTCGCATTGGAGGCCGAGGCCGCCCGGCTCGCCGCCGAACGCCGGGACACCGCCGACATGGTGGCCCTGCGGGGCGCGCTGCAGACCCTGCGCGAACACGGCGATCGCGCCGCCGACGCCGACATGGCGTTCCACATGGGCGTGGTGCAGGCCACGCACAACACGGCATTCATCGAGGTCTACCGGTTCTTCTCGGTGCAGGTGCACGAGAGCCTGATCACGTCGCTGCGCGACCAGGAGATGCCCCCGATCGACCTCGACACCCACGAGGCACTGGTCGACGCGATCGAGAGCGGTGACCCCGCAGCGGCCGAGCAGGCGGTACGCGAACTGCTGCGGAAGCCGCTGGAGGCGGTGCGGGCGGTGGCGGCCCGGCGGAGTGGGTGAGGCCCGAATACCGGGGCCGACGTCCGAAATCTGAAGCCGTCTGAACCCCTTGAGGCCTGAAGTCGTCGCGAGCTGAAGTCGTCGATATCTGAAGTCGTCGAGATCTGAACTGTTGAGAAAGGTGCTTGTTTTGTCACGCCCGGATGCTGATCGCCTGCTGTTGCCCGATGCCGAGGCCGATGTCCAGCCGTCGCCGCAGCGCGCCGCAGCGCGGCGGGCGCTGCTCGCGCATCCGGTGGTACTGCTGGTCGGGATCGTGCTGGCGTCGGTGAACATGCGGGCGGCGCTGGCCAGCGTGTCGCCGCTGGTGAGCGAGATCAGCCAGTCGTTCGGCCTGTCGTCGACGGCGAGCAGCCTGGTGACCTCGGTGCCGGTGCTCTTCCTGGGGCTCGGCGCGCTGGTGGCACCCTGGCTGGCCCGCCGTTTCGGGAGCGAGCCGGTGCTGCTGTTCGCCCTGCTGCTCCTGGCCGCCGGCATCCTGGTGCGGGTGGCCCCTTCGGCGGTGGCGCTGTACGGCGGAGGCGTGCTCGTCGGCACGGCCATAGCCCTGCTCAACGTGCTGATGCCCGGCCTGATCAAGCGGGACTTCCCGGACCGGGCGGCGTCCATGACGTCCGTCTACACCGGCGCGATGATCGCGGGCGCGACGCTTGTGGCGGCCTCGTCGGTGCCACTGGAGAAGGCGTTCGGCGGCAGCTGGGAGGCGTCCTTGGCGGTGTGGTCGCTGCTCGCGGTCCTCGCGGCGGTGGCCTGGCTGCCGCAGGTACTGATCGCCCGTGGCCGTACGGGCCATGAGGTACGGCTCCCGACTTCCTCGGCCTCGTCCCGCGCGGGCAAGAGCGTGTGGCGCTCGGCCCTGGCCTGGCAGGTCACCCTCTTCATGGGGCTCCAGTCGCTCTGGTCGTACGTGCTGATCGCCTGGATGCCGACGATCTTCACGGACCACGGGATGAGCCGCTCCACGGCGGGCGTGATCTTCGCGTTCAACAACCTGATCCAGGTGGCGGGCGCGTTCGGCGTGCCGCTCCTGGCCGGCCGGATGCGCAGCCAGCGCCCGCTGATCGTCCTGGTCACCTCGCTGGTCGCGGCCGGATACGCGGGCCTGATGATCGCCCCGGTGAGCGGCGCCTGGCTGTGGGCGGCGGTCCTCGGCGTCGGGCAGGGCGGTGCGGTGGGCCTGGCCCTCACACTGATCGTGCTGCGCTCGGGCGACGCGAGGACGGCGGCCCAGCTGTCCGGCATGGCCCAGACGGTCGGCTACCTGCTGGCCGCCGTCGGCCCCATCGCGGCGGGCGCGGTCCACCAGGCGACAGACGGCTGGACCGTACCGATCGCACTCGTCCTCGGCGTCTGCGCGGCGGCCCTGACGGTGGGCCTCTTCGCGGCCCGGGACCGGACGGTTTAGGCGGGGGCGGGCTGGCAGGCTGGGCAATCGGGCGCTCCTGGAGAAGGTCAAGGCGTTGCGGCTGCTACCTGATGGACTGCACGTGACCACCGAGGGGGCCGCCCAGTACTTCGTTGTCCACAAGGAGGCTGTGCATAGCCTCGCCAGGCGGCATCGCGAGGAGCCGACCAGCAACGGAATGATCACTCTCAGCGGCGATGACCTGCGCAGCGATGTCGTGGTCAAAACGACCACGACATCCGATGCACCCGACGGTGCCCCCGAAAGTTATCCACAGAGGCGCCCGCGCCTCCGGGTTTTCACTCGCCGAGCCGTCCTCAACATAGCCATGCTTCTTCGCGACAGCGAAGTTGCTCAGTATGTACGTATCTATCTCCTCGACACCGAGGAGACGCCCAGGACGTCGAATCCATGGACCGGCGGCTGGAATCCGTAGACCGTCGGCTCGACGCCACCAACCGCGTGGTGGGTGCGATGAGCGTCCGGCTCACCGATCTCTCCGAGGACGTCGCCGACATCCAGCGCCGGCTCCCCCATCCCCCGGACCCGCGCCGCAAGCGCCGGAGGTAGCCGCATGTGCCAGTACGTACTGGCACACGCCAGTACGTAGCGGCTCGGAGTCGCAGGCGGCCGGATGAACCGGCCTGGCGCTGCGGTCAACAGGCGGTGCCCGGCGGCAAGTTGATGTCGCCGGGCACCGCCCCCGTCCCGGGCCCCCGTTACTCCTCCCCGGCCAGCTTCAGGGTGCGCAGTTTCTGGCCCGCGTACCAGGTGGCCACCGTGGTCACGCCCACCAGGAGGATGACCGCCAGCGGCAGGCCCACGTCGGAGGAGATCACGTCGTTCTCGCCGATCTTCTGGGCCAGGGCGAGCGACCACTGCTGGACGCTCAGGGTGCGCGCCCCGGGTACCAGATTGCCGAACAGCGACTCCCAGACCAGCGCGTACACCAGGCCGAAGACCACGGCGTGCCGGGTGACGGTGCCGAGCAGCAGGAAGACCGCGGCGTACGCGATGGAAGCGACCAGGGCGGCCACCGTGTAGGCGATCGCGATCTGCTGGCCGTTGCCGTTGAGGACGAACCCGGCGATCAGCGTCGGGATCGCGGAGAACGCCATCGTCACGGCGATCGCGACGATCAGCTTGGTGAAGATGATCGTCGACCGCTTCACCGGCTTGGCCAGGAGGTACACGATCGAGCCGTCGTCGATCTCGGGGCCGATCGCGCCGGTGCCGGCGATGACACCGATCAGCGGCACCATCGTGGCCAGCGCGAAGCTGCCGAGGAGGTCGGCGGTGACCTGGTCGTCGGCCCCGCTGAAGGACCGTACGGCCACCGAGATGACGATCAGCAGGGCGGGCAGGACGAAGAGAATGGCGGCCCGGCGGCGGCCGAGCAGAGCCCGGTAGGTGAGCCGGGCGACGGTCGGGTTGTACATGGGAACGTCACCGCTCCTTTCTGGAGGCGCTCAGGCCGCTACGAGGTAGGAGAAGACGGATTCGAGGGACTCGTCGGAAGGCGAGACCGTCAGCAGGCGGATGCCGTTGGCCTTCGCGACCTGCGGGAGCAGCGTGGTGAACCGGCCGAAGTCGACGGCCTGGATACGCAGCGCGCCCTCTTTGAGGTCCACCTCGATCCCGGCGGTCGACGGGTCGGCGATCAGCGCCGCGGCCAGCGCGCGGTCGTCGCTGGAGCGGATCAGATAGCGGTGCGGGCGGTCCGTCATCAGGCGGCGGATCTTGCGGAAGTCGCCGCTGGCCGCGTGCCGTCCGGCGACGATGACCTCGATGTGCGAGGCGAGCTGCTCGACCTCTTCGAGGATGTGCGAGGAGAACAGGACCGTGCGTCCCTCGGCCCCCATCCGCCGCAGCAGCTCCATGAGTTGCATGCGTTGGCGCGGGTCCATGCCGTTGAACGGCTCGTCCAGGAGCAGCACCGACGGATTGTGGACGAGGGCGGAGGCCATCTTGACGCGCTGGCGCATGCCCTTGCTGTACGTCTGGATCTTGCGGTCCTGGGCGTACTCCATCTCGACCGTGGCCAGCGCCTGCCCGGCCTCGCGGGCGCCGAGGCCGTGCAACTCGGCGTTGGCGACGACGAATTCGCGGCCCGTGAGGAAGTCGTACATGGCCTCCCGCTCGGGGACGATGCCGATCTTCTTGTAGACGGACTCGTTGCGCCAGATCTGCTCGCCGTCGAGCGTGACCGTTCCCGTGGAGGGCGCGAGGAAACCGCCCATCATGTTGATGAGGGTGGACTTTCCGGCGCCGTTGGGGCCGAGCAGTCCGGTCACGCCGGGGCCGACCGTCATGGTGACGTCGTTGACCGCCACCACGTTGCCGAACCAGCGTGAGGTGTGGTCGATGTCAATGGTGGTCACAGCCCGGCCTTCCGGTAGCGGCGCATCAGCACGGCGTACGAGCCGTAGATCAGCGCGAGGACGACGAGCAGGTAGACCGCACCGGCCCCGGAGCCCGGGCCGTGCCCGCCGGGGAAGGACGAGCTGGCGCCGAGGAACGCGCTCTGCACGCCGTCGATGAGCGTGATGGGGGAGAACAGGCCGAGCCACTCGATCGCTCCGGGGGAGCCCTGGTTGAAGGCGATGCCCTGGACCGCGGAGACGGCTCCGTAGGAGACGGTCAGTACGGCGATGACGGCGGCCACCCCGAAGCCGCGGCGCGGCGTCAACGCGGCGATGACCAGGCCGAGTCCGGCGAAGAGGAGGGAGAGCAGTGCCACTGAGACCAGCCCCTGGGCGAACCCCTTCGTCTGGTCCGCGAAGTCGAGTTTGGCGAGCAGAGCGCCCACATAGAGGATCACCAGCGGCGCGCCGGTGATGATGAACAGGGCCGAGGTCATGGCGGCGAACTTGGCCAGGACGTAGTCGAGGCGCTCGATCGGCCGCGAGAAGTACAGCGGCACCGTCTTGAAGCGCAGGTCACGCGAGACGGTCTGGGGTGCCTGGGACGCGATGAACAGGCCGATGAGGGCCTGGAGGAAGATCGCGTACCGCGTGTACTGCACCGGCAGGTCGTTGGCCTTGGTGGCGACGGCGACCGCGACCATGATGGCCGCAGGCACGCACATCACCGCGAACAGCAGCATCGGCAGGACCTTGGACTTCGCGCTGCGGCCGAGGCCGTACGCCCCGCGCAGGGACTGCGAGAAGAGCGAGCGGCGGGCGTAGGCACGGCCCAGGCGCGGTCCGTCGTAGTTGCGGTAGCCGATGTTGTGGATCTGGGTCTGGGCGCTGTCAGTTGCCATCGCGGCCGCCTCCCTTCTGCTCGGCGCCGGCCGCGGTGGCTGCCCATGCGGCGGCGCGTTCGGAGACCGGCTCCCGCGCCGGGGTCTGGAACACCTCGGCGATGTGGTGACGGCGCTGTTCCATCCGTACGAGACCGAGGCCCAGGTGGGCCACGGTGTCGCGGACCGTGTCGTAGGTGTCCTCGCCGGTGGCCTCGATGAGGAGGATGTGGCCGGCGCCCGGCAGTCCGTCCTCGACCCCCGCGTGCAGTGTGATCCCGGCGCCGGTGAGCGCCTTGCGGACCGCCTCCGTGCCGTCGGGGTGGGTGTCGGAGTCGGTGACCTCGACGGCGAGGGTGGTGGTGGTCTGGGTGAAGTCGCTGGTGGAGCTGGAACGGAGCAGCCGGCCGCCGTCGATGACCACCACGTGGTCGCAGGTGCGCTCCAGTTCGCCCAACAGGTGCGAGGTGACCAGGACCGAGATGCCGAAGTCCGTGTGGATGCGGCGGATCAGGCCGAGCATCTCGTCGCGGCCGACCGGGTCGAGGCCGTTGGTCGGCTCGTCGAGGAGGACCAGCCGCGGATCGTGGACGAGCGCCTGGGCGAGCTTGACCCGCTGCTTCATGCCGGTCGAGTAGCCGCCGATGGGCCGGTAGCGCTCCTCGTAGAGCCCCACGTGGCGCAGCGTGTCGGCGGTTCGCTCGCGGGCCGCGGTGGCCGGCAGGCCCGACATGCGCGCCATGTGGACGACGAACTCGGTGGCCGAGACATCGGGTGGCAGGCAGTCGTGCTCCGGCATGTACCCCACCCGCTCGCGGATGGCGCCGCCGCTGGTGGCCACGTCCAGGCCGAGCACGGCGGCGGTGCCCTCCGTGGCGGGCGAGAGACCCAGCAGGATCTTGATCAACGTGGACTTGCCGGCTCCGTTGGCGCCCACCAGCCCGGTCACGCCGGGGCCGATGTCCAACGAGAGCCGGTCAAGCGCGGTCACCCTGGGGAACCGCTTGCTCAGGCTTTCGGTCGCGATCACAGTCACGTCATCGACGGTAGTGGCGCAGGCCACACGAATCGTCAGCCCAGACGGCTGGATCCATGTCCGACTCCAGAGGTACGGCCCCGTAGGGGAACCCGTACGTGAGGCTGATGGGGTCGCTGGACCAGGGGACGGAGTTGTCCACAGCCAGGCCGTTGTCCACAGGCCGCTGCAGGACCCTTGACGCAGCCGCCGGTCATTGTCACATTCATCAGTGTCAAGTTACGCACGCGTACGGCGACAGGGGTGGACGGATGCCATCGGCACTGAAGGCTGAACCCGACACGCGGCTGCGCGGGTTCAGGGAAGTACAGAGCCTCGCGTACGAGTGCGCGGAGGCGGTGGCCGCGCAGCTCAAGCCGGGGGTGACCGAGCGGGAGGCCGCGCGGATGCAGCGGGACTGGCTGCGCGAGCGGGGTGTGCGGGACTGGTTCCACCTGCCGTTCGCGTGGTTCGGCGACCGCACGGCGTTCGTGAACTTCCGCATCCCGCTGCAGTTCTTCCCCACCAACCGGCGCCTGGAGGCGGGGATGCCCTTCATCCTCGACATGGCCCCGGTCTACAAGGGCTTCACCGCGGACATCGGCTACTCGGGCTGCCTCGGGCTCAACCCGATGCACGACCGGCTGCTCGCCGACCTGGAGGCGCATCGCTCCCTCATCCTGCGCGAGGTCCGCGAGAAGCGGCCGCTGCGCGAGATCTACGAGGACGTGGACCGGCTCATGGTGCGCCAGGGCTATGCCAACCGGCACCGTGCCTATCCGTTCGGCGTGATCGCCCACAAGATCGACCAGGTGAAGGAGCGCCGCTGGTCGCCGAACGTGTTCGGGTTCGGCACCCAGGCGCTGAAGGGCCTGGCGAGCGATGCGGTGCACGGACACCGGGACGGCTGGTCGCCGCTGTGGTCCCCGTACAAGTTCTCCGACCACCCGCCGCAGCCGGGGCTGTGGGCGGTCGAGCCGCACCTCGGCTTCCGGGGTACGGGCGCGAAGTTCGAGGAGATCCTGGTCGTCACCGACTCCAGGGACCCCGAGCAGAGCGCGTTCTGGCTGGACGACGACCTGCCGCATGTGCGGCGCTGGGCCGAGGAGAAGGCGGCGTGAGCGTGACGAGCGTGAACATCGAGGGAGCGCGCGAGCGCTGGGTGAGGACCGGCGGTGTGGAGCTGTGCGTCGCCGAACTGGGCGACGCGTCCCAGCCGACCGTGCTCCTGGTGCACGGCTACCCGGACAGCAAGGAGGTGTGGTCCGCGGTCGCCGAGCGGCTGGCCGAGCGCTTCCACGTGGTCCTTTACGACGTCCGCGGGCACGGCCGCTCCACCGCGCCGGCCCCGCTGCGCGGCGGCTTCACGCTGGAGAAGCTGACGGACGACCTCCTGGCGGTCGCGGACGCGGTCAGCCCGGACCGGCCGGTGCATCTGGTCGGCCACGACTGGGGTTCGGTGCAGGGCTGGGAGTTCGCGACCGTCGAGCGCACCGAGGGCCGCATAGCCTCGTTCACCTCGATGTCGGGCCCCTCCCTCGACCACTTCGGGCACTGGATCAAGAACCGGATGAGCCGTCCGACCCCGCGCAAGGTCGGCCAGCTCCTCGGCCAGGGCGCCAAGTCCTGGTACGTGTACATGCTGCACACCCCGGTCCTGCCCGAGCTGGCCTGGCGCGGGCCGCTCGGCAAGCAGTGGCCGAAGATCCTCCAGCGGGTGGAGAAGGTGCCCGCCGACGGCTACCCCACGGCCTCCCTTCCGCAGGACGCGGCACACGGCGCCTGGCTCTACCGGGACAACGTCCGCGCCCGGCTGCGCCGCCCACGCCCCGACGCGTACGCCCACGTTCCCGTCCAGCTGATCACGCCGCTCGACGACGCGTTCCTCTCGCCGAAGCTGTACGCCGAACTGGAGCACTGGGCACCCCAGTTGATCCGCCGCACCCTCCCGGCGAAGCACTGGGTACCGCGCACCAGGCCGGACCAACTGGCTGCCTGGATCGGCGAGTTCGTCCGCTCCAACGAGGGCGCCACACCGGCCAAGGACACCGTCGCGACGGGCCCGTACGCCGACCGGTTCGGCGGCCAGCTGGTCCTGGTGACGGGGGCGGCGAGCGGCATCGGCCGGGCCACGGCCTTCGCGTTCGCCGAGGCCGGGGCACGGATCGTGGCCGTGGACCGGGACGCCGAGGGCGCGACTCGGACCGCGGAGATGTCGCGGCTGATCGGCGCGCCCGAGGCCTGGGGCGAGGCCGTCGACGTCAGCGACGAGCAGGCGATGGAGAAGCTCGCCGAGAAGGTCGCCACCGAGTACGGCGTCGTCGACGTCCTGGTCAACAACGCGGGGATCGGCCTTTCGGGCTCCTTCTTCGACACCACGGCCGACGACTGGAAAAAGGTCCTCGACGTCAATCTGTGGGGCGTCATCCACGGCTGCCGCATCTTCGGCAAGCAGATGGCCGAGCGCGGCCAGGGCGGCCACATCGTCAACACCGCCTCCGCGGCCGCCTATCAGCCGTCCCGGGCGCTGCCCGCCTACAGCACGTCGAAGGCCGCGGTACTGATGCTCAGCGAGTGCCTGCGCGCCGAGCTGGCAGGCCGGGGCATCGGCGTCTCGGCGATCTGCCCCGGCCTCGTCAACACCAACATCACCTCGACCACACATTTCGCCGGGACCGATGCCAAGGAGGAGAGGCGCCTCCAGAGGAGGACATCGCGTCTGTACGGCCTGCGCAACTTCCCACCGGAGAAGGTCGCTTCGGCGATCCTGCGCGCGGTGGTGAAGAACCAGGCCGTCGTGCCGGTGACGCCCGAGGCGCGCGGCGCCCACCTCATGTCCCGCTTCATGCCGAGGACGCTGCGCGCGATCGCCCGATTGGAGCCGCCGTTGTGAGTACGGAGCACCGAGAAGGAACGAAAGGCGAGGAGCACTACCGGATATCCCCGCGCCGGGTCTCTTTCGACTGGGACGGGACGCCGCTGCACTGGATACCGGACGAGCCCACCGCCACCCATGTCATCAATGTGCTGCACCTGCTGCTTCCGGCGGGCGAGCGCTGGTTCGTGAAGGTGTTCAAGGAGGCCCTGCCGCTGCTCGACGACCCGGTGCTGCTCAAGGACGTCAAGGGGTTCATGGGCCAGGAGGCCACCCACAGCGTCCAACACGCTTATGTGCTGGACCACTTGGCGCACCAGCGGCTCGACACCGCCGCCTACACCCGGCACGTCGACTTCCTCTTCGAGAAGCTCCTCGGCGAGGCGCCGCCGTTCGGGGCGCCGATTCCCACCCAGGAGTGGCTGCGCTTCAGGCTCTCGCTGATCGCCGCGATCGAGCAGTTCACGGCGGTGCTCGGCAACTGGGTGCTGCACGCCGAGGGCCTGGACCGGGCCGGCTCGGACCCGGTCATGCTCGATCTGCTGCGCTGGCACGGCGCGGAGGAGGTCGAGCACCGGGCGGTGGCCTTCGACATGTACCAGCACTGCGGCGGCAGGGGCCTGCCCCGGTACGCCCGCCGGGTCGAGGGCATGGCGGTCGTCGCCCCGGTGCTGCTGTGGCTGTGGGTGTGGGGCGCCTCCTATCTGATGCGGCACGACCCGCAACTGGCGGGCCGGCTGCGCTACTCGCCGCGTGAGCACAACCGGGCCGTACGCCGCGGCCTGCTGCCCACTTGGAAGGAGTTGGGCTCGGCCATACCCCGCTACTTCCGCCGGTCGTACCATCCCTCGCAGGAGGGCTCCCTGCGCAAGGCCGTCGAATACCTCGCGACCTCGCCGGCGGCCTGAGCGGCGGCGGGCGCGGTGGGCCGCGCCGCCCTGGGGTAGAGGGAGTGGGTTTGTCCGGGCAGTCAGCACCTCAGCAGGTGGCGCCGCAGGCAACGGCACCGGCCGAGTACCGGATCGAGGACCTGGCACATGCCAGCGGCGCCACGGTCCGTACCATCCGCGCCTACCAGGACCGGGGTCTGCTGCCCCGGCCCGAGCGGCGCGGCCGCTCCAATGTGTACGGCGACACCCACCTGGCCCGGCTGCACCAGATCGCCGACCTGCTCGACCGCGGCTACACCCTGGCCTCCATCAAGGAACTCCTGGAGGCCTGGGACGCCGGTCGGGGGCTCGGCGGCGTGCTCGGCCTGGTCGCCGAGGTCAACGGACCCTGGACGGACGAGGAGGCCGCCCGCATATCCCGCTCCGATCTCGACGAGACCTTCGGCGGCAACCCCGACGACAAGGCCGTCGCCGAAGCGGTGGAGCTCGGCATCCTGGAACGCGTCCCGGACAACGACGCCGAGTTCCTCGTCCCCAGTCCCCAAGAACTGGCGGTGGCCGCCGAGTTGCATGCCGCCGGGGTGCCGCTCGACGCCATCTCGGGGCACCTGCGCGAGCTGCGCGGCCAGGTCGAACACATCGCGGCCCGCTTCCTCGACTTCACCACGGAACACGTCTTCGCCCGCTACCTGGGCCACCGTCCCCCGACCGACACCGAGGCGGCCGAGGCGGCCGATCTGGTACGTCGGCTGCGCCCGCTGGCCCAGCAGACCGTCGACGCCGAACTGGCCCGGGCCATGCGCCTGTTCGCGACCCGCCACCTCCAGAAGCACCTGGGCACCCCTGCCGCCGCGCCCACCGCCCCGGACCCCGGCCCGGTGCCGCTCCCCGCCACGACGGTCCGGGCCGTTCAGGACCTGGTGGGCCCGGACAACGTCGCCGCGTTCATCACGGCGGCCACCGAACGCGAGGTCCAGGCCCGCGCCTTGGATGCCTTGACTCTCTCAACTCGGGACAGCGGATAGCGCCCCTATCCCCCATATCACCTATATATGGACCAACTTGACCAACCACACCTTATGGGGCGCCAGTTGTCCACAGAGCTGTCAAATTGCCTGTGGATAACGTGATTTCACTGTGGAACAAACCCAACTTGGCTCATCAATAAGGTGATTGCTGTCACGCCTCACACTGCTCCTGTCATTGATCCGCGAGCCAGTTGCCGTGGAAGCCGAACGGCACGCGCCGCGGAGATGGCCCGTCGCGACCGGCGGCGCCGCGCGGTTCTCCGCGTCCAGGATGACGAGATCGCTGGCGTCCCGGTGCGGGGCCGGCGGCGTCGCCGAGGCGGGGGCGTGGCGGTCATCGTCAGGCGGCCTTCTGGACGGCGGCACGGCGGGCGCGCTCCGGGTACTGGGCGGTGATGACGGCCGGGATCGCGAAGCCCGCGACCTGGGCGGCTATCGAGGCGGTGCTGCCCAACGACTCGGCGTCGATGACGGCGAGCGTCATGGAGGTCAGGGTGAAGGCGAGGGCCCACACCGAGGTGAGCACCACGTTGATCCGGATGAACACCGGGTTGGTCCACACCTCGCGCGGCGCCTGCCGCTTGGCGATGCCGGTGGTGAAGGGCTTACGGACGGCCAGCGTGGCCCAGGCCGTCAGGGCCAGCCAGCCGGTGGCCAGCGCGCCGCCGTACTCGCGCAGCCCACTGTCGGGAGCGGCGAAGGCGATGACGCTCAGCACGGCGAAGAAGGCGATCGTGGACTGCTCCAGGATCAGGGAGTCGGCGGACATCCCGCGCTTGCGGTCCATCGTGAAGAGATAGGCGCCCGCGGCGAGGGCGGCGAGCGCGCCCCACTGCCAGTGGGCGCTGCCGACGGCGGCGAAGACGATCCACGGGATGAATCCGCGCAGGTAGCTCATGGGAGTCCCCTCCGTTCCGAGCGCTTCCGCCCGGCTCCACATTCCAACTTCGACATGTCGAATCTAGATGTTCCGCCTTTGACGTGTCAAGAGTGGAAGGTAGAGTGGAGCGCATGAGCCTCCGCCATGCAGTCCTGGGCCTGCTGACCAACCGTCCGGCCAGCGGTTACGACCTGATGAAGCTGTTCGAGACCTCGCTCGCCCACGTCTGGTCGGCGACGCAGAGCCAGGTCTACGGAGAGCTGGGCAAACTCGCCGACGGCGGTCTGGTCGAGGTGTCCGCCGAGGGGCCGCGAGGGCGCAAGGAGTACGCGATCACCGAGGCCGGACGGTCCGAACTGCGCCACTGGCTCACCGAGGTCGAGCCCGTCCGCACCCGCCGCAGCGACTCCCTGCTCCGGGTCTTCTTCCTCGGCGAGCTCACCCGGGTCGAGGCGAAGGCGTATCTCCTTACGGAGGCCGAGCGTTCGGCCCAGCAGCTCGCGGGCCTCAAGAAGGCGGAGACGGCCATCGACTGGGGCGACGACCCCATCTCGGTGCACGGCCGGCTCGCCCTGGAGTACGGCAAGCGGCTCAGCGCGATGCACGAGGAATGGGCCCGGTGGGCCGCGGAGCAGCTGAAGCCCTGACGGGGCCCGCCCACCAAGGAACCCGAAAGGGCCGGCCACCAAGGAAATTCGGGGTGCCGGCTCCGTGGCAGCGCTGGGGCACCCGCGGCCGCCGGACCGAGTCGTGACCGCCGGGGGTCCGCGGGCGCCCGGCCCAGCCCGGGCTTGGCATGATCGGCCCCATGGCTCATCCGCATCTGCCCACCACCGAGTCCGTGGTCGCCGCGATCCGTGCGATCGCCGATGAGCAGCGACGGGAGGTCGAGGTCACCGACGACATCGGCGCCGACCGCACCTCACGCCGCACCTCGTCGGGGGTGTTCGCGGTGGTCGACCCGGACGGTTCGCTGCCGCACGAGGCGTACGTCGAACTCGGCGGCTCGCCTTCTGTGTCCGTTCGGGTCTTTCCCGAGGACGACGCCCAAGTCACTGTCGACGGCGTGCAGTTCGACGACGTGCCGCGAGACGCCGTCCCCGCCTTCCTGCGCTCCGTCTACGGCGGGCTCGCCCACGTCAAGGGGCGGTTCTTTCCGCCGGGATGGTGGCTGGTCGTGCCGCTGCCCGGCGACGAGACGTACAAGGAACCGGTCCTCGTCGCGCTCAGTCCGTGGCTGAGCAGCCGCGTCCGCTCCGGACGGAAGTAGCCGGCGGGTCGAGCGGAGGCAGGGCTACCAGGCGGTGCACCCGCCCCCGCCGCAGAGGCGTACCTGCCCTTCCGGTCCTGGTGCACCCGCCCCCGCAGCACAGGCGAGCTCACTCCCGCCACACAGGCGCCCCACCCATACCCCCACCCCACCACCCCCTCCCCTCGCCTAACGTCGCCGGTGGGAGGTCTCTCCCCCGTGCCGTTCGGGCCCGCCGCGGGGGCCGGGAACGCCCGTGCGGGCGTGCCCGGTGGACCGAGGGGGCGCGGACGGCGGCTTTGACAGCCGCTCGACATCAGGGAGTACGGATGAGTTCGCTCGCTTCGCAGAACGCCGCGCCACAGGGGAACAGGCTGCGCGTCGACCTCCTCACCAAGGAGTTCCCGCCCGAGGTGTACGGCGGCGCGGGGGTGCACGCCGGGGAGCTCGCCAAGGCGCTGCGCGCCCTGATGGATCTGCGGGTGCACTGCTTCGGGGAGCCGCGGAGCGAGGCCGGGGTGACGGCGTATCAGGAGCCGGAACTCGCGGCGGGGGCCAACGCGGCGCTGCGCACCGTCGCTGTCAACGTGGAGATGGCGGCGCGCACGGCCGGAACGGATCTGGTGCACAGCCACACCTGGTACGCGAACGCGGCGGGCCGCCTGGCGCAGCTGGTGCACGGGGTGCCACACGTGGTGACCACCCACAGCCTGGAGCCGCTGCGGCCGTGGAAGGCCGAGCAGCTGGGCGGCGGTTACGCGCTGTCCTCGCAGGTGGAACGGGACGCGGTGGAGAGCGCCGACGCGGTGATCGCGGTGTCGCGCCAGATGCGCGAGGACGTCCTCGGCGTCTACCCCGGCGTGGATCCCGACCGGGTGCACGTGGTGCACAACGGCATCGACACGGCCGTCCAGCGCCCCGACCACCGGACGGCGGCCCTGGAGCGGCACGGCATCGACCCGGACCGCCCGATCGTCTTGTTCGTGGGCCGGGTCACCCGGCAGAAGGGGCTGCCCCAACTGCTGCGCGCCGCCTTCGCCTTCGACCCGGCCGCCCAGCTCGTGCTCTGCTGCGGCCAGCCGGACACGCCCCGGATCGCGGCCGAGACCGCGGCCCTGGTGGACGAGCTGAGTGCGGTGCGCGACGGGGTGTTCCGCATCGACGGCATGCTCGACCCGGTCTCGCTGCGCCAACTCCTCACCCATGCCCGGGTGTTCGTCTGCCCGTCCCTCTACGAGCCGATGGGCATCGTCAACCTGGAGGCGATGGCCTGCGGCACGGCCGTAGTGGCGACCGCGACCGGCGGCATCCCGGAGGTCGTCGCGGACGGCACCACCGGGCTGCTCGTGCCGATCGAGCAGGAGCTGGACGGGAATGGCACCCCGCTGGACCCGGAGCGGTTCGCCGCCGACTTCGCGACGGCCGTCAACCGGCTGCTCGACGACGCCTCGCTGGCCACGAAGATGGGCGCGGCGGGCCGGACCCGGGCCGAGGAACTGTTCGGCTGGGAGCAGGCGGCCCGCTCCACGCACGCCGTCTACCGTGCCGTTCTCGACCGCTGAGCCGGTGGCGGCCGCCGCTCTCGGCACGCTCGACCCCACCGCCCGACTGCTGTTCGCACTGGCCGCCCTGCTGCTGCTCTGCCGCGCGGCCGGGGCGGCGGCCCGCCGGATCGGCCAGCCGCCGGTTCTCGCCGAGCTGGTGGTCGCCGCCCTGCTCGGCCCCGGGCTGCTCGGCGCCCTGCTGCCGGGGGCACACCAGGCGCTGTTCGGCCCGGGGACGCGGCCGGTCCTCGACGGGTTCGGACAGCTCGGCCTGATCCTGCTGGCCCTGCGCACCGGCCGGACGCTCGGCGTACGCCCCCCGCACGAGGGGCCGCGGGAGAGCCGGGCTATCGCCGTCGTGGGTGCCGCCTCCTTTCTGCTGCCGCTCGCGGTCGGCGGCCTGTGCGGGCTGCTCCTCGCGCCCCAACCGCCGCACGGCACAAGCCCGTTCGGGAACGCGCGCGGCATCACCGAGATCGTGGTGCTGACCGTGGGCCACGACGCCGGGCTCCCTGGGAGTCCCGCCCGGTGCGCCAGGAGCTGGCCCGGACCGGCGACTTCAGAATGTCGCGACCGGGACTCGACGGCAAGAAGACCATGAGGGCGCTGGATCGTCGTCGGGGGCGGACCGGCCGGCGTGCCCCCCTCGCAGCTGGGCACCGCCTACCGCACCGCGATGCTCACCCGCCGGGTCCTGAAGGTTCTGGCCCACTCCGGGCAGCTCGGCGGCGGCGCCCAGCCCGGCGGCGGCCGGGACGTGGACCTCCTGGAGCGGGCCCTGCCCCGTGCCCTCGAACTCAACAGGCGCGGCGTCAAGCAGCGCACCCTCTACCAGCACACCGTGCGCAGCCACGGCCCGACGCTCTCCTACATAGAGCAGGTCGCCATGGTCGGCGCCGAGGTGCGCACCCTCGACGACCTCTTCGACCGGCTGATCATCTTCGACCGCGTCACGGCCTTCATCCCGGACCCGCGCCACGAGTCACGGGCGGCGGCCCTGGTCATCGAGCACCCGGCGATCGTCCACTACCTGGCCCAGGTCTTCGACCACGCCTGGCGCCGGGCCGAGCCGATCGCCATCACCGAGTACCAGGCCCGCCCCCCCCCGCTGCTCACCGAGGAGACGCGCCACGCGGTGCTGCGCCTGATGGTCGCCGGCCACACCGACGCCGCGATCGCCAAGCGGCTCGGGATGAGCACCCGCACGGTCTCCACCCACATCAAGAAGTCCTCCGAGCTGTTCAACAGCCACAGCCGGGCCCAACTCGCCTACCTGCTCGCCCAGTCGGGAACCCTGGAGGACGTCCCCGCCTGACCCCCGCCCCGGCCACCCCGCACTCCGGGCCGGGCCTCATCCGCCACGGCTGCCGGCCGCACCCGTCCGCCGTAAGCTCTGAGACATGAGTCTGCGCCTGAGCACCGTGATCCTGCCGGTACGCCGTTGGTCCGAAGGGGGCCGCGAACAGTGGCGCCACGCGGAGGCACTGGGCTTCCACACGGCGTACACCTACGACCACCTGTCCTGGCGCACCTTCCGCGACGGCCCCTGGTTCGGCGCGGTTCCCACGCTGACCGCCGCTGCCGCCGCCACCGAGCGGCTGCGTCTGGGCACGCTCGTCACCTCCCCCAACTTCCGCCACCCGGTGACCCTGGCCAAGGACCTCATCTCGCTCGACGACATCTCCGGCGGGCGGATCACCTTGGGCATCGGCGCCGGAGGCAACGGCTTCGACGCGTCGACGCTGCTCATGGGCGACGAGCAGCCCTGGACGCCGCGCGAACGGGCCGACCGGTTCGGGGAGTTCGTGCCGCTGCTCGACCGCCTGCTCACCGAGGACTCGGTCACGCACGAGGGAACGTTCTACTCCGCGAACGAGGCCCGCAACATCCCGGGCTGCGTGCAGCGGCCGAGGCTGCCGTTCGCGGTGGCCGGGAACGGCCCGCGCGGCATGAAGCTGGCCGCCCGGCACGGGCAGGCATGGGTGACCACGGGTGACCCCAAGATCTTCGAGACGGGTACGCCCGCCGAGTCGCGCGCGGCGATCCGGGACCAGATCGAGAAGCTCGGCAAGGCCTGCGCAGAGCTCGGCCGGGAGGTGGCCGACCTGGACAAGATCCTCCTCACGGGCTTCACACCGGACCGCAACCAGCCCCTGGACTCCCTCGACGCCTTCGTGGACTTCGCGGGCAGGCACGCAGAGCTGGGCATCACGGAGATCGCCATCCACGCCCCGATCCCCGACTCCGACTTCGCCACCGACCAGACCGTCTTCGAGAAGATCGCCACCGAGGCCCTCGCCCAGCTCCGCTGACGACCCTCTCAGATGTGCGCCCTCTCGCACGCCCGTGCACCTGTATACGGGACAATGGGCCGGTGACCTCTGCTACGGATCCCGCCCCGGCCATCCGCCCCGTACCGACCGCGCCGCGGCTCATCGCGACCGACCTGGACGGCACCCTGCTGCGTGACGACAAGTCGGTCTCGGACCGTACGATCGCGGCTCTGGCCGCCGCCGAGGAGGCGGGCATCGAGGTCTTCTTCGTCACTGGCCGACCGGCCCGCTGGATGGACGTCGTCAGCGCCCATGTACACGGGCACGGCCTGGCCATCTGCGGCAACGGCGCGGCCGTCGTCGATCTGCACGGCGGCACCGACGGCCACCGCTTCGTGAAGGTGCGGCCGCTGGAGCGCGCCGCGGCCTTCGACGTCGTCACCCTGCTGCGGGCGGCCGTACCCGGCACGTCCTTCGCCGTCGAGCGCACCCTCGGCTTCCACCACGAACTCGCCTATCCGCCCATGCACTTGGACCCGGCGGCGAGCATCGCACCCGCCGAGAAGCTGCTGGCCGAGGACGCCGGCACGGCGGACCAGCCGGTGCTCAAGATGCTCGCGTTCCACCCCGAGCTGCCCCCGGACGACTTCCTCGCGCTGGCCCGCACGGCGGTCGGGGCGCGTGCCGAGATCACCCGGTCCAGCCCGACCGCGCTCCTGGAGATCAGCGGCGCGGGCGTCTCGAAGGCCTCCACACTGGCCCTGTGCTGCGCCGAGCGCGGCATCACGCCCGCCGAAGTGGTGGCCTTCGGCGACATGCCGAACGACATGGAGATGCTGAGCTGGGCCGGCACGTCGTACGCCATGGGCAACGCCCACCCCGCTGTCCTGGCCACCGCCTCCGGCCGTACGGCCGCCAACAACGAGGACGGCGTGGCGGTCGTGATCGAGCAGATACTCAAGGCGCTCTGAGGAACCTCGGTGGCTCCTGCCACCCGGCCGGGGCGTGTTTCACGTGAAACACAGCTCCCGCGTACCGCCGATCAGAGCGGTGCCTCCCACAGGACGGTCGTGCCGCCCCCGCCGTCCCCAAGACCGGGGCCGTACGAGCTCGATCCGCCCAGCGCCTCCGCACGCCGCCGAAGATTGCGCAGTCCGCTGCGGCGGCCGCCCGGGGGGATCCCGACGCCGTTGTCCGCGACGGTGAGGCGCACCCCCGCGCTGCCGTCCGGCAGTTGCGCCGTGGCGTCGACGACGACCTCGATCCGGGACGCCTCGGCATGCCGGAAGGCGTTCGAGAGCGCCTCGCGCAGCGCCGC
The DNA here is from genome assembly GCF_053597395.1 of Streptomyces sp. NPDC001415. Taxonomy (NCBI): domain Bacteria; kingdom Bacillati; phylum Actinomycetota; class Actinomycetes; order Kitasatosporales; family Streptomycetaceae; genus Streptomyces; species Streptomyces sp. NPDC001415. The sequence continues at coordinate 64,325 of NZ_JBSFIE010000007.1, forward strand.
GATCAGGTTCTTGCCGGTCAGCTCGCCGACCAGGGTGTCGACGGCGCCGAGGAAGCGGTGGGCCGGCTTGAAACCGAGCGGTACGGCGGCCATGTTGATCTCCCGCAGGACGCGGGTGCGCAGCCCCGAGGGCGCCTCGGCCGGACCCTGCTGAAGCGCGAAGATCGCGGTGCGGATCTCCTGGATGGTGACGTCGAGTTCGTCGACCGCCTTGCCGATGCCGCCCTGCACCTCGGGCACAACAGATTTGCGCTGGGCGCCCTCCAGCATCATTCCGGTGGCGAAGAGGCGCTGGATGACCAGGTCGTGCAGATCGCGGGCGATCCGGTCGCGGTCCTCGTACACCGCGAGCCGCTCCCGGTCCCGCTGAGCCTCCGCCATCATCAGGGCGAGCGCGGCCTGCGAGGCGAACTGGCTGGCCAGCGTCCGCTCCGCCTCGGTGAACGGACGGCCGCCACGCACCCGGGGCGTGGCCAGCGCGCCGAGGACCCGGCCGCCGCTCTGCAACGGCAGCAGCATGCTCGGCCCGTACCGCTCGGACAGCTTGGTGATCATGCGGGGGTCGGTGGCGGCGTCGTCCACGAAGACCGCCTCGCCCTCAAGCAGCGTCGAGACGACCGGGCTCTCCGGCGGGATCACCACACCGAGGGCGATGCGCGGGTTGTCGGCGGACACCGCGACGATCTCCAGGCCGCCCTCCTCTGCGGGAAGCAGCACTATGCCGGCGTCGGAGATGGCGAGATGGCGGGCCTGTTCGGCGACGACCTCCAGGGCGTCGTCCGCGTCGCCGCCGGACAGCAGCGCCGTGGTGACGGCGACCGAGCCGTCGATCCACCGCTCGCGCTGGCGTGCCGCCTCGTAGAGCCGCGCGTTGCCGATGGCGATCCCGGCCTCGGTGGCGAGCACCCGCACCATGTGCAGGTCGTAGTCGTTGAACTCGCCCCCGTTGTGCTTCTCGGTCAGATAGAGATTGCCGAAGATCTCGCCCTGGACGCGGATGGGGACGCCGAGGAAGGTGCGCATCGGCGGATGGTTCGGAGGGAGCCCGGCCGAGCGCGGATCGGCCGAGATATCGGCGAGCCGCAGCGGCTCGGGGTGGTGGATCAGCCAGCCGAGCAGTCCGCGGTGGCCGTCCGGCCGGTGCCCGATCGCACGGGCCTCTTCGTCGCTGACGCCGTACGTCACGAAGTCGGAGAGTCCCCGGCCCTCCTCGTTGACGACGCCGATCGCCGCGTACCGGGCGTCGGCGAGCTCGGCCGCCGTCTCGCAGATCCGATCCAGCGTGGAGTGCAGCTCAAGTCCCGTCCCCACCGAGCGCATCGCCTCAAGGAGCTGCGGCACCCGTGCGGTCAGCTCGGTGGACAGGCCCTGCAGGCTGCGGGTGGCCCGGGTCGCCGCTTCGAGCGGATCCCGGTCCCGGCGGTCCAGGTCCTTGACGTCCTGGTGGCCCGTCGGTCTCTTCGGCGCTGGCGGCACTGGCATGCCTTGAGACTAGTTAGTCCTATTTGGCGAGGAAAGTCGGGTACTGCGTGGCCTCGCTCTCGCGCTCCCTCTCCAGCATGCGCCGCAGGGGCCCGTCGACGAGCGCCAGCTCTTCGTACGCGCCCCGCTGCACGGTCCGCCCCTCGTCGAGCACGACCACCTCGTCGACGGCTTCGAGGCCCCGCAGCCGGTGCGTGATCAGCACGGTAGTACGGCCTTCGGTGGCATCGAGCAGGTCCGCGGTGAGCGCGTCGGCGGTCGCCAGGTCCAGGTGCTCGGCCGGTTCGTCCAGGACGAGGACCGGGAAGTCGGCGAGCAGGGCCCGGGCCAGCGCGAGCCGCTGGCGCTGGCCGCCGGACAGCCGGGCGCCGTGCTCACCGACGAGGGTGTCGAGCCTGTCGGGCAGCCCGTCGACCCAGTCGAGCAGCCGGGCCCGCTCCAGGGCGGCGCGCAGGTCGTCGTCGGTGGCGTCGGGGCGGGCGAGCCGCAGGTTCTCCCGCACCGAGCTGTCGAAGAGGTGCGCGTCCTGGGCGCACAGGCCGACGAGCCTGCGCACGTCGTCGCCGCTGTGCCGGGTCGCATCGCTCCCGGCGATCTCGTACGCGCCCTCCGTGGCGTCCAAGAAGCGGAGCAGCACCTGGGCGAGGGTGGTCTTGCCGGATCCGGAGGTTCCGACGACGGCGACCCGCATGCCCGGGGTGAGGTGCAGCCCGAAGTCGTGCAGCGCGTCCCGCTCCTGCCCGGCGTACCGGGCGCTGAGCCCGCGCAGCTCCAGCGGGAACGGCGAGGCGGGCGCGGCGACGGGTGCTTCCGGTTCCCGTACGGGGGTGGGCGCGTCAAGGACCTCGTAGACACGCTCGGCGCTGCGCCGGACCCGCTGGCGGGACTGCACGGCGAGCGGCAGCCCGGTCACGGCCTCGAAGGCGGCGAGCGGCACCAGCACGACCACCGCGAGCTCGACTCCGTCAAGCCGGCCGGCCACGACCGCCTGCACCCCGACCAGCGCGGCGGCGGCCACGGTGAGGCCGCAGGTCAGCGCGGAGAGACCGCCGCCGAGCGCGGTGGCGGCGGCGCCCCGCGAGGCGATCCGGGTCAGCACCGAGTCGGCGTCCTTCACGTCCCGGGTGCGGCGGCCGAGGGCCCCCGCCACGGTCAGCTCGCCGGTTCCGGTGAGCAGATCGGCCACCCGGGTGGCGAGCACCCCGCGGGCCGGGGCCAGCTGTCGCTCGGCCCTCCTCGCCAGGGCCCCGCTGACGGCCGGGACCACGGCTCCGGCGACGAGGAGTCCCGTGGCGAGCACCGCTCCGGCCTCGGGCAGCAGCCATGCCGTGAACCCGGCGCTCAGCACGGACACGACGACGGCGACCCCGGCCGGCAGGGCCCAGCGCAGCCAGTAGTCCTGAAGTTCGTCCACGTCGGCGACCAGGCGGGACAGCAGGTCGCCGCGCCGGGTCTCGCGCAGTCCGGCGGGCGCGATCCGCTCCAACTGCCGATACACCGCGACCCGCAGTTCGGCGAGCATCCGCAGCACGGCGTCGTGCGAGACGAGGCGTTCGGCGTAGCGGAACACGGCGCGGCCGATCCCGAAGGCCCGGGTCGCGGTGACGGCCACCATCAGATAGAGCACCGGCGGCTGCTGCGAGGCCCGCGAGATGAGCCAGCCGGAGGTCGCCATGAGGCCCACGGCCGAGCCGAGCGCCAACGCGCCGAGCAGCAGCGCGAGCGCGATGCGGCCGCGCATCCCACGGGCCGCGGCACGGACCCGGGCGAGCGGGTTGCCCGCGACGGCCGGGCCACCTGCCGTGACGGCCTTCATGGCGATGGCCTCAACGGGAGCCGCTGTCTTGCCAGTTGGGGCCGCGACAGAGGCTCCCCGCACCGGGACGCTGGACTGCGTTTCCGCGGGCGCCAGTTCCACCACCCGGTCCGCGACGGCGAGCAGCGCCGGGCGGTGCACGACGAGCAGGACCGTACGGCCGACCGCCAGCCTGCGCACCGCGTCGACGATGCCGGCCTCGGTCGCGCCGTCGAGCGCGGCCGTCGGCTCGTCGAGCAGCAGCACCGGCCGGTCGGCGAGGAAGGCGCGGGCCAGCGCGAGGCGTTGGCGCTGGCCGGCCGAGAGCCCCGCACCGCCCTCGCCCAGAACCGTGGCCACGCCGCCCGGCAACGCGGACACGAACTCGTACGCGCCCGCGTCGCGCAGCGCGTCGAGCACGGCCGCGTCGTCCGCGTCCGGCCGGGCCAGGCGGACGTTCTCCGCGATCGTCCCGGCGAAGAGGTGCGGCCGCTGCGGCACCCAGGCGATCCGCTCGCGCCAGTCCGCCAGGGACAGCGTGGCGAGATCGGCGCCGGAGACCAGCACCCGGCCGCCGTCCTGCGGATTCACGAAGCCGAGCACCGCGTTGAGGAGCGTCGACTTTCCGACGCCGCTCGGCCCGGTCAGCGCCACCGTCTCGCCCGGCTCCACCACCAGAGAGGCAGCCGCCAAGGACGGTTCCGTGCGCCCGGGGTGGCGCACCGTCACGGCGTCGATCTCGATACGGACCGGCCCGGCAGGCACCTCGCCCTTGCCGCCCTCGGGCAGCGGGGTCTCCAGGACCTCGAAGATCTCCTCCGCGGCCGCGAGCCCCTCCGCCGCCGCGTGGTACTGCGCGCCGACCTGGCGCAGCGGCAGATAGGCCTCGGGGGCCAGGATCAGAATGACCAGACCGGTGTAGAGGTCGAGGTCGCCGTGGACCAGGCGCATGCCGATCCCGACCGCGACCAGCGCCACCGAGATCGTGGCGAGCAGTTCGAGGGCGAACGACGAGATGAAGGCGATCCGCAGGGTCTTCAGCGTCGCCCTGCGGTAGTCCGAGGTGATCGTCCTGATCGACTCGGCCTGCGCCTTGGCCCGCCCGAACACCTTCAGTGTCGGCAGCCCGGCGACCACGTCGAGGAAGTGCCCCGACAGGCGCGACAGCAGCCGCCACTGACGGTCCATCTGGGACTGGGTGGCCCAGCCGATGAGCACCATGAACAGCGGGATGAGCGGCAGGGTGACCACGATGGTCGCGGCCGACACCCAGTCCTCGGTGACGATCCGCGCGAGCACCGCCACCGGCACCACGATGGCGAGACCGAGCTGCGGCAGATACCGCGCGAAGTAGTCGTCGAGGGCGTCGACCCCGCGGGTGGCGAGCGCGACCAGCGATCCCGTGCGCTGACCGCTCAGCCACTCGGGGCCGAGCCCGGCCGCCCGGTCCAGGAGCCGGCCCCGCAGCTCCGACTTGACCGCGGCGCTCGCCCTGTTGGCGGCGAGCTCCGTCAACCAGGACACCAGGCCCCGCCCGACCGCGACCGCCGTGAGGAACAGAAGCGGAGTCCGCAGCCCGGCCGCGTCGTGGCCATGCTGAAAAGCCCCGACGACGACGTCGGCGATGAGCATCGCCTGGGCGACGATCAGCCCCGCCCCGACCAGACCGAGGGCGACCACCGCGGCCAGGAAGAAGCGGGTGGCCCGGGCGTACCGGAGTAGACGCGGGTCGATCGGTTTCACGTGAAACATCCCCCAACCGGAAGGATCAGAGCGGGGCCGGAGGGGTGTGTTTCACGTGAAACACACCCCCGTTGAACCGTGAGGTCAGTGCGCGTCGGCGATGTTCTTCGTGCCGATCCGCTTGCGGAACACCCAGTACGTCCAGCTCTGGTAGAGCAGCACGATCGGGGTCGCTACCCCCGCACACCAGGTCATGATCTTCAGCGTGTACGGGCTGGACGAGGCGTTGGAGACCGTGAGGTTCCAGGCGTCGTTCAGCGAGGACGGCATGACGTTCGGGAAGAGCGTCAGGAAGAGCATCGCCACCGCGGCCACGATCGTGAGGCCCGACAGCGCGAACGACCAGCCCTCGCGCCCGATCTTGATGGCCGCGATCGCCCCGACCAGGGCGAGTACCGCGACGGCCATCGCGACCAGGCTCTTCGTGTCACCGCGCGAGGCCTGGGTCCAGATGAGGAAGCCGAGCGCGAGCACGGCCGTCGCCAGCCCCAGCTTGAGCGCCAGCGCCCTCGACCGCTCGCGGATGTCGCCGAGCGTCTTGAGCGAGGCGAACACCGCGCCGTGGAAGGTGAACAGGAAGAGCGTGACCAGGCCGCCCAGGATCGCGTACGGGTTGAGCAGATCCCAGAAGTTGCCCGCGTACTCCATGTGCGCGTCGATCTTCACGCCGCGCACGATGTTGGCGAAGGCCACGCCCCAGAGGAATGCCGGGATGAGCGAGGTCCAGAAGATGGCCTGCTCCCAGTTGCGCTGCCACTTCTCCTCCGGCCGCTTCGCCCGGTATTCGAAGGCGACACCGCGCACGATCAGGCAGACCAAAATGATCAGCAGCGGCAGGTAGAACCCGGAGAAGAGTGTCGCGTACCACTCGGGGAAGGCGGCGAAGGTCGCGCCGCCGGCGGTGAGCAGCCACACCTCGTTGCCGTCCCAGACGGGCCCGATGGTGTTGATCAGAACGCGCTTCTCGGTGCGGTCCCTGGCCAGCAGCTTCGTCAGGATGCCGATCCCGAAGTCGAATCCCTCCAGGAAGAAGTAGCCGATCCACAGGACGGCGATGAGCACGAACCAGACGTCGTGGAGTTGCATGCCTCGATCTCCTCAGCCTCAGTACGAGAAGGCCATCGGCCGGTCGGGGTCGCGGTCGTCCCCGCCGATCTTGGTGGGCGGGTTGAGGTCGGCCTCGGTGAGCTCGGGCGGCCCGGCCTTGACGTACTTGACGAGCAGCTTGACCTCGACCACCGCGAGCACGGCGTACAGCAGCGTGAAGACGATCATTGAGGTGAGGACCTCGCCCTGCGAGACGCTGGGGGAGACCGCGTCCTTGGTGCGCAACACGCCGTACACGACCCAGGGCTGGCGGCCCATCTCGGTGAAGATCCAGCCCCACGAGTTGGCGATCAGCGGGAAGCCGAGCGTCCAGACGGCGAAGAACCAGTACCACTTGGTCAGTCGGGTGCCGAGTGCCGTGCTCTTGAAGAGCACCAGATTCGGCACCTCGTCCTCACCGGTCCGCATCGCCGGCGCCAGCATGAACTTCTTGCGGGTGAGCCAGAGGCCCACGAGGCCGATGACGAAGGACGTCATCCCGAAGCCGATCATCCAGCGGAAGCCCCAGAAGGTGACGGGGATGTTGGGCCGGTAGTCGCCGGGGCCGAACTTCTGCTGCTCCGACTTGTTCACGTCGTTGATGCCGGGGACGTACGAGGAGAAGTTGTTGTCGGCGAGGAAGGACAGTATTCCGGGCACCGAGATCTCGACGTCGTTGTGGCCCTTGGCCACGTCGCCGACGGCGAAGATCGAGAAGGGTGCGGAGTTCTGGCCGTCCCACAGGGCCTCGGCGGCGGCCATCTTCATCGGCTGCTGCTTGAACATGACCTTGCCGAGCGAGTCTCCGCTGACGGCCGTGAGCAGCCCTCCTATCACCAGCGTCACCAGGCCGAGCCGCAGCGAGGTGCGCATTACGGGGATGTGCTTCTTGCGGCGCAGATGGATGGCGGCGACGCCGACCATGAACGCGCCACCGGTGAGGAAGGCCGCGGTCAGCGTGTGGAAGACGACGACGAGCGTGGTGTCCTGGGTCAGGACGTGCCAGAAGTCGGTGAGCTCCGCGCGTCCCGTGGCCTTGTTGAGCTTGTAGCCGACCGGGTGCTGCATCCAGGAGTTGGCCGCCAGGATGAAGTAGGCGGACAACACGGTGCCGATGGAGACCATCCAGATGCAGGCGCAGTGGATCTTCTTCGGCAGCTTGTCCCAGCCGAAGATCCACAGCCCGATGAAGGTGGACTCGAAGAAGAAGGCGATGAGCGCTTCGAAGGCCAGCGGGGCGCCGAAGATGTCGCCGACGAACCGCGAGTAGTCGGACCAGTTCATGCCGAACTGGAATTCCTGGACGATGCCCGTGACCACACCCATCGCGATGTTGATCAGGAAGAGCTTGCCCCAGAACTTGGTCGCCTTGAGGTACTTGTCCTTGCCCGTTCGCACCCAGGCGGTCTCCAGGCCCGCGACGAGCGCGGCGAGCGAGATCGTCAGAGGAACGAAGAGGAAGTGGTAGACGGTGGTGATACCGAACTGCCATCGCGCCAGGGTCTCCGGCGCCAGAGCCAGGTCCACGTCGGCACTCTCCTTACATCGCCGTGGTCACAGCCGCAGCTTGCCCCTTTAATCCCACCGATCTCGGGACGAAGCGGGACACGCTTGTGAACGCGTTCACATTCACAAGCATTATGTCGCACTGGCTGTCGACAGTCTTCAGGGGGGTCCCCTTAAAGCGGGGGCGGCCTTCGGCGGCCACGGCTCGGGGCATGGACACCCCCTTCCCAAGGCTTTCAACATATTGTTGAATTCGGCGCCATGGAGAACCAGCTGCGCATTCGCATCTCATGGCCCGCGGGCAGCCTCACCGCGACGCTCGAAGAAACCCCCACGAGCAAGGCGCTCGCGGGGGCGCTCCCGATCACTTCCACCGCCCACACCTGGGGCGAGGAGGTCTACTTCGACACCCCCCTCTCCCCAGCCCGGGAGCCGGACGCCCGCCAGGTGGTGGAGCCGGGCACGGTGGCGTTCTGGACCGACGGCGACGCGCTCGCTCTTCCGTACGGCCCCACGCCGATCTCGCGAGGCGACGAATGCCGGCTCGCGAGCCCGTGCAACGTCCTCGGCCGGATCGACGGCGACCCCCGGCTGCTCGCCACGGTCCGCTCCGGTGACCCGATCCGCGTCGACGCCGTCTAAGACGCCTCCCGAGGTGCCCTCCCCGGCATCCCCCGAGGCACCTTCCAGGAGCTCAGGAGCCTCAGGGCCCCGGGCCAGCGCTTCAGGCCTGCTTGCGGAAGCCCTCCGCGACCTTCAGGAACAGGTCGTTGGCCTCGCTCTCTCCGATCGTGACGCGCACGCCCTCGCCCGCGAACGGCCGGACCACGACGCCCGCCGCCTCGCACGCCGCGGCGAAGTCGACCGTGCGCTCCCCGAGGCGCAGCCAGACGAAGTTCGCCTGCGTCTCGGGCACGGTCCAGCCCTGCTGCACCAGGCCCCCGTAGACGCGCTCCCGCTCACACACCAACGAGCCGACGCGGCCCATCAGTTCGTCCTCGGCACGCAGCGAGGCGACCGCCGCGTCCTGGGCCAGCTGGCTGACGCCGAAGGGCACGGCCGTCTTGCGCAGCGCCGCCGCGACCGGCTCGTGAGCGACCGCGAAGCCGACCCGCAGCCCGGCGAGGCCGTACGCCTTGGAGAAGGTGCGCAGCACCGCCACGTTCGGCCGGTCGCGGTAGATCTCGATGCCGTCCGGCACCTCGACGTCGCGGATGAACTCCCGGTAGGCCTCGTCGAGCACCACCAGGACGTCCGAGGGCACCCGGTCCAGGAAACGCTCCAGCTCGGCCCGGCGCACCACGGTGCCGGTCGGGTTGTTCGGGTTGCAGACGAAGATCAGCCGAGTCCGGTCGGTGATCGCACCGGCCATCGCGTCGAGGTCGTGCACGTCGCCGGAGGTCAGCGGCACCCGGACGGACGTCGCTCCACTGATCTGGGTGATGATCGGGTACGCCTCGAAGGACCGCCAGGCGTACATGACCTCGTCACCGGGGCCGGACGTGGACTGGATCAGGGACTGCGCCACACCCACCGAGCCCGTGCCGGTGGCCAGGTGCGTGAGGGGGACCCCGAAACGCTCGGCCAGCTCGTTCATCAATCCGGTGCACGCCATGTCCGGATAGCGGTTGAAGTTCCCCGCGGCCGCCATCGCGCTCTCCATCACGCCGGGCAGCGGCGGGTACGGGTTCTCGTTCGAGGAGAGCTTGTAGGCGACCGGGCCGTCGGACGCCGCGGGCTTGCCGGGCTTGTAGGTGGGGATGCCGTCCAGCTCGGCGCGCAGCTTGGGGCTCGTCTCGCTCACCGCAGGTCCTCCTCGACCGTTCCGTGCAGGTGCTGTGCACGCCGCCGCGGACAGCTCCGTACACATCCAATACTCCTCACCTTATGAGGATTCGGCTCCGCTGCGAATAGCGGACGGGGACCGGTTCCCGGCGGGCGTACGGGAAGGGGGGAGCGCTCCCGTTCCGGCCGCGCGCCGGTGGCCCGCGCCGTGGCGCGCATCACCCGTGAGGGTGAGTTGAGGCCTCTCCGAGACTACGGTCAGTTGTCAGCCGCCCATGGGTCGACAAGCGCCACCACAACGCCAGATCACCCAACCCCCTTGCATAACAAGGGCATTGACGGTTTTGGATCATGCAGAAACGTGCCTGTCAACGCGTGCATATGCACTCGGGCCAATCGCCCGTCATCGCCCTACTATCGGCTCGCCATGACAGCAGCAGGGAAGCACCAGGTGAGCCGGTCGACCGGTCGCCGGCTGGGGCGGGCGGGCATTCGGGACGTGGCCGCCGCCGCCGGTGTCTCCATCACGACCGTCTCCGACGCGCTCAACGGCAAGGGCCGGCTCCCCGACGCCACCCGCCGCCACGTCCGCGAGGTCGCAGACCGGCTGGGCTACCGCCCATCCGCAGCGGCCCGCACGCTCCGTACCGGAAAGTCGGGCCTCATCGGCCTGACCGTGACGACCTACGGGGATGAACCTTTCACCTTCACCGAATTCGCGTACTTCGCCGAGATGGCCAGAGCCGCGACCTCGGCCGCGCTGGCCCGCGGCTACGCCCTTGTCATCCTGCCCGCCACCTCACGCCGCAGCCCGGCGGACATCTGGTCGAACGTCGCCCTCGACGGCACCGTCGTCATCGACCCCTCCGACCAGGACCCCGTCGTCACCGAACTCGTACGCCAGGGCCTTCCGGTCGTCTCCGACGGCCGACCGGCGGGCTCCCTGCCCGTCACGGCCTGGGTGGACAACGACCACGAGGCCGCCGTACTCGACCTGCTCGACCATCTCGCCGCCGCCGGCGCCCGCCGGATCGGCCTGCTCACCGGAACCACCACCGACACCTACACCCGACTGTCCACCGAGGCCTATCTGCGCTGGTGCGAACGCGTCGGCCAGGACCCGGTGTACGAGTCCTACCCGGCCCACGACCCCTGTGCGGGCGCCGTCGCAGCCGACCGGCTGCTCGCCCGCCCGGACCGGCCCGACGCCGTGTACGGACTCTTCGACCCCAACGGCACCGACCTGCTCGCGGCCGCCCGGCGCTACGGACTGCGGGTTCCCGAGGACCTGCTCCTCGTGTGCTGCAGCGAGTCCACCGTGTACGCCACCACCGAACCGCCGATCACCACCCTCTCGCTCAAACCGCGGCGGATCGGCACGGCCGTCGTCCAGCTCCTCATCGACGCGATCGAAGGGATCGACAACGGTCACCCGATCGAGCAGGTGATACCGACCGAACTGATCGTGCGGACGTCGTCCCAGCGGCGCCCGCCGCGCACCACGGTCAGCCCGCCCCGCTCACCGGCCAAGGACCAGGCCGGCCCCAACAAGGAGTGAACTCCCGGCCGGGGCGAGGACCCCGGCCGGCTCACGTTGGACTCAAGATCGTCCGAACGGCAGGGATCGGCCACGCCCGGATCGCCATATTGAGGACATAAGCACCCGCGAACACCGCTCGCACCCGGATTGACCACCCCTGGTGCGTCACACAGCATGAGGCGCATTCCTATGATGGGCGCACGACACCACGGATCCCCGCCCGACCTGGCGGCTCCTACGGTGTACGGCGGCGCGACGGTGGTGGAGGGGTCGATGACTCAGGGGGCCGGTCAGGGACCCGTGCGGACGGAGACGTTGCGTGACTTCCGGGTGCCTCCGTACGCGCAACAGACCCCCGTGCCACCGCCGGAGGAACCTCTCGCCTCCCCCGAGCCGGAGGCGCACGTCTTCCGCCAGGAGCCGCCCGCCGGTCACCCGGAAGCGCCCGCGCCCTTCGCGTCCGCTCCGGAACCCGGTGAGACCACCTATTCGGATGACGAGCCCCCCGAGGGCTACACGCCGACCGCGCGCGACCTCCCGGTGATCCGCCGGGGGGACACCGTCAAGCTGCCGACGGTCGAAGCCGTCGCCCCCGAGACGTCCGAGGGCCCCGGCCCGCTGTACGTCGTCGGCGATGTCCACGGCTACCTCGACGAACTCCTGGCCGCCCTGCGCGCGCAGGGCCTCATCGACGAGTCCGGCAACTGGGCCGCGGGCACCGCCCGCCTCTGGTTCCTCGGCGACTTCACCGACCGGGGCCCCGACGGCATCGGCGTCATCGACCTGGTCATGCGGCTCTCCGCCGAGGCCGCGGCCGCCGGCGGCTACTGCAAAGCCCTCATGGGCAACCACGAGCTGCTGCTCATCGGCGCCAAGCGGTTCTCGGACACACCGGTCAACTCCGGCGCGGGAACCGCCACCTTCCAGGCCGCCTGGCTGCTCAACGGCGGCCAGAAGGCCGACATGGACCGGCTCCAGGACGTACACCTGCAGTGGATGTCCCGGCTCGACGCGATCGAGCAGGAGGACGACCACCTCCTGATGCACTCCGACACCACCGCCTATCTGGATTACGGCGACTCCATCGAGGCGGTCAACGACACCGTCCACGCCATCCTCAACCGCAACGACGCCGACGAGTGCTGGGACCTGTTCCGCAAGTTCACCAAGCGCTTCGCCTTCCGTGACGAGTCGGGCCCGCAGGCCGCGCGCGAGCTGCTCTCGGCGTACGGCGGGCAGCGCGTGGTGCACGGCCACAGCCCGATTCCGTATCTGCTCGGCGAGGTCGGCACCGAGGACGGCGAGGAGGACTCGCGCCCGGTGGTCGAAGGACCGCATGTGTACGCCGACGGTCTTGCCATCGCCATGGACGGCGGCGTGACCATGGCCGGAAAACTGCTGGTCCAGCAACTTCCGTTGCATGACTGACGGTTGACCGGGAAGGCGTTCTGCACAGCGCCGGGTATGCCATTTCCGGAAACACCCTGTCACCCCGTGCCGTAGCGGCTCTACCATCGGGTTATCCGTAGCAGGCTCTCCTCCGTTTCCGCCCAACTGCCCGTTCATCAGGCGGGCTTCCCGGCCCTACGGAGCATCGGGGGATGCACATGAACAGCGCTCCGCACCTGCTCGCCGAGGACCGCCCGGAGTTCGAGCGGATCCTCGACGAGGCACTGCGCACCGCGCATGAACGGCCCGAGCTGTCCGGTATCGGCGACCGCCTCAACGCCGTGCAACTGCGCACCATGGTGCTCGCCGCCGGCACGTTCGTCACCGAGCGGGCCGCCGCCGAGTACGAGAACTACGTCAACGCCCGCGAAAAGCTGCGCTCGCCCTCCACGGCCGCCGCGCACGACTCCGTCCTTGCGGCCGCCGACGGCGTGGGCCTTGAGCCCTCGGGCGCGGGCATCGGCGCGGTCGTCGCCGTGCTCGCCCCGGTGCTCGCCGGGACCGCCGCCGCGATCTTCCTGCTGGTCGGCTACATCCTGAAGATGCTCAACCCGGTGCCGGCCTTCGCCGACACCATGCTGACGGCGGGCTGGTTCTTCGGCGCGCTGACCGCCGCCGCGATACTCGCCGCCGCCGTCGGACTGCTGATCACCGCGGTGCGCAACGGCGCGACGCAGGTCGTGGCCATCGACGAGGACAGTGAGGCGGACGCCCCCGACGAACGGACCCAGGAGTTCGCCCGCGCCCGCGAGGCCTGGCGCCACGCCCTCCTTGAGCGCGGCATCTACCCGTTCCTTCGCGACGCGCTCGCCGACCCGAGCGTCGACCCCGGCGCCCCGGCACCGCGCCGCCCGATCGGCCGCATCCCCACCCTCGGCTACGACCGCCCGGGCTTCGACAGCCCCGACGAGGGCGGCTCCCCCACCAGCCACCCCAGCTTCACCAGCCCTGACTTCACCAGCCCTGACTTCGGCGGGCCCGAGCACCAGCCGGACTAGGCCTGCGGAGGCGCCGCTCCGGGAGCCGGTCGCTCCCGGGGCAGCGCGGACACCGCATCGCCTCAGTCGGCGATCGGCAGATAGACCCGGTTGCCCGCGTCCGCGAACTCCTTGGACTTCTCCGCCATCCCGGCCTCGATCTCGTCGGACTTGAGGTCGCCGCCGTGCTCGCGGCGGATGTCCTGGGAGATCTTCATCGAGCAGAACTTCGGACCGCACATCGAGCAGAAGTGCGCGGTCTTGGCCGGCTCCGCGGGCAGCGTCTCGTCGTGGAACTCCCGGGCGGTGTCCGGGTCGAGGGCCAGATTGAACTGGTCCTCCCAGCGGAACTCGAACCGGGCGTCCGAGAGCGCGTCGTCCCACTCCTGCGCGCCCGGGTGCCCCTTGGCCAGGTCCGCCGCGTGTGCGGCGATCTTGTACGTGATGACGCCGGTCTTCACGTCATCGCGGTTGGGCAGGCCGAGGTGCTCCTTGGGCGTGACGTAGCAGAGCATCGCGGTGCCCCACCAGGCGATCATCGCCGCACCGATGCCGGAGGTGATGTGGTCGTAGGCGGGCGCCACATCGGTGGTCAGCGGCCCCAGGGTGTAGAACGGGGCCTCCTCGCAGATCTCCTGCTGGAGGTCGATGTTCTCCTTGATCTTGTGCATCGGGACGTGTCCCGGGCCCTCGATCATCGTCTGTACGTTGTGACGCTTGGCGATCGTGTTGAGTTCCCCGAGCGTGCGCAGCTCCGCGAACTGGGCCTCGTCGTTGGCGTCCGCGATGGAGCCGGGCCGCAGGCCGTCGCCGAGCGAGTACGTCACGTCGTAGGCCGCGAGGATCTCGCAGAGCTCCTCGAAGTTCTCGTACAGGAACGACTCCTTGTGGTGCGCCAGGCACCAGGCCGCCATGATCGAACCGCCGCGCGAGACGATGCCGGTCTTGCGGCGGGCGGTCAGCGGCACGTACCGCAGCAGCACGCCGGCGTGAACCGTCATGTAGTCGACGCCCTGCTCGGCCTGCTCGATGACCGTGTCCTTGTAGATGTCCCAGGTCAGTTCCTCGGCGCGGCCGTCGACCTTCTCCAGGGCCTGGTACAGCGGCACCGTGCCGATGGGGACGGGGGAGTTGCGCAGTACCCACTCACGGGTGGTGTGGATGTTGCGGCCCGTGGAGAGGTCCATGACCGTGTCCGCGCCCCATTGCGTGGCCCACGTCATCTTGTCGACCTCTTCCTCAATGGAGGAGGTGACCGCGGAGTTCCCGATGTTGGCGTTGACCTTCACCAGGAACCGCTTGCCGATGATCATCGGCTCGATCTCGGGGTGGTTGATGTTGGCGGGCAGCACGGCGCGGCCCGCCGCGATCTCCTCGCGGACGACCTCGGGGGAGACGTTCTCGCGGATCGCGACGTACTCCATCTCCGGGGTGATCTCGCCGCGGCGCGCGTACGCGAGCTGGGTGACGGCCTGGCCGCCGCGGCCCCGGCGGGGCTGGCGCGGGCGGCCCGGGAAGACCGCGTCGAGGTTCTTCAGACCCCCGCGCGGCGAGGTGTGCTTGATGCCGTCGTCCTCGGGGCGGACCGGCCGGCCCGCGTACTCCTCGGTGTCGCCGCGCCCGATGATCCAGTTCTCCCGGAGCGGGGCGAGGCCGCGGCGGACGTCGGTCTCGACGTTCGGGTCGGTGTACGGCCCCGACGTGTCGTACAGCGTCACGTCCTTGCCGTTGGTGAGGTGCACCTGGCGGACCGGCACCCGGAGGTCGGGGCGTGAACCCTCCACGTACCCCTTGTGCCAGCCGATGGACTTCCCGCTCTCCTCAGTGCTGGAGGCAGGCGTGCGTGCGTCCTGAATGGTCATGAGACCTACTCCCTACGCCGGCATTACCCGGTAACAGGTTCGGCGGTCGGCGCAGCCGTTCCCGTACGGTTCGTACGGATATCAGCGCCCTCTCAGCCCGGTGCTCCGAGCTCCCGCGTGTGCAAAGGTGTCACCACGCTAGCGTCATCACTGGCGCGCTGAACAGAGGGCCCCCTCGGTTCTTGCGATGATCGGGCGGTGACCTCATCAGAACCGCACCATCCGCACCAGCACGGCGGACACGGCCACGGGCACGGCCACTCGCACAGCCACGGGCCTGCCGCGCCCGTCTCCAAGCACCTGCGCAAAGTCATCGCCGCTGTGCTGATTCCTTTCTCCACGGCGGTACTTGTGGGTCTCGTGGTGCTCTGGCCGGGCGGCGCACCGCCGCACCAGCGCACCGGCGTCGGCTTCGACCGCCAGACCCAGCAGGCCAAGGTCATCAAAGTGGACAAGGTGGACTGCAAGTCGGTCAACGCCGGTCAGACCCCGTCGAACGGCGACACCTCCACTGCCGAGGGCCGGCAGGCCAAGAACGCTCAGCAGGGCCTGTGCGGAAAGGCCACCGTCGAGGTCACCTCGGGCAAGGAGAAGGGCCGCACCTTCACCGAGATCGTCCAGCCAGACTCGCCCCGCCAACTGCACACCGGGCAGGACGTGATCGTCGCGTACGCCCCGGACGCACCCCATGACCTGCAGTATTCGGTGACGGACGTGAACCGCAGGTTCCCGATGGCGCTGCTCGCCGGGATCTTCGCGCTCGCCGTCGTGGTCGTCGGCCGGCTGCGCGGGGTGATGGCGCTGATCGCGCTGGTGGTCTCGTTCGCCATCTTGACGCTGTTCATCCTCCCGGCGGTTCTGCAGGGCTCCAATCCGCTGCTCGTGGCGGTGGTCGGGGCGAGTGCCATCATGCTGATCGCGCTCTACATGTGCCACGGCCTGTCCGCGCGCACCTCCGTCGCCGTGCTCGGCACCCTCGTCTCGCTGATGCTGATCGGGCTGCTCGGCTCGCTGTTCATCGGCTGGGCCTCGCTCACCGGCAACACCGATGACAACACCGGCCTGATCCACGGCCTCTATCCGAACATCGACATGTCCGGCCTGCTGCTCGCCGGCGTCATCATCGGCTCGCTCGGCGTCCTGGACGATGTGACGGTCACTCAGACATCCGCGGTGTGGGAGCTGCACGAGGCGAACCCGACGATGGGCCCGCGCGGCCTGTACCGGGCGGGTATCCGGATCGGCCGCGACCACATCGCGTCGGTGGTGAACACCCTGGTGCTCGCCTACGCGGGCGCCGCGCTGCCCCTGTTGCTGCTGTTCTCGATCGCGCAGAGCAGCGTGGGCACGGTGGCCAACAGCGAGCTGGTCGCCGAGGAGATCGTCCGCACGCTGGTCGGGTCGATCGGCCTGGTCGCCTCGGTGCCCCTGACCACCGCGCTCGCCGCCCTGGTCGTCTCCGCCGACCGGCCGGCCACCGAGGCACGCCCGTCGCAGCGCCGGGGGCCGGTACGCGGCGGAGGCGGCCGCCGCCGCAAGAAGTAGCCGGTCAGCCCGCGTTCTCCTCGGCGAGGATGCGCCCGAGCGCGTCCTCCAGGTGCTCGTCGAACTCCCCGAGCGTCCACTCCTGCCCCAGAGGTACGAGCTTGTCGGTGCGGTCGAGGAACGCCACCAGCGGCGCGACGCCGGCCCGGAAGAGGGCGCGGTCGCCGCCCACCTGGAGCCGGATGTGTACGTCGGAAAGCTCCTCGGGCACGCTGGGCTCGACCCGCACATCACCGTCCCCGGCAGGCCTGTTGATGCCGTCGAGCAGCAGCTCACGGCCGAAGGCCCAGGTGACGGGCGCGTCGCCGGGGAGGTGGAAGGTCATGCGCACCGCGTAAGGATCCGCCGCCTCGTACGTCAGCTCCACCGGGATCCGGAAGGAAAGCTCTTCGGAGACGAGGAAGTTCATCATCACTTCTGCCTCAACCGACTCACGCATCACACGTACCCCGCTTTAGCTGAATCTGGCCAGGATTGATCCCCCATGGCCCTCTTGACGCCATCGTGCTGTAAGCGCTAACAGATCACAAGGAGTGAGTTTTCAGATACTGATAGAGAACGCGAGCGAACTGAGCAGAGTTCCCACTTCGCCACGCAGCCGCTCGATGGCGGGCAACAGGCGTTCTTCCTGGTGAATGGGTACGGAAATGGCCATCGTCGCGGCGCTGGAGCCGGTCGCGACGGGGATGGCGGCGCAGACGGTGCCCAGGGCGTACTCCTGCCGTTCGACGACCGGTTGCATACGCTCCGTAGCCGCCAGCCGGTCGGTCAGGGCGCGCCGGTCCCGCACGGTGTAGGGCGTGATCGCCTCGACCGGGTGCCGGTCCAGGTAGTCCTCACGGGTGCGGTCGTCGAGCTGGCTGAGCAGGCACTGGCCGATCGCGTGGGCGTGCCCGGTCTCGCGGAAGTCGGCCCATTCCTCGACGGCGGGCGCGGCAGGGGTGTCGGCAACCCCGGCGATCTCGATCTCACCCTCGCGGTAGACGGCGAAGTAGACGGGCACCCCGATGGAGTCCCGCCAGCGGCCGAGCGAGTCGGTGATCTTGCTGCGACGATTCTGCAGGGCTCCGCCGTACGCCAGCCGCTCGGCTGCCGGGCCGAAGACGAACACCCCGTTCTGGCGCCGCAGATAGCCCTCGTGGGTCAGGGTCCGCAGCAGGTGGTACGCGGTGGGAAGCGGCAGTCCGGCCTCGCGCGCCAGTTGTTTGGCGGGGGCGCCGTCCGTGTGGGAGCCCACTGCTTCCAGCAGGCGCAGGGCCCGCTGGACCGAGCCGATCAGGGTAGGGACGGCGGCATTCGAAGCCGTGGCCACAGGTCACCCCCAGGCGTGCTGACGGGCAACCCGCCCGCCCGCGGGGGCCACCCCCGCGCGCCCGCCGCGATCCCCCCCGGGGCGGCTGCACGGGCCGGTCGGACCGGTGGTCGGATGCGGTCAGGACCCGTGGTTCCCAAGGGGCGGCAGAGGCTTGCCACTCTATGGCCGGCCTCGTAAGGGAAGGGGGTTCGGCGAGGTCCGTTCCCCCGGCCGGGCTAATCCCCCCGCGCCCTGGACACGGCTCGCCGCGTCCGTCCGGGCCTCTGTTCGGCCCGGTGCGGGCTCCGGGCGGAATCGCGTGTTCCGCCCGGGCCCGGCTACCAGTCGCTGTGCGAGGAGGACGAGGACGACATGAACCTCCGCACCAGGTAGATCAGACCGCCGACCAGGGCCACGAAGACCAGGACCTTGAAGAGCAGCCCGAACAGGAAGCCGACCACGCTCGCGATCAGGCCGCCGAACACGACCAGGGCGATGACGGGCACGGCCACCCACTTCACCCACCAGGGCATCCCCGCGAATATCTCCCGTGCGGCCATCGTCCTTACCTCTTTCTGTCGGTATTTCTGTCGGTTCAGGAGTTCTGTGCTTTCGACACTCTCGATGCTAGGGGCGCGAGGGTGCCGAGCGGGGCCCTCACAGCCCTTGAACTCCCCTGACCGAACCCCTAGGGAGAACCGGGGGCGACCCTCAGCTCTCAGGCGGAGAGAAGACCACCAGAACCCTCAGGTCCTCGGTGATGTGGTGGAACTTGTGCGCCACCCCCGCCGGCACATAGACCACACTGCCCCTCGCGACCTGCGTCGTCTCCAGGCCCACGGTGATCGAGGCGCGGCCGCTGACCACGAAGTAGATCTCGTCCTGGGCGTGCGGGGACTGAGGGTCGTGCGCGCCGGCGTCGAGGGCGTACAGCCCCGCCGACATGTTCCGCTCGCGCAGAAACTGCAGATACGCACCGTCGTTGGCGGCTCGTTCCGCCTCCAACTCGTCGAGCCGGAAATCTTTCATCGTCTCTGCCCCTGCGCTTGTGCCGATCACGTCTGCCACGATCAGACCCATGAAGAATTTCGTAGTCAAGACGATCGCCAACGCCGCCGCCCTCGCGGTGGCCATCTGGCTCGTGAAGAACATCACCCTGACCGGCGACAACACCGGCAAGAAGGCGCTGACGCTGGTTCTTGTCGCGCTGGTCTTCGGCGTGGTGAATTTCGTCGTGAAGCCCGTCGTGAAGTTCCTGTCGTTCCCCCTCTTCATCCTCACGCTCGGCCTGATCACGCTGGTGATCAACGCGTTGATGCTGCTCCTCACCTCGTGGCTCGCCGACAAGCTCAACCTGAGCTTCCACGTCGAGGGCTTCTGGACCGCCGTGCTCGGCGCCCTGATCATCTCGATCGTGTCCTGGGCGATGCACGTCGTCCTGCCCGACGGCAAGGACTGAGTGTTGACCAACCTCTATTCCGGCTGTTTTGGCCAACTGGAGCGTGTGGCATGACAGGTGACGGCACTCGATCCGTACGCGCCGGGCTTCCCGAGCCGGTGGCCTACGAACCCTCCCTGCCCGGGCCGGTGTTCGCCGCCCACTTCCATCTGCCCGGAGAAGCGGCCGGGCCGTACACCTACGGCCGCGACACCAACCCGACATGGACCCATCTGGAGAGGGCCATCGCCGAGTTGGAGTCCCCGGACGAGAGCGCCGAGGCGATCGTCTTCGCCTCCGGAATGGCGGCGATCTCGGCGGTGCTGCTCTCCCAGGCGCGCTCCGGCGACACGGTGGTCCTGCCGGACGACGGCTATCAGGCCCTGCCGCTGGTCCGTGAGCAGTTGGAGGCGTACGGCATCGAGGTGCGTACCGCGCCGACCGCCGGCGATGCCCAACTGGCCCACCTGGACGGCGCGAAGCTGCTCTGGATCGAGACCCCCTCCAACCCGGGGCTCGACGTGTGCGACGTACGCCGACTGGCGCGGGCCGCGCACGACGCGGGCGCGCTGGTGGCGGTCGACAACACACTGTCCACGCCGCTCGGGCAGCGTCCCCTCGAACTCGGCGCGGACTTCGCGGTCGCCAGCGGCACCAAGGGCCTGACCGGGCACGGCGACCTACTGCTCGGCTATGTGGTGTGCCGCGATCCACACCTCGCCGCACGCGTACGCAAGTGGCGCAAGGTCGTTGGCGCGATCCCGGGACCGATGGAGGCCTGGCTGGCCCACCGGTCCCTCGCGACCCTGCACCTGCGCGCCGACCGGCAGGCCGCGAACGCCTTGGCGCTCGCAGAAGCGCTGACGAAGCGCGGCGAGGTGACGGGCCTGCGCTACCCGGGCCTGCCCTCGGACCCCTCGTACCGCCTGGCCTCGGCGCAGATGCGGCGCTTCGGATGCGTGGTCTCCTTCGACCTCCCCGACCGCGCCTTCGCCGAACGGTTCCTGGAGTCGCTGAGCCTGGTCGACGACGCCACGAGCTTCGGCAGCGTCCGCTCCACAGCCGAACGACGCGGCCGTTGGGGTGGCGACGCGGTGTCAGAGGGCTTCATCCGCTTCTCGGTCGGCGCGGAGGACGCCCCGGATCTGATCGCGGACGTGGAACGCGCGCTGGACGAGGCGGGTTCGGGCGGGTGAGGCCGAGGCATCCGCGTTCATGAGCCAGGAACCCGCAGCCGGATGCCGTACGTAAGACGGACGGCCCGAGCCTCCCCCCTCATGGCTCGGACCGCCCCGGTTCTCGCGCGCCAAGAACCGCTCGGACAAGGCTAGTTGACTCTGCGTCAGTGTCCAATCACGGTAGCGACAGAGACCTATCGACATATTTATAGTTGTGTCCGGCCGGGGACGTCGTGAGGCAGTTCAGGACGGGAGGGCACAGCATGGATCTTGCCCTGCTGCGTACGTTCGTCACCGTGCACCGGGCCGGCTCCTTCACCCGCGCCGCGGCACTGCTCGGGCTCTCGCAGCCCGCGGTGACCAGCCAGATACGCACCCTGGAGCGGCAGTTGGGCCGCCCCCTCTTCCTGCGCCAGGCGCGCGGGGTGACCCCGACGACCATCGGCGACGAGCTGGCCCAGCGGGCCGCGCCGCATCTGGACGCGCTCGTCGAGATCACGGAGGCCGGCCTCAGCGAGGAGCCGGGCCTGCGGACCCTGCACCTGGCCGGGCCGCCGGAGTTCACCTCGCTGCGTGCCCTGCCCGCACTCACCCGGCTCCTCCCACAGGGCCTCGCGCTGCGGGTCTCCTTCGGCAGTGCCGAGGAAACACTGGAGGGCTTGGCCGCCGGACACCACGATCTGGCCATCACCACCGCCCGGCCACGCGGCCGGCTGCTGTCCTCGACTCCGCTGTGCGACGAGGAACACGTGCTGGTCGCCGGGGTGCGCTGGGCGGCACGGCTCGGGCCGGGGGCGCTGCGGCACGGCGGGCCCGAGATCCTGGAGCCCATACCCGTCGTGGAGGTGCACGAGTCGCTGCCCCTGGTGACGCGCTACTGGGCGTCGGTGTTCGACGCCAAACCTGCCTCCGCGGGCACGGTCGTCGCGCCCGACCTGCGGGCGGTCCTCGCCGCGGTGGCGGCCGGAGCGGGCCTGGCGGTACTGCCGCGCTACCTGTGCGAGACCGCCCTGGAGCAGGGCGAGGTGGTGGCGCTCCTCGACCCTCCGGTGCCGCCGCTGCGCACCTACTTCCTCGCCGTGCGCACCGGCACACTCGGCTTCGCGCACATCGCGCGGGCGCAGGAATGGCTGCTGCGCGCTGCGGCCGACTGGGGCTGAGGAGCGGCGGGGGAGGCCGGGGGAGTTTCGCAGAGGTCCCTTCGGGCCACATTTCTCCCATGACCGTACGTCCAGTGGTCAAGCGCACCGCACGAGCCGTTCTGCTCGACGGCGACGACCTGATTCTGATCAAGCGCACCAAGCCCGGCATGGATCCGTACTGGCTCACCCCAGGTGGCGGCGTCGAACCCGAGGACTCCACCGTCGTCGAGGCCCTGCACCGCGAGGTGCACGAGGAACTCGGCGCGAAGATCACCGACGTGGTGCCCTGCTTCGTCGACACCGTCGAACACATCGGGGCCGACGGCGGCGCGACCGGAGTGAAGGTGCAGCACTTCTTCGTCTGCCGCCTCGACTCCATGGACCCCTCGCTGCGGCACGGCCCCGAGATCGAAGAGCCCTGCGGGGAGTACGAGATCGTCCGCATCCCGTTCACCCGCGTCGGCATCGCCTCGGTTCACCTCGTCCCGCTGTCCCTCAGGCACTACCTGGACGGCAACATCGAGGGCGTGCGGGCCATGCACGCACCCGACCTGGGCTAACCGACGCCGCAAACCAGCGCGTAAGCCTCACGGAGGTCGCCACCCGTGTACGTGTGGGTGGCGAGGCCCGCGAGATGGTGGTCGGCGTTCACCGCAACCGACACGGGCACCGCCGCGAAGAGGTCCACGTCGGACATCGAGTCCCCGTACGCCACACAGCTCCGGGGACCGACACCGAACTCGGCGCACAGCCGGTTCATGATGCTGACCTTGGCGGCCGGACTGAGGATTCCGGCCGGGTCCACGGGGCGCGTGAACGGCACGTCCGGGAAGAGGGAGCCGTGGGCTGCGTGGGCCCCCCACGCGAGCAGCCGCTCCACGAAGAAGGACGGGGAGAGCGAGATGACGGCGCAGTAGTCGCCCCGCTCGCGGATCTCCCGCCAGACGTCCTGGATCCCGGTGAGCCAGGGAGCGGTCGCGAAGGCGGTCGCCACATGGACCTCGGTGAGCCCGGCCCACAGGGCGTGCACGCGCACCGCATACTCGGGCGGCCCGATCCGGCCCGTGGAAAGCTCCCGCTCCAGCTCGCCGATCTCGCTGAGCAGTCCGAGCTGCCGGGATATCTCGACCGGTGCGGCGGAACCCCGTATGAGCGTTCCGTCGAGGTCGAAGAGGTGAAGTCTCGCCATGTACGCCGAGGCTAGTACGTGGGGTTACTCCCCCTGTCGGACGCCTCGTGCGGACCCTCACCGGCACGCTGTTTCACGTGAAACATCCTTCTCGCCCCGCACCCGGTCGCGCGAGCCGCACGCTGTTTCACGTGAAACATCTACGGCGGCCCGTCCGTCGCGGCTGGCTGGTGGCTCACGTCGCCGTGTCGGTGAGCTGGCTGGGCCTGACCATCGGACTGCTCACGCTCGGCATCACGGTACTCAAGCCGTGAGGGCTGACGAAGCGTGGCCGGAAGTACCGTGCCGAGAACCGGAAAGCGGTGGACGCCGTGCCGGTGCGGCAGGCAACCTGACCCTCATGCCCTCACCGCTCTCCGAGCTCCCCCTGCGCCGCCTGACCACCGAAGACCTCGTCGCCTGTGCCGACCTCTCCGAGGATCGGGGCTGGCCGCGCGAGGAACACAAGTGGGGTCTCCTGCTCGCGGCGGGCACCGGGTACGGGATCGACGCCCCCGACGGCAAGGGCCTGGTCACCGCCTGCGTCGTCACCTCCTACGGTCCGGGTCTGGCAGCCATCGGCATGGTCCTGGTGGCCGAGCGCTTCGCCCGCCAAGGCGTCGGTCGCCGTCTGATGAAGGATGTCCTGCGGGAGCTGGAGGGAACTCCGCTCACCCTGCACGCGACGTCGAACGGGCGCCCGCTGTACGAAGAGCTGGGCTTCGAGACGACCGGCCGCGCCGAGATGGTCAGGGGCCACTTCCGGCCGTCGGGCCCGGCCCCGACGGTGGCGACCCGCCCCGCGACCGCCGACGACCTGCCCAAGATCTTGCGGCTCGACGCCGAGGTCTTCGGGCAGGACCGCACTCACATGATCACCCGCCTGCCGGCCTTCTGTGATCAGCTGCGGGTCTCGGAGGACTCGGCCGGGCTGACCGGATTCGCGGCCGCATGGCCCAACATGAACACCCATGTGGTGGGCCCGCTGATCGCCCGCGACACGGAGACGGCGAAGGCCCTGGTCGCCTCGCTCGCGGCCGGCACGGACCGCCCGCTGCGCACGGATGTCGACGTACGCCATGAGGAGTTGCTGACCTGGCTGAAGGCCTCCGGCGTGGAGTCCGTGGGCTTCAACGCGGTCATGACCTATGGCATCCCGGCTCTCCCGGGCGACTGGACCCGCCGTTTCGCACCCCTGACGGTGGCGGCGGGCTAGTACCTGCGCACAGGCGCGTGGGTCCGCCCCCAAGTGCCGTGATTCTGCGGGCTGTTGAGGACGAACACCACCGTCGATCAACGCCGGGACAGAGCCTCCACGGCCTCGTTCGCGAATCCGTGGTCCTGGTCGGGGGCGCCGCCGCCCACGCCGATCGCGCCGATCAGACGTCCGTCGCGGTGAACGGGGACGCCGCCCGCGATGAAGAGGAGCGGGCGGTCGAGGCCCGTCGGCAGGGTGTGGAACAGGCCGCCCGGCTGGACCGCGTCCACCAGGTCGGAGGTCGGGGCGTTCAGCTGGAGCGCCGTGTACGCCTTGCGGGTGCTGGTCTCCCCGGCGATCAGTACGGCCTGGTCGTCCCGGCGGAAGGCGAGCAGATGGCCGCCCGCGTCGAGGACGGTGACCGCGACGGCGACTCCCATCGCCTCGGCGGCGGATCGAGCCGCTTCGAGGAGGGCTTCCGCATCCTGAGTGGTGAGCGGGGCGACGGCGACGGTGGTGGTGCTCATGAGGGGTAACTCCTTGATGGTGCTGGACAGTTGATTCAGTGGAGGTCAGCGGTGGCCCGGACCGGCTCGGGAACGGCGCCCGCGACGATCCGGCTGCCCGCGTTCGTTCGCCGCTCCAGCGCACTGGAGACGAAGGCGAGCACGACGGCGGATGCGGCGAGCGCGGCACCGACCCAGTTGGGGGCGGTGTAGCCGAGGCCGGCCGCGATGACGATGCCGCCGAGCCAGGCGGAGAGCGCGTTGCCGAGGTTGAAGGCGCCGATGTTGACGGCGGACGCCAGGGTGGGCGCCCCCGCGGCCTGGTCGAGGACTCGCTTCTGCAGCGGGGGCACGGTCGCGAAGCCCAGCGCCCCGATGAGGAAGACCATGACGGCAGACGCGGTCTTGTCATGGGCAGCCACCGTGAACAGCGCCAGGACCAGGGCGAGGCCCGACAGCGCCACGTAGAGCATCGGCATCAGCGCGCGGTCGGCGAACCGGCCCCCGATGAGGTTTCCGGCGACCATGCCGAGGCCGAAGAGGACGAGCAGCCAGGTGACGGAGGTGTCGGCGTAGCCGGCGACGTTCGTCATCATCGGGGTGATGTAGGTGATCGCGGCGAACACTCCGCCGAAGCCGAGCACGGTCATCGCCATGGCGAGCAGCACCTGTACGTTGCGGAAGGCAGCGATCTCGTGCCGCAGCCGTACGCCCTTAGCCTTCGGCATGTCCGGGACGAGCTTGGCGACGCCGAGCAGGCCCAGCACCCCGAGGGCCGCGACGGCGAAGAACGTCGCGCGCCAGCCGACCTGCTGGCCGATGAGCGTGCCGATCGGCACGCCCACGACGTTGGCGACGGTCAGGCCGGTGAACATCATGGCGATCGCCCCGGCCTTCTTCTCGGGGGCGACCAGGTCGGCCGCGACGACCGAGCCGATTCCGAAGAACGCGCCGTGCGCGAGGGAGGCGACGAGGCGTCCGGCCAGCATCAGCCCGAAGGCGGGCGCGATCGCGGAGAGCACGTTGCCGACGATGAAGAGGCCCATCAGCAGCATCAGCATCCGCTTGCGGGTGATCTTCGTACCCAGGACGGTCATCAGCGGAGCGCCGAGCATCACGCCAACCGCATAGCCACTGACCAGGTATCCGGCGGTGGGGATCGAGACATCGAAGGTGCCGGCGACCTCGGGGAGCAGCCCCATGATCACGAATTCTGTGGTGCCGATACCGAACGCCCCGATGGCGAGGGCTAGGAGCGCGAGTGGCATGGGATGACCTTCCAGGAGATTGCGTGAGCCCCTTACGGGCGTCCACAATAATTGCAGACGCCGACTAATTGCAAACGCGGGCTATTGCACCTGTGGACTATCCTGGTGGCAAGCCGCTCCGGACGGAGGACAGACGCATGACCGCGACGGACCCCGCACTCACCGCCCTCTCCCAGGGCTGGTGCGCGCTCTCCCTGCTGCACGGCAAGATCGATGCCCACATCGAGCGCGCTCTGCAGTCCGGGCACGATCTCAGCGTGCGCGAGTACTCGCTGCTCGATGTCCTCAGCCGCCAGCACAGCGGCCCGGGTGGCCACCTCCAGATGAAGCAGGTCGCCGACGCCGTCGTCCTCAGCCAGTCGGCCACCACACGGCTCGTCACCCGGCTTGAGGACCGCGGTCTGTTGACCCGGTACCTCTGCGACACCGACCGGCGCGGCATCTACACCGATGTCACCGAATCCGGTCTCGCCCTGCTCGCCGAGGCCCGGCCCACCAACGACAGGGCCCTGCGCGAGGCGCTGGACGAAGCGGCGAAGAATCCTGAACTGGCGCCCCTGGTCCGCACGGTCGAGGAGCTCCACGTCCCCGCCTGAGGCAGCCGGGCGTACGCTCCGAGCCATGAGCGATCTTGAGATCAGACCTGCCAGGCCCGAGGACATCCCGGCGATCGTGGCCATGCTCGCGGACGACCCGCTGGGCGCCCAGCGGGAGTCCCCGGACGACCTCACGCCCTACCGCGCGGCCTTCGACCGGCTCGCGGACGACCCGAACCAGCACCTGGTGGTCGCAGACCGCGGCCGCGAGGTCGTCGGCACCCTCCAGCTCACTGTCGTCCCCGGACTCTCCCGGCGCGGGGCGACCCGCTCGATCATCGAGGGCGTACGCGTTCACGGCGCCGAGCGTGGCAGCGGCCTCGGCACTCGGCTCATCGAATGGGCCGTCGACGAATCGAAGCGGCAGGGCTGTCAGTTGGTCCAGCTGACGTCGGACGCCACCCGCATCGACGCCCACCGCTTCTATGAGCGGCTGGGGTTCGAGGCCTCACATGTGGGCTTCAAGAAGCCGCTGTAGGCGGTGTTTCACGTGAAACACCGCCTACAGCGGGACCTATAGGGGCGCTACGCAGACCGTTTCACGTGAAACATCAGACCCCGCGCCAGCCCCCGGGGTCCACGCCACCCGGCACCGCCGTAGCCTCGGGTCCGTACGGCTCACGCGTGAACACGAACGACCCGAGGTCGAGGTGGCTCACCGAACCGTCCGGCTGGCGAACCGCACGGAGCGTCTCGCCCCGGTAATAGCCATCGAGCCCCACCCAGGTGCCGTCGGCGGCAGCCTTGAACCGGGAAGCCCGGCCGGTGCCCCGGAGCGGCTCCAGAGCCACGCCGCGGTCGGCGGTCAGTCGCAGCCCATAGGCCGCCGTTCCCCAGTACCAAGGTCCGGTGAGCTCCAGGAGCTGCTCATCCGCTTCAGGGAGGGGGCGCCAGGGCTCCGGGAAGCGCGGCTCGGCCTCCGCCACGATCCGTACGAGATCGGCGGCCAGCGTCCCGCACATCGGGCCCGAGGTCGCATTGGAGAGCGCGACGGCGGCCACCCCGTCCGCCACGCTCACCCACAGGCCCGCGACGAACCCGGGCAGCGAGCCGGTGTGCCCGGCGAGTTCACGGCCCTCGGAGCGAGCCAGCTGCAGGCCGAGCCCGTAGCCGGCGTCCCAGCCGCCGGCCTCCGGCGCCACAGCGGGGGCGCGCATCTCCGCCACCGATTCGGCACTCAGCACCCGCTCGTCGCCCTCGGCGAGGAAGGCGGCGAAGCGGCAGAGGTCCGCCGCGGTCGACCAGAGCTGTCCGGCGGGGGCCATCAGACCGAGGTCCTCGGACGGTTCGGGCAGCAGCACGTCGGCCCACGGATGCACGGCCCAGCCACCCGCGTGCGGATGCATCGGCTGCGTGGTCGTGCGGTCGAGTCCCAGCGGTTCCAGGATCTCCGTACGCAGCGCCTCCTCCCAGGGCACCCCGCGCACCGCCTCCACCAGGGAACCGAGCAGCGTGTAGCCCGGGTTGGAGTAGTGGTGCAGTCGGCCCGCGGGATGCAACTGCGGCTGGTCCCCCAACACATCGGCGAGCTCCGGGCGCAGACGGCCGGGCGTCCGCTCCCACCAGGGCGCGGGCGACTCGGCCGCCAACCCTGAGGTGTGGGACAGGAGTTGGGCGATGGTCGCCCCGCCCGCCGCGGTGCCGGGGAGGTGCTTCTCCAGCGGATCGCCGAGATCGAGCAGCCCCTCGTCGCGCAGCCTCATGACCAGCACGGCGGTGAAGGTCTTGGTGATGGAGCCAATGCGGTACTGGACGTCGGCATCCGGACCGTGGCCGTCGACGGAGGTACGCGATCCGGACCAGACCATCCGGCCGTCCCGCACCACGGCCGCGACGAGCGACGGCGCCCTCCCTTCGGACTGCGCGACCGCGATGCGGTACAGGAGGGCGCGCTGCGTGGCGGGCAGCAGCTCTTCGAACGGGGCGGGTGACACGGGCGAACTCGATGAGGTCATGGGCCAAGGTCTAGCCGTGCGCCCGCCTACCGTCGACCGCTTTTCGCAGGAGCCGCCTCCTGTTGGCCCAGCATCCGGCCTCCGCCATCAAGCCGGGCTCAGGAACCACGCTTGCGCACGAGCAGCACGGCCCTGGAAACCTTCTCCGTCGCATCGGGTTGGCGCAGTAGTTGGGCCTCAACAGCCAGCCCGGCGTCGGCCAACAGCTCCACCACCGGCCCGGGCTGCCGCCAGTAGTAGTCGAGAGCGATCGCGCGCCCGAAGGCCTCTGTACGGTGCAAAGGCGCATCGCCGACCTGGAACACGAGCAGCACCCGGCCGCCGGGAGCCAGCACCCGATGGAACTCGGCGAATACCAGCGGCAGTTGGTCGTGCGGGATGTGAATGACCGAGTACATCGCCACGATGCCGCCGAGTGAACCGTCCGGCAGATCCAGCGCCGTCATCGAGCCCTCGTCGAACCGTATGTCCGGGTAGGTCTGCCGGGCCAGGGCGACCATCCGCGGCGACAGATCGATCCCGAACGCCTCAAGTCCCAACCTGTGCAGGAAAGCCGTCACCCGACCTGGGCCACTCCCCAGATCCGCCACCGGCCCGCCCCCAGCTGCCCCGACCATCTCGGCGAACGCGGCCAGCATGGCCCGCTCGATCGGCTTGGCCTCCAACTCGGCGGAGAACTCTTCGGCGTAGTCGCAGGCGATGGTGTCGTATGCCGTCCGAGTCGCGTGCAGGAACTCCGGTTCAGTCATGGCCAGGGACCCTACTCGGACCCACCGGACCGGGTGGCGAGGCCTCACCGGCCCGGCTGGACGCCCCTTTTGCCTGGTGAACAGGGTGTGGGCCCTCAATTGGAATGTCCCGCCCGGGGCGGTGGGGGAAAATCGGCGGGCCGTGTCGGCGCGATCGGCCGGCGACGCACAAGAAGGACCGGGGCGAGGTGGGGCGGGATGAGCGAGCACGGCCAGCGGTGGCGTCACCGTACGGTGGACCGGGTCGTGTGGATCCTGGAGGCCGCCGCGCGGGCGCCGGGCGGGGTGACCGTGGCCGAGTTGGCGCGGACGGTGGGGGCGCCGGCGAGTTCGGTGCAGGATCTGGTCAACGGCCTTGTCGCAACGGGCTTTCTGCTGGAACAGCGTCGGCGCTTCCGGCTCGGGCCCGCCCCGCACGTCCTCAACCTCATCGCCGGCCGGGTCGTCCCGCGGATCAGCCAGGCCGAGCTCAACGAACTGAGCCGCGTCGCGGGTACCCCGGTGCTGCTCACGGTGCGGGTCGGGCTCGACGCCGTGCACCTCGCGCGCGGCGGCGAGGACGAGATTCCCCGCCTCGTGCCGCTCGCCGACGAGCACATGGCCCGGCCGCTCCTGCGTACCGCCGCGGGCCGTCTGCTGCTGGCCTTCACCGACGAGGCGGAGCGCGGGGGACTGCTCGACGAGCTCGCCCGTCACGACCCCGAGGCGGTCGCCGAGTTCCGCCGCGCTCTTCCGGCGATCCGCGCGTCACGGATCAGCCGCAGCGAGGGTCTGGCCGACCCCGAGGTCAGCGCGCTCGCGATCCCCGTCACCGACGGCCCCGTCGTCACGGGGGCCCTCGTTCTGATGCACCAGCGCCGTGGACGTTCGGAGCGGCTGAGGCTGGACCGGGCTGCGGCCCGGCTCCTCGCGCACATCCAGGAGGGGCGGACGTGACGTCCGCATCGATTCACGGATATCCGTGAATGTGGGCGCTGGTGCGGTGCTGGGAACGAGCATCCCGGCATGACTTCGAACACGCTGACCACGGCCGAGCCGACGCCTCCGTCATCCACCGGCGAGATCGTCTCCCGGCTGCTGCACACCCTCGGCGACCCCGATGCGGCCCGGGGAGCCCAGGACATCACCGTCGTCGGGGCCGATCCCCTGGTGCCCTCGGTGCACCGCCTCGCCGATGCCATGTCCGCCGCGATCGGTGTCTTCGGGCAGCAGACGGCGGCGGTCGGGGAACAGCGCGGTCACCCGCACCAGAGGGTTCAGGTGCGGGCCGGGGCCGCGATCGACCAGCTCATGGCGACGTATCACACGACGCTCTCGGGACGCCCGCTCGGTGCTCTCCTCGACGATCCGACCCTGCTCGGCAACAACGACTTCTACCGGGCGCGCGACGGCCGGTGGATCTTCATCATCACCACCTATCCGCATCTGCGGGACGCGGTCCACTCCGTTCTGAGGTGCGGGCTCGACAAGGTGGGGATCGCGCGGGCCGCGGCCTGCTGGGATGCCTTCACGCTGGAGGAGGCCATCTGCGCGCGGGGCGGCGTCGCCTGTGTGGTACGCAGCCGGGACGAGTGGCTCGCGCACCCCGCGGGGCGCTATGTCGCGCACCGCCCGGTCGTCGAGATCGAACGCGTCGGTGACGGACCGGTCCGGCCTCTGGAGCCGATCGGTGAGGCCGATGAGGCGCTCGCGGGCGTACGGGTGCTCGACCTCACCCATGTCATCGCAGGTCCCGTCGCGGCGCGGCTCCTCGCCCAGTTCGGCGCCGACGTGCTGCACCTGTCGCGTCCCGACCGCCCCGACCCGATCCCGATGATCGCGATGACCGGCGGCGGCAAGCGCAACGCCTACTGCGACCTGCGCGACGACCACGACCGTGCGGCCTTCCACGACGTGCTCCAGGACGCGGACGTCTTCGTGCACGCCTACCGGGGACTCGCCCGGCACGGGGCGTCGACCGAGGAACTCGTCCGGCGCCGCCCCGGACTCATCACCCTCGAATACCACGCCTGGGGCGCCGACGGCCCCTGGGGCCAACGCGGCGGGTTCGACCAACTCGCCTGTTCGGCAACCGGATTCGCCGTCGAGGAGTGGACCGACCGGCCGTCGCTGCCGCCGACGTACCTGCTCAATGACTACCTCGCCGCCTACCTCGGGGCTGCCGCCGTCGCAACGGTCCTGCGCCGCCGTGCCACGGAGGGCGGCTCCTGGCGGATCCGCGTGACCTTGGCCGGAGTGTGTCACTGGGTGCAGGAACTCGGTCTGCTCGCGCGAGAGGACGTACTCGACCTGCCCCAGCCCGGAGGGGCACCGCTCGCCGCGCTGTCGACCACCGGGACCGACTTCGGCCCGCTCACCGAACCGGCGACACCGTTCGCGTACAGCGGGCGCACCGTCCCCCAGCCCGGGCGGCGTTCCCCGCTCGGGTCCGCCGCGCTCCAGTGGCGCTGAGCGTTCCGCCGGGAGTCCGTACGTCATCCGCGGGCGCGTCGTGGCTGGTCGCCCAGTTCCCTGTGCCCCTTCATGGCGCTCCCGCCCGCCCCACCCCATATCCCAGGAGGCACCGGAAGATGTCCGATGAACCGAGCGGCCTGTCCGGCCGCGGACTCCTCGCCGGAGTCCGCGTCATCGAACTGGCCGGCGTGATCATGGCCCCGTACGCCGCACAACAACTCGGCGACCTGGGCGCGGATGTGATCAAGGTCGAGCCGCCCACCGGCGACATGACGCGCCACTACCCGCCGCGACGCCACCCCGGCATGGGTGGCCCGGCACTCAACCTGAACCGCAACAAGCGCAGCGCCGCCATCGACCTCAAGGCTCCGCACGGTCGCGACGCCCTGCTCGCCCTGCTGCGCACCGCCGACGTGTTCATCACCAACCTGCGCCCGCAGGCCCTGGAGAAGCTCCGCCTCGGCTACGACGACGTCGCGGCCGTCAACCCCGGCCTCATCTATGCCAATGCCCAGGGTTTCCGCAGTGACAGCCGCTACGGTACCCACGCCGCGTACGACGACATCATCCAGGCGGCCAGCGGCCTGGTCTGGCTCAACCACCAGGTCTGCGGCCAACCCCACTACGTTCCCACCGTGCTTGCCGACAAGATCTGCGGCATGCAGATCGCCCAGTCGGTACTGGCCGCGCTGCACTACCGGGAGCACGGCGGCACCGGCCAGCGCATCGAGGTCCCGATGGCCGACACCATGCTCGCCTTCAACCTGGTCGAGCACCTGGGCGCGGCCGCCCTGGAAACCGACGGGGCGTTCGGCTCGGCCCGCTCGCTCAGCCCGGAGCGCCGCGCCCTGCGCACCGCCGACGGCTGGATGTGCATCCTGCCGCACAGCGACCGCAACTGGCGGGACTTCACCGAATTCGTCAGCCGCCCCGAACTGGCCGCCGACCCGCGCTTCGCCACCGGCCCCGACCGGGCCCGCAACGCCGACGCGTTCTATCCGCTGCTCGCTGAGCTGACACCACATCACACCAGCGCCGAGTGGCAGGAGTTCTGCGACCGGGCGGGCATCGCCGCCGCCCCCGTGCTCGACCTGGAGTCCGCCGCAACCACCGCCTACGCCCGAGAGGGCGGCCTGCTGCACGAGGCCGACCACCCCACCGAGGGCCGCTACCGGGTCATCGGCCGCCCGGTCCGCTACTCGGCCGACCCCGAGCCGCCGCTGCGGCCCTGCCCGGCCATCGGCCAGCACACCGACGAAGTGCTCCGCGAAGCCGGCTTCGACCCTTCCCTGCTGCACCCCACGCACTGACCGATTTCCGTAACGCGAAGAAACGAAAAGAAACGCATCCATTGATTCACCAACCCGGGAGCGAATGAACCATGTCGCCTTCGACGCTTTCACCGATCGCGTTCCCCGATGCCACCCTGCCCGAATCGGCTCGCCGGCTCCGCGCCGAAGTCCGAGCCTTCGTCGACGAGGAGCGCGCCCGCGGCACCGTGCTCGGCCGCCCCGACTCCTGGCTGGCCGGCTGGGACCCCGACTTCAGCCGCCGCCTCGCCGAGCGCGGCTGGGTCGGCATGGCCCTGCCCACCGAGTACGGCGGCGCCGGCCGCGGCTTCCTGGAGCGCTACGTGGTGATCGAAGAGCTGCTCGCCGCCGGCGCCCCGGTCAGCGCCCACTGGGTCTCCGACCGGCAGGCCGGCCCGTCCATCCTCCAGCACGGCACCGAGGAGCAGCGGCGCTTCTTCCTGCCGAGCATCGCCGCCGGACGGTGCTTCTTCTCCATCGGCATGAGCGAGAAGAGCAGCGGATCCGACCTCGCCTCGGTCGCCACCCGCGCCGAACGCACCGCAGACGGCTGGCGGTTGACCGGCACCAAGATGTGGACCGGCGGCGCCCACGTCAACGACTACGCCATCGTGCTGGCCCGCACCGACGACGCCGAGGACAAGCACGCCGGCCTCAGCCAGTTCATCGTCGACCTGCGCGCCCCCGGCGTACGCATCGAGCCGATCCACCTGATGAGCGGCGAGCACCGCTTCAACGCCTTGCACCTCGAAGGCGTCGACGTCCCGGACGGCATGCTGCTCGGGCAGCAGGGCGACGGCTGGAAGCAGGTCACCGGCGAACTCGCCTTCGAACGCAGCGGCCCGGAACGCTACCTGTCCACCTTTCCCCTGCTGGTCTCCCTGCTCCGCGAACTGGAGCAGCGCCCGGCCACGGCCGAACAGCTCACCCGGGTCGGCATCCTGACGGCCCGTCTGCACAGCATCCGCCGCCTGTCCCTCGGCGTGGCCGCGGCCCTGGACGCCGGAGCCCACCCCGACACCCAGGCCGCCCTGGTCAAGGACCTCGGCACCCGCCTGGAGGTCACCCTGGTCGACACCGTCCGCAGCGTCCTGCCGACCCCGGCCGACCCGCACACCACCCCCGGCAGCCACCCCGAACTGCTCGCCTTCGCCCTGCTGCACAGCCCCGGCTACACCCTGCGCGGCGGCACCAACGAAATCCTTCGCGGCATCATCACTCGCGCTCTGGAGCAGCACCGATGAACACCCACACGATCGACACCAGCGCCCCCGTCATCCCCGCCGACGCCTTCGACACCACCGCCTTCTACGCCGATACGGACGCCATCGCCACCGTCACCAACACCACCGCCCCGGACGCCGTGGCACTCCCCTCCATGGACGCCTCCACCGCCGAACTCCTCGCCGCCGCCCAGGAGGCGGGACGCCGCGCCGTCCCCACCCCCCTCGCCGAGACCGCCCTGGTCGCCCGCCCGATGCTGCGCCGCGTCGGCCTCCCCGTCCCCGAAGGCCCGCTCAGCTACGCCATAGCCCCCGAGCTGACGATCCGTTACGCCCATCCGGCCACCTCCCCCGTCGGCTCGGCCGGCTGCCTGGGCGACGACGACACCCTGCTGGTCACCGGCACCCTGCGCCGCGTCCCCTGGGCCCGCGACGCCACCGCGGTGGTCGTCCTGGCCACCGCCCCCTCCGGCCCCGTCCTGTTCACCCTCACCCCCGACCAGGCCGTCCTCACCCCCGGCGGCAACCTCGCCGAGGAACCCCGCGACGACCTACACCTCGCCGCCCTTGAGATCCCCGCCTCGCGGGTCCGCCGGATCTCCCCCGAACTGCTAGACGAGGCCCGGCTCCGCGCGGCCCTGGCCCGCTCCGCCCTGATCGCCGGAGCCGCCGAACGCTGCGTCGACCTGACGGTGGCCCACACCACCGCCCGCACCCAATTCAGCCGCCCGATCAGCCACTTCCAGGCCGTCAAACAGGAAGAAGCGCGGCTGATCGAGGAGACCGCCCTGGTCCGCACCGCCGTCCAGGCCGCCGCCCCGCTGGACCCCGGCGGCCCGGCCGCACACATCGCCATCGCCGCCGCCAAGACCCAGGCGTCCGCCTCGGCCGCCGAGATCGCCCGCATCGCCCACCAACTCCACGGCGCCATCGGCATCACCCGGCTCAACCCGCTCCACCTCGCCACCACCCGCCTGTGGTCCTGGCGCGACGAAGACGGCGACGAAACCTACTGGGCCCTCCGCCTGGCCCGCCCCCTCACCGCCACCACCCTGTGGCCCGCCCTCACCACGGCCTGACCTCTCGCCCCCGCCCTGCCTCGCCGCCGACCGGCCCAGCCCGGCCGGTGGCTCAGGGCGCCATCCCTTGGGTCGGACAAGGGTCACGGTCAATGAGGAAAGAGCGGGCCGAATGCGAGCCTGCAAAGAGGCTGATCAGGTCTGAGCCATGTCCACGAAGCGCGAGTAGTGGCCCTGGAAGGCGACGGTGATGGTCGCGGTCGGGCCGTTACGGTGCTTGGCCACGATCAGGTCCGCCTCGCCCGCGCGGGGCGACTCCTTCTCGTAGGCATCCTCACGGTGCAGCAGGATGACCATGTCCGCGTCCTGCTCGATGGAGCCGGATTCTCGCAGGTCGGACACCATCGGCTTCTTGTCCGTGCGCTGCTCGGGACCACGGTTCAGCTGGGACAGCGCGATGACCGGCAGCTGGAGCTCCTTGGCGAGGAGCTTCAGGTTTCGCGACATGTCCGAGACTTCCTGCTGGCGGCTCTCGGCGCGCTTCGAGCCGCCGGACTGCATCAGCTGCAGGTAGTCGATGACGACGAGGCGGAGGTCGTTGCGCTGCTTCAGGCGGCGGCACTTGGCGCGGATTTCCATCATCGACAGGTTTGGGGAGTCGTCGATGTAGAGCGGCGCCTGGGAGACGTCCGGCATACGGCGGGCCAGGCGCGTCCAGTCCTCGTCGGTCATGGTGCCGGAGCGCATGTGGTGGAGGGCGACCCGGGCCTCGGCCGACAGCAGACGCATCGCGATCTCGTTGCGCCCCATTTCGAGCGAGAAGATCACGCTGGGCAGGTTGTGCTTGATCGAACAGGCCCTCGCGAAGTCCAGCGCCAGCGTGGACTTACCCATGGCGGGACGGGCGGCGATGACGACCATCTGGCCCGGGTGCAGCCCGTTGGTGAGCGAGTCGAAGTCGGTGAACCCGGTGGGCACCCCGGTCATCTCGCCGCTGCGTGAGCCGATCGCCTCGATCTCGTCGAGCGCGCCCTCCATGATGTCGCCGAGCGGCAGGTAGTCCTCGCTGGTGCGCTGCTCGGTGACGGCGTAGATCTCGGCCTGCGCGGAGTTGACGATGTCGTCGACGTCGCCGTCCGCCGCGTATCCCATCTGCGTGATCTTGGTGCCCGCCTCGACGAGCCTGCGGAGCACCGCCCGCTCGTGGACGATCTCGGCGTAGTACGAGGCGTTGGCCGCCGTCGGCACCGACTGCACCAGTGTGTGCAGATAGGAGGCTCCGCCGACCCGGGTGATCTCGCCACGCTTGACCAGCTCGGCGGCGACCGTGATCGGGTCGGCGGGCTCGCCCTTGGCATAGAGGTCGAGGATCGCCGTGTAGACGGTCTCGTGGGCGGGCTTGTAGAAGTCGTGGCCCTTGATGATCTCCACGACGTCCGCGATGGCGTCCTTGGAGAGCAGCATGCCGCCGAGGACGGACTGCTCGGCGTCGATGTCCTGGGGGGGCACGCGCTCGAAGCCGGAGGACCCGCCGTCCC
The DNA here is from genome assembly GCF_053597395.1 of Streptomyces sp. NPDC001415. Taxonomy (NCBI): domain Bacteria; kingdom Bacillati; phylum Actinomycetota; class Actinomycetes; order Kitasatosporales; family Streptomycetaceae; genus Streptomyces; species Streptomyces sp. NPDC001415. The sequence goes on from NZ_JBSFIE010000007.1 coordinate 101,131, forward strand.
AGTCGTCCTGCCCCCGGTCGTGCTGGTCGTCACGGCCCCTGCCACGACCACGGCCTCGGCCCTCGCTGTCGCCGCGCTGGCGGGAAACAGGCAGACGGTCACTTGGACCGGTCTCGGCCCAGGGCTCGTCCAACGGCTCGGGAATGCTCACCGGGCCACCTCCTCCCGTCCGCTCCGCGGACCTAGCCGTGCCACTCTTTCTACGGCACGACACTGACAAAACGAGAAGCCCGACTCCGCTTTTCGCGCGTCGGGCGCCGGACCACGTTAGGCCCGGGAGCGGCGTCAGCCAATCTGGTTATCCACAGGGCATGTGGACGAACGACCGGATGCTGTGGAGAAGTCTCCGGAACCTGTGCACGGACCGGGGGACAGCACTGTGGACAAAGTCATAGCACCTCCACGATGACCGGTCTGACCTGCTCTTTCTCCATCCACCGGCTGTGGGGGAGAAAAACTTTCCCGACTGGCTCAAGATCATGGCAAACGGCCCGCACAGGAACCGGATCCCACTCCGGAGGTAAGGATCGCAGATGCATTGCATCCATTACCTGTGGAAGATTAGATTGACCCCATGAAACAGGCCTCCGCGACACCGGGGAACGACCGGCGCAGCTCTCGACGTCGACACGATCGCGAGATCGTGTCCCTCGCCGTTCCCGCCTTCGGCGCCCTCGTCGCCGAGCCGCTCTTCGTGATGGCCGACAGCGCGATCGTGGGCCACCTCGGCACCCCGCAACTGGCCGGATTGGGTATTGCCGCACCCCTACTGACGACGGCCGTGAGCATCTTCGTCTTCCTCGCGTACGCCACCACCGCCGCCGTCTCCCGCCGGGTGGGCGCGGGCGATTTGCGAGCCGCGATCCGCCAGGGCATGGATGGCATCTGGCTCGCCCTGCTCTTGGGCGCCGCGGTCGTCGCCGCCGTCCTTCCCACCGCCCCTTGGCTGGTCGGTCTCTTCGGCGCCTCGGACACAGCGGCCCCGTACGCCATCACCTACCTCCGTATCTCCGCCCTGGGCATCCCCGCCATGCTCGTCGTGCTCGCTTCGACCGGCGTGCTGCGCGGCCTCCAGAACACCAGGACACCCCTGTACGTAGCCATGGGCGGCTTCGCTGCCAACGGCGTGCTCAACCTGGGACTTGTCTACGGCGCCGGGCTCGGCATCGCCGGGTCGGCATGGGGCACCGTCATCGCCCAGTTCGGCATGGCCGCCGTCTATCTCACCGTGGTCGTACGCGGGGCCCGCCGGCACGGTGCCTCCCTTCGGCCGGACGCCGCGGGCATCAGGAACAGCGCACAGGCGGGCGTGCCGCTTCTGGTCCGTACGCTCTCACTGCGGGCCGTCCTGATGATCGCCACGGCCGTTGCCGCCCGCCTGGGGGACATCGACATCGCTGCTCACCAGATCATCCTGTCCCTGTGGAATCTGATGGCCTTCGCCCTCGACGCCATCGCCATCGCGGGGCAAGCGATCATCGGCCGCTATCTGGGCGCCGGCGACGCACGGGGCGCCAAGCAGGCCTGCCGCCGCATGGTGGAGTGGGGCGTCACCTTCGGAGTCGTGCTCGGTCTGCTCGTGGTGGCGGCCCGCCCCCTCTTCATCCCGCTTTTCACCAGCGACCAGTCCGTCCAGGACACCCTGCTGCCCGCCCTGCTGGTGGTCGCCCTCATCCAGCCGGTCGCCGGCGCCGTCTTCGTACTCGACGGCGTGCTGATGGGCGCGGGTGACGGCCCCTACCTGGCCCGGGCCATGCTGCTGACCTTGATCGTGTTCGCCCCGGTCGCCCTGCTCGTACCAGCCCTCGGCGGCGGGCTGACCACGCTCTGGTGGGCCATGGCCCTGATGATGACCGTCCGCATGCTGACTCTCGTCTGGCGCGCCCGCTCCGGGCGCTGGCTGGTCACTGGCGCGACCCGCTGACCCCCAGGCCGTGAAACGCCCTGCACGACGTTTCACGTGAAACGCAGTCCCTCTTGCTCTCTTCGTTTCACGTGAAACACAGCGAAAAGGGCCGCACCCCGGGGGGTACGGCCCTTTCTGCTGTGCTGTGCTTAGGCGGCGATGACCTCGACGCCAAGCTTCGCGACAACGTCAGCGTGCAGACGCACGGACACCTGGTGAGCGCCCAGGGTCTTGATCGGCGCACCGAGCTCGACGCGGCGCTTGTCCACGTCCGGGCCACCGGCAGCCTTGATCGCCGCAGCGACGTCGGCCTGGGTGACGGAGCCGAAGAGACGGCCGGCGTCGCCGGAGCGAACAGCCAGACGCACCTTCACGCCCTCAAGCCGGGCCTTGACCTCGTTGGCCTGCTCGATGGTCGCGATCTCGTGGATCTTGCGCGCACGACGGATCTGCGCAACGTCCTTCTCGCCACCCTTGGTCCAGCGGATCGCGAAACCACGCGGGACCAGGTAGTTGCGAGCGTAGCCGTCCTTGACGTCAACGACGTCGCCGGCAGTGCCGAGGCCAGAGACCTCGTGGGTGAGGATGATCTTCATTATTCGGTCACCCTTCCCTTATCGCGCGGTGGACGTGTAGGGCAGCAGCGCCATCTCACGGCTGTTCTTGACTGCCGTGGCGACGTCACGCTGGTGCTGCGTGCAGTTGCCGGTCACGCGGCGGGCACGGATCTTGCCGCGGTCGGAAATGAACTTCCGCAGCATGTTCGTGTCCTTGTAGTCCACGTAAGCGGTCTTGTCCTTGCAGAAAGCGCAGACCTTCTTCTTAGGCTTGCGCACAGGCGGCTTCGCCATGGTGTTTCTCCTGTGTGATCAAGAAGTGGGGGTTACGAGCTGCCCTAGAAGGGCGGCTCGTCCGAGTAGCCGCCGCCGGAGCTTCCGCCCCAGCCGCCACCGCCGCCGCTGCCACCCTGCGGCTGTCCGCCGCCGGTCGGCGCGCTGGAGGCCCAGGGGTCGTCGGCGGGAGCACCGCCGCCGCCCTGTTGGCCACCGCTGGGGGCTCCGCCCCAGTTGCCGCCGCCCTGCTGCTGACCGCCGCCGCCGTACCCACCCTGGCCGCCGCGACCCGTGGTCTTGGTGACCTTGGCCGTGGCGTTCTTGAGACTGGGGCCGACTTCCTCGACGTCCAGCTCGTAGACCGTGCGCTTGACGCCCTCGCGGTCCTCGTAGGACCGCTGCTTCAGCCGGCCCTGCACGACGACGCGCATGCCTCGCTGGAGCGACTCGGCGACGTTCTCCGCCGCCTGACGCCAGACCGAGCAGGTCAGGAACAGGCCTTCGCCGTCCTTCCACTCATTGGTCTGACGGTCGAAGGTGCGGGGAGTCGACGCGACACGGAACTTCGCGACGGCCGCACCCGAGGGGGTGAAGCGCAGCTCGGGGTCGTCGACGAGATTGCCGACGACCGTGATGACGGTCTCGCCTGCCATGGATGAACCTCTCGGCGGGGATTGCTGCTGGCTGCTGTGTTGCTACTCGGACCCGATTACCTCTGAGCGGAAGCTCAGTGGGTCTCGGGACGGAGGACCTTGGTCCGGAGGACCGACTCGTTCAGGTTCATCTGACGGTCGAGCTCCTTGACGACCGCAGGCTCGGCCTGAAGGTCGATGACCGTGTAGATGCCCTCGGGCTTCTTCTTGATCTCGTAGGCGAGACGACGACGGCCCCAGGTGTCGACCTTCTCAACCTTTCCGTTGCCCTCACGGACGACGGAGAGGAAGTTCTCGATCAGGGGAGAGACAGCGCGCTCCTCCAGATCGGGGTCGAGGATGACCATCACCTCGTAGTGACGCATGTGGAACCCACCTCCTTTGGACTCAGCGGCCACGGTCGTTCCGTGGCAGGAGGGTCGTGATGCGTAAGCAACGGTATCCGCCCCCACTGACAATCCCCCTCCAGAAAGGAGCGGGACGGCATGCGGGCACGGCTGACACCGGTGCAGACCGTCCAGAGTACCTGTTGACCCGCTTCCGGTTGAAATCCAGTGGGCAGGGGACGCAATCTGTACACATCGGGTGTGTGCGGCGTCACCCTTCGCCGCCTTCCGCCAGGAGGTGCCCCATGGCACAAGCAGTGCGATCGAACGCCGTCTCCCTCTTCGCCACCGACGGCAAGCCCCATCCGCTCCAGGACATGTTCGCGGCCGTCACGGTCGTCCTGGGCGTGCTGGCCTTCACCACGGCGTGGTTCTACAACCTCCACCTGGTCAGTTCGTGGGCCGGCCTCGCCGGCATCATCACGGGCGCATACGGCCAGTTCATCTCGGCGACGACGCGCGAACGATTCCTGTTGATCCTCGGCCTCGGCGCATCCGCTGTGGGCTTCTTCCTCGGCATGGCCCACGGCGGTCTCTTCGGCGGTGTCGTCGGCGGCTGACCGCCGCTCGGTGGCCGCCACCACCGGATGGTCGTACGGGCCATCGTCGTACGGCCATCCGGGGCGCTCCTGTGGCCCAGTAGGCTTCGGCACGAGAGCCGGAGCCCCTGTACCCATGGGGACACACCTGCCGAGGAGCGCCCCGCATGAGCCTGACCCTGAGGACCATCAGCCGTGAGCAGCATCTGGCGTACATCCAGAGCCTGCCCGCGGCGAGCCACTGCCAGGTCCCGGCGTGGGCTGACGTCAAGACGGAATGGCGTTCGGAGAGCCTCGGCTGGTTCGACAAGAACGGCGAGCTCGTCGGCGCCGGTCTGGTCCTCTACCGCCAGCTCCCCAAGGTCAAGCGCTACTTGGCGTACCTGCCCGAGGGCCCGGTCATCAACTGGTACGCGCCCAATCTGGACGAGTGGCTGAAGCCGATGCTCGCGCACCTCAAGCAGCAGGGCGCGTTCTCGGTGAAGATGGGCCCGCCGGTCGTCATCCGCCGCTGGGACTCGACGGCCATCAAGTCCGGTATCCAGGACCCCGACGTGAAGCGCCTGCGCGATGTCGAGGCGACGCACATCGAGCCGCGTGCCTTCGAAGTCGCCGACCGGCTGCGGAAGATGGGCTGGCAGCAGGGCGAGGACGGCGGCGCCGGGTTCGGCGACGTCCAGCCGCGCTACGTCTTCCAGGTACCACTGGCCAACCGTTCGCTGGACGACGTCCTCAAGGGCTTCAACCAGCTGTGGCGCCGCAACATCAAGAAGGCCGAGAAGGCCGGCGTCGAGGTCGTCCAGGGGGGCTACGAGGACCTCGCCGAGTGGCAGCGCCTGTACGAGATCACCGCGGTGCGCGACCACTTCCGGCCGCGTCCCCTGTCGTACTTCCAGCGCATGTGGACGGTCCTCAACTCCGAGGACCCCAACCGCATGCGGCTCTACTTCGCGCGCCACAACGGGGTGAACCTCTCGGCCGCGACGATGCTCGTGGTCGGTGGCCACGTCTGGTACTCCTACGGCGCCTCCGACAACATCGGCCGCGAGGTGCGGCCCTCCAACGCGATGCAGTGGCGGATGCTCCGCGACGCCTACGCGATGGGCGCGACGGTCTACGACCTGCGCGGCATCTCCGACTCCCTGGACGAGACCGACCACCTCTTCGGCCTCATCCAGTTCAAGGTGGGCACCGGCGGTGAGGCGGCCGAGTACCTCGGCGAGTGGGACTTCCCGCTGAACAAGCTGCTCCACAAGGCACTGGACATGTATATGTCGCGCCGCTGACCGGTTGCGTAACCTCGTTCCTCGTACCTCCGACACATCGCAGCCATCAGAAAGGTCCGGACGGCCATGGCGCTCACCCTCTACGTCGACTCCGCTCGCTGGCGGGCGCACCAGAAGTCCGTGATCGACCAGTTCCCGGGCATCGTCCCGGTCTGCAAGGGCAACGGCTACGGCTTCGGTCACGAGCGGCTCGCAGACGAGGTGTCCCGCTTCGGCTCGGACATCCTGGCGGTCGGCACCACCTACGAAGCCGCCCGGATCAAGGACTGGTTCAGCGGTGACCTGCTCGTCCTGACGCCGTTCCGGCGCGGCGAGGAGCCGGTGCCGCTGCCCGACCGCGTCATCCGCTCGGTCTCCTCGGTGGACGGTGTGCACGCCCTGGTGGGCGCCCGCGTGGTCATCGAGTGCATGAGCTCGATGAAGCGTCACGGCGTGAAGGAGGAGGAGCTCGGCATGCTCCGCTCCGCCATCGAGGACGTACGGCTCGAAGGCTTTGCCCTGCACCTCCCGCTGGACCGCACCGACGGCTCGGACGCCGTCGAGGAGGTCATCGGGTGGATGGACCGGCTGCGCGCGGCCCGGCTGCCACTGCACACCATGTTCGTCAGCCATCTGCGTGCCGAGGAGCAGGCGAGGCTGCAACAGCAGTTCCCGCAGACCCGCTTCCGGGCCCGCATCGGTACGCGGCTGTGGCTCGGTGACCACGAGGCGACCGAGTACCGCGGCTCCGTCCTCGACGTCACCCGGGTCACCAAGGGCGACCGGTTCGGCTACCGCCAGCAGAAGGTCGCCTCCGACGGCTGGCTGGTCGTGGTCGCCGGCGGCACCTCGCACGGAGTGGGCCTGGAGGCTCCCAAGGCCCTGCACGGCGTGATGCCGCGGGCCAAGGGCGTCGCCCGCGCGGGGCTCGCCACCGTCAACCGCAACCTGTCGCCGTTCGTCTGGGCGGGCAAGCAGCGCTGGTTCGCGGAGCCGCCGCACATGCAGGTGTCGATCCTCTTCGTGCCGTCGGATTCTCAGGAGCCGCACGTGGGAGACGAGTTGGTTGCCCATCTGCGGCACACCACCACGCAGTTCGACCGCCTGGTCGAGCGCTAGCACGACCGCCCACGGGGCGCTCAGGACATCGGGCCCCTGGTCGACGACAGCCGCCGTCGACCAGGGGCCCGAGCCTTTCTACGAGGCTTCTAGGACGCAGGAGTTCTCGTGCCCCACTCGACCCGCGGCCCCTCTTCGAGCGTCGCCGCGTGCCGCGCGGGATGCGCCGCCTGCCCCAGGACGAACACGTCCTCGGCCCGGTCGAGGACCCCGCCCGACGGGTCGTCCGAACCGTCCCGTCGCACGACGTCCCGTTCCGGCATCATGATGTCGCGCACGACGACGGCACACAGATACAGCGTGGTCAACAGATGTGCGGCGATGGCTAGTTGGTAGCCCTCTGGCGGCAGGCCCTGATGCTTCTCCCCGCTCATCGTGTAGGCGAGGTACAGCCAGATCCCCAGGAAGTAGACGACCTCGCCGGCCTGCCAGATCAGGAAGTCCCGCCAGCGCGGCCTGGCGAGCGCGGCCAGCGGGATCAGCCACAGGACGTACTGCGGCGAGTAGACCTTGTTGGTGATGATGAACGCGGCGACGACCAGGAAGGCGAGCTGTGCGAAGCGCGGGCGGCGCGGTGCGGTGAGCGTCAGCACCGTGATTCCCGCGCAGGCGAGGACCATGAGGAGCGCGGCGAGCGTGTTGACCATGTCGGTGTCCAGGCCCTTGCCCGTACGCTGCGAAATGATCAGCCAGAACGAACCGAAGTCGACGGACCGCTCCTGGCTGAAGGTGTAGAACTTCTTCCACCCCTCGGGCGCGAGCATCATCACCGGCAGGTTCACGACGAGCCAGGCACCGGCGGCGCCCAGCGCCGCGGCTCCGAACTCCCGCCATTTCCCGGCCCGCCAGCACAGCACGAGCAGCGGCCCGAGGATCAGCACGGGGTAGAGCTTCGCGGCCGTCGCCAGGCCGATCAGGATGCCGAAAGCGAGCGTTCGACCGCGCGACCACATCAGCATGGCGGCCGCGGTGAGAGCAACGGCGAACAGGTCCCAGTTGATGGTGGCCGTGAGCGCGAAGGCGGGGGCCAGAGCGACGAGAAGGCCGTCCCAAGGGCGGCGGCGGTGTGTGCGCGTGACGCAGACGGCGATGACGGCCGTGCAGGCCATCAGCATCCCCGCGTTGACCATCCAGTACAGCTGCTCACGGTGCTGCATGTCTCCACTCCCCGGCGTCAGCCAGGAGGCGACCTCCATGAACAGGCCGGTCAGCACCGGGTACTCAAGGTAGTTCATGTCGCCGTTGAGGCGGTTGAAGTACGGCACGAGGTTGTCGGCGAAGCCGCGCAGCGAGTACAGGTGAGGGATGTCCGAGTAGCAGGCATGCGTGTACTGCGAATTGGCACCGCGGAACCAGGCCCAGTCGTAGCACGGCAGTTTCTGAGCCATGCCCAGGGCGAACATCCCGATCGCGACGAGCACCACGATTCTGATCGGGGTGAGCCAGTGATAGCCGGGCCTGGCCCAGCGGCCGAGCGGGCCGCCGATCAGCTGGCTGCCGGCCGCGGCGACCTCGTCCTGTTCCGTGGGGCGCACGACGGGTTCCGCGGAGTCTCCGCGCCGGTCCTCGTACACACGGGGGCTCGTCTCGCTCGTCATGCCCGACATCCTGCCGTACACCGCTGTGGATACGGGGAGCGGCCGTGTTTCACGTGAAACGAAGACGCTGTTTCACGTGAAACGAGGGGTGGTGTTTCACGTGAAACACCACCCCTCGTCTTCAGTCGGCCGGTCTAGCCGCCGGTTCCTCCGAACCAGCCGCCGGGGCCGGCGCCGGGTTTCGATCTGCTGGGCGTCGGGCTGGGGCTCATCCCACCGTCCGCTCCACCGTTCGTCGGACCCTGATTGGTGCCACCGGTGTTGTTGCAGGTCCAGTCCCACTTGCTGCAGGAGTTGCTGGGACTGGGGGACGGGGACATCGACGGGCTGCTGGACGGCTTGCCGGACGGGGACGGCGAAGGCGACGAGCTCGGGGACGGAACGGCGCTGGGGCTGGGTGACATGCCGCCGCCGTAGACCTTGTCACCGATCTTCTCGGGTGCCGGGAAGGACTCGGCGGGGGAGTCGCCGAGCGCCTGCTGCATGTAGTCATGCCAGATGGTCGAAGGGAACGAAGCGCCATGGATCTTCTCCTGGCCGCCCGTCCCGAACATCTTCAGGAACTCGCGCTTCTTGCTGGTCTCGTTGTCGTCGAGACGGTACATGCCGACGGCGGTCGAGTACTGCGGGGTGTAGCCGACGAACCACGCCGACCGGTTGCCGTCGGTGGTACCGGTCTTGCCCGCCACCTGACGCCCACTGAGCTTGGCGTTCGTTCCGGTGCCCTTGTCGACGACGCCCTTCAGCACGTCCGTGACGTTGTTGGCCACGGCGGCGGGGAAGGCGCTCTTGGTCTGGTCCTGGTGCTGGTAGATGACCTTCCCGTCCTTCTTCACCGAGGTCACGGAGAACGGGTCGCGCTGCGTGCCGCTGGCAGCGAAGGTGGCGTACGCACCAGCCATCCGGATCGCGCTGGGCGACGACGTACCGATGGAGAACGACGGCACACTGGAGGAGGCCATGCTGGTCTTGCTGTCGCGCAGGCCCGCCGCCATGGCGGCCTGCTTCACCTTGTCGGTGCCGACATCCATGCCGAGCTGGACGTAGGGGGTGTTCACCGACTCCTGCATCGCATAGCGGAGGTCTATGGCGTAGCTCGGCGGGTTGTACGACTCGTTGCCGTCGTTGGTCTGAAGCCACTCGCCGCCGTTCTGGTCCTTCCAGACGGTCCCGTCATAGTTCTTGATCTTCAGTTTGTTCTTGCCGCTGTAGATGCTGTCCGGCGAGACGGGCGTCCGGTCCGAGTCGCTCTGCGACGCGGGCTTGTTCGGGTCGCGCTTTCCGAACTGCATCCCGGCCGCGAGAACGAACGGCTTGAAGGTCGAGCCGACCTGGGCACCGGTTTCGTCGGCATTGTTGGTGAAGTGCTTGGTCGCGTCGTCGCCGCCGTAGATGGCCACGATGGCCCCGGTCTTCACATCCACCGAAGCAGCGCCGAACTGAACGAAGGTGTCCACGTCGGGGCGCTTCTTCGGATCGATGTTCTTGTCCCGGACCTTCTTGACCACGCCCTCCATCTCCTGGACCTTCTTCTTGTCGAAGGTCGTGTAGATCTGGTAGCCGCCCTTGGCCATGTCGATGTCCGGGTTGTTGTTCTTCGCGGACGCCTGGGCGAGGGACACGAGATAGCCGATCTGCCCGCCCAGATTGGCGTTCTTCTTCGGCTTGTCGGGCATCGGGAAAATCTTGTACTTCGCGCGCTCGGCCGCGTCCATGTGCTTGTCCTTGACCTCCTGGTCGAGGATCCAGCCCCAGCGCTCGGTGGCGTTCTTCGTGTTCTGCTCGGCGGTGGCCGCCGGGTCGATCTCCGGGGCGCCGGCGGGGTCGAAGTAGGTAGCGCCCTTGAGGAGCGAGGCGAGGAAGGCGCACTGGCTCGGGTCGAGGTCCTTGGCGTCCTTGCTGTAATACGTCCGGGCCGCGGCCTGGAGGCCGTAGGCGCCGCGGCCGTAATACGCGGTGTTCAGGTACCCGGCCATGATGACGCTCTTCTGCGTGGTCGCGCCGACCTTGATGGAGATGAAGAGCTCTTTGAACTTGCGGCTGATCGTCTGCGACTGGTCGTCGAGTTGGGCGTTCTTCACGTACTGCTGCGTGATGGTCGAACCGCCCTGGGTCTGGCCGCCCTTGGCCATGTTCAGCAGAGCGCGGGCGATGCCCTGGGGGTCGACCCCGCTGTCGGTCTCGAACGTCTTGTTCTCGGCCGAGATGACGGCGTACCGCATCGCTGTCGGGATCTGCTCGTACGGGATGATCTGGCGGTTGACCTCGCCGCCGGTGGCGACCATCTGCGAGCCGTCGGCCCAGTAGTAGACGTTGTTCTGGGCCGTCGCAGCGTCGGCCACATTGGGGACGGCCACCATGTAGTACGCCACACCGATGAAGGCGACCAGCAGGCCGAAGCAGCCCAGACAGCAGGCGCTGACCAGCTTCCAGGACGGCACCCAGCGTCGCCAGCCCTGCTTGCCGAAGCGCGGGTAGTCGATGAACCGCTTCTTGGATGGCCGGCCGCCGGCCGCACCGCCCCGGCCCGCGCGGCGCCCTAGCCCGCCAGGCGGCCCCGCGGCGTCGGGGGCGCGCCTGCGGCCGCCTCCGCGCTGGGCCCGGCGGGCCTCGGCCCGCCCGCCGTAGCCGGGCTCCTCCGTATGCGGGGCCGACTGGGATCCGTACGAACCGGACGGTGAGTGGGCCGAGGCGTCCGGGGATCCGGCCGCCGGCCGGGCCGCCCTGCGACCGGAGGGCTGCTGCACGGCGCGCCGGGCCGCGGCACGCCCACCGCCCTGGGGCTGCGGCGGTTTGCGACGGTGCTCGCTCATCGAACGACTACTCCTCGGGCAGGCGAGAGCGCCTGGAAACGGCAGCTGAGTTCCTGTCCCCCCGGTGTGCGCGCCTGCCCCGTGAAGGGCCCGGCCACACCGCAGCCCGTGTGCCGATGGCGCTGGGCACGCCGACGCCCCCTGACGTCACTCGGCACACAGTGATCTGCATGGCGCACAGACTACGCACGCTCAAAACCGCCCTAGGGCCGAAGTTCACCCCAAATCAGGCAAGTTGCACCCTATGAATTGAGGATGTGACGCCGTTCACCATGGCCCCTCTTGTCGCAACGGCGGCTCAGCCCTATCGTGCTGATGTATCGAGTCGATACATCAGCACGGCATAAAGGTCCCCGAAGGCTGAGGAGGCGAAGGATGAGCAGGCGCTCCGGCATCCTCGAATTCGCCGTACTCGGGCTGCTCCGCGAGGCTCCGATGCACGGTTACGAGCTGCGCAAGCGGCTCAACACCTCGCTGGGGATCTTCCGGGCCTTCAGTTACGGGACCCTCTATCCCTGCCTCAAGACGCTGGTCGCCAACGGCTGGCTCATCGAGGAGCCGGGCAGCGCTCCCGAGGACGCGCTCGCCGCTTCACTCGCAGGGCGCCGCGCCAAGATCGTCTACCGGTTGACAGGGGAAGGTAAGGAGCACTTCGAGGAGCTGCTCTCCCACACCGGCCCCGACACCTGGGAGGACGAGCACTTCGCCGCCCGTTTCGCCTTCTTCGGCCAGACGGAGCGAGAGGTGCGGATGCGCGTGCTGGAAGGTCGTCGCAGCCGTCTGGAGGAGCGCCTTGAGAAGATGCGCGCCTCCCTGGCCCGTACGCGCGAACGCCTGGACGACTACACGCTTGAGCTGCAGCGCCACGGCATGGAGTCCGTGGAGCGCGAAGTGCGCTGGCTGAACGAGCTCATCGAGAGCGAGCGGGCGGGACGGGATCAGCGATCCGGCCCCGCCACCGGCTCGGCTCAGCAGGACCACACATCAGGAGAGACGGGCGGCCTGCCCCGGCACCGGGACAGCACCCGGCCGGATCCGTCCGAGGACACCGCCAACTGAAGAGCCTGCGCACGCAGGACTTCGAAGAGATCACACAGGGAGCAACCGGAATGGGTTCGGTTCGTGTAGCCATCGTCGGCGTGGGCAACTGCGCCGCCTCGCTGGTGCAGGGCGTCGAGTACTACAAGGACGCCGACCCGGCCACCAAGGTCCCGGGTCTGATGCACGTCCAGTTCGGCGACTACCACGTCGGTGACGTGGAGTTCGTCGCCGCGTTCGACGTCGATGCCAAGAAGGTCGGTCTCGACCTCTCGGACGCCATCGGTGCCAGCGAGAACAACACCATCAAGATCTGCGACGTCCCGAACAAGGGCGTCACGGTCCAGCGCGGCCACACCCTGGACGGTCTCGGCAAGTACTACCGCATGACCATCGAGGAGTCCGCCGAGGCTCCGGTCGACGTCGTCCAGATCCTCAAGGACAAGCAGGTCGACGTTCTGGTCTGCTACCTGCCGGTCGGTTCCGAGGACGCCGCGAAGTTCTACGCGCAGTGCGCCATCGACGCCAAGGTCGCGTTCGTCAACGCCCTCCCGGTCTTCATCGCCGGCACCAAGGAGTGGGCGGACAAGTTCACCGAGGCCGGCGTCCCGATCGTCGGCGACGACATCAAGTCGCAGGTCGGCGCCACCATCACGCACCGCGTGATGGCCAAGCTGTTCGAGGACCGCGGTGTCCGTCTTGAGCGCACCATGCAGCTCAACGTCGGCGGCAACATGGACTTCAAGAACATGCTGGAGCGCGACCGCCTTGAGTCCAAGAAGATCTCGAAGACGCAGGCCGTCACCTCCCAGATCCCCGACCGCGACATGGGCGAGAAGAACGTCCACATCGGCCCGTCGGACTACGTGGCCTGGCTGGACGACCGCAAGTGGGCCTACGTGCGCCTTGAGGGCCGTGCCTTCGGTGACGTTCCGCTGAACCTGGAGTACAAGCTTGAGGTCTGGGACTCCCCGAACTCGGCGGGCGTCATCATCGACGCCCTGCGCGCGGCGAAGATCGCCAAGGACCGCGGGATCGGCGGCCCGATCCTGTCGGCGTCGAGCTACTTCATGAAGTCCCCGCCGGTCCAGTACTTCGACGACGAGGCCTTCGCCAACGTCGAGAAGTTCATCAAGGGCGAGGTCGAGCGCTAGAGCTCGCACCCCTGAGGACTGCCGAGGGTCCCCGTGCGCCGTGTGCGCCCGGGGGCCCTTCGGGTATGTGACGCTTGCTCACATGCCCGTCGTACGTGATCTCCGCGTGCTCCTGCGCCTGAAGCATTTCCGGCATCTGCTGGCCGTACGACTGCTGTCCCAGGCCGCGGACGGCGTCTACCAGGTCGCCCTCGCCACGTACGTCGTCTTCTCCCCCGAAAAACAGGCATCGCCCGGTGCGATCGCCTCCGCCATGGCCGTCCTGCTCCTCCCGTACTCGCTCGTCGGACCCTTCGCGGGGGTCCTCCTCGACCGCTGGCGACGGCGCCAGGTCTTTCTGTACGGCAATCTTCTGCGGGCCACGCTCGCCGGGTGCACGGCGCTGCTCGTCCTCGGGGCCGCGCCGGACTGGCTCTTCTATGCCTCCGCGCTCGCCGTGACGGCGGTCAACCGCTTCGTCCTGGCCGGGCTCTCCGCCTCTTTGCCCCGGGTGGTCGACGCCGAGCGGCTCGTCATCGCCAACTCGCTCTCTCCTACTGCCGGAACGCTGGCCGCCACCGCAGGCGGCGGACTGGCCTTCGCCTTGCGCCTCGTGATCGACGCGGATGCCGCGACCGTCATCCTGGGCGCCGTCCTCTACCTCTGCGCGTCCCTGGCCTCCCTGAGTCTTCCACCCCGCCTGCTCGGGCCGGATCCGACGGCCTTCCAGCCCGGCCTGGCCGCGGTGATCCGCTCCACGGCCCGCGGACTGGCCGACGGCGTACGGCACTTGAACCAGCGCAGGTCGGCCGCCCGGGTCCTCATCGCGATGACGCTGATGCGGTTCTGCTACGGGGCGCTGACCGTGATGCTCCTGATGCTCTGCCGGTACGCCTGGGCCGACGGGCCGGGAAAGGACAGCGGAACGGGTGGCCTGGCCCTGCTCGGACTCGCCGTGGGCGTCTCGGGAGCTGGCTTCTTCGCGGCGGCCGTCATGACCCCGTGGGCGGTGGCGCGGTTCGGTAAGTACCGGTGGATCGTGGTCTGCTCGGCCACCGCCGCCGTCCTCGAACCGGCACTCGGCCTGCCCTTCACTCCCGCGCCGATGCTGGTCGCCGCCTTCGTCCTCGGTCTCGTCACCCAGGGCGCGAAGATCACCACGGACACGGTGATCCAGTCCACGGTGGACGACTCCTTCCGGGGCCGGATCTTCTCCCTCTACGACGTCCTCTTCAACATGGCCTTCGTCGTCGCCGCCGCGGTCGCCGCCCTGATGCTCCCCCCGGACGGCCGCTCGCCCTCCCTCGTCATCACGGTGTCCCTCATCTACGCAGCGGTAGCAGCGTTTATGACCCGGTTTACGCGGGCGTGAGTGTCACATCGGGGCCACAGAGTGGGCTGCGGTATCGGCGTTGACCTGGGGGCCCGCTAACTTACGGGCGTCATACATCGCCATCTTTTCGAGGGGGACCCTCTCCGTGACCATGCCGCCCCAGGGCCAGAACCCGTACGCCCAGAACCCCAACGCTCCGTACGGACAGCCCGGTCAGCCCGGCTTCCCGGCGCAGGGCGCGCCCTACCAGGGTGTCCCGATGGCCCCGCAGGGCACCCCGACGCGCGGCGGCGCCAAGAGTGTGATCAAGGCGATCGGTATCGTCGTCGCCCTGATCGTCATAGGCGTCGGCTGGTATCTCAAGCAGGACAGCAACGAAGACGCCAAGCAACTGGCCGTCGGCGACTGCCTGTACAACAAGGGCACGGATTCCAGCCCTGACGTCCAGCAGGTGAGCTGCACGGACAGCAAGGCGACCAACAAGGTGCTCAAGAAGAGCCCTGGCGCCAGCGTTCCTGAGCTGACCTGCCAGAACGTCACCGGGACCACGGCGGCCTTCACGTGGAAGGAGAGGGGCAACTCCTTCACCCTCTGCCTGGGAGACGTCAAGTAGCACCCTGCACGCGGGGGCGGTGTTTCACGTGAAACACCGCCCCCCGTCATGCCGTCGCCCCGTCATGTTTCACGTGAAACGCGACCTCAGCCCTGCGCCGCCCACCACTCCTTGAGTGCCGCGACGGCCGCATCGTGCTCCATGGGGCCGTTCTCAAGGCGCAGTTCCAGCAGGTGCTTGTACGCCTGACCGATCGCCGGGCCCGGGCCGATGCCCAGAATCTCCATGATCTGGTTGCCGTCCAGGTCGGGCCGGATCGAGTCCAGTTCCTCCTGCTGCTTGAGCTCCGCGATCCGCTCTTCGAGACCGTCGTAGGCCCGCGACAGCGCGCTCGCCTTGCGCTTGTTACGCGTCGTGCAGTCCGAACGGGTCAGCTTGTGCAGCCGGTCGAGGAGCGGGCCCGCGTCACGGACATAGCGACGCACCGCCGAGTCGGTCCACTCCCCGGTGCCGTAGCCGTGGAAGCGCAGATGCAGTTCCACGAGCTTCGAGACGTCCTTGACCATGTCGTTCGAGTACTTCAGCGCGGTCATCCGCTTCTTGGTCATCTTCGCGCCGACCACCTCGTGGTGGTGGAAGGAGACCCGCCCGTCCGACTCGAAGCGCCGCGTCCTCGGCTTGCCGATGTCGTGCAGCAGCGCCGCGAGCCGCAACACCAGGTCCGGCCCGTCCTGCTCCAGGTCGATCGCCTGGTCCAGGACGGTCAGCGAGTGCTCGTAGACGTCCTTGTGCCGGTGGTGTTCGTCACTCTCCAGACGCAGCGCCGGCAGCTCGGGCAGTACGTGGTCGGCGAGTCCGGTGTCGACGAGGAGCCGCAGACCCTCCTTCGGGTGGGCGGAGATCAGCAGCTTGTTCAGCTCGTCCCGCACGCGTTCCGCCGAGACGATCTCGATACGGCCCGACATTTCCGTCATGGCGGTGACGACCTCGGGGGCCACCTCGAAGTCCAGCTGGGCGGCGAAGCGCGCGGCGCGCATCATCCGCAGCGGATCGTCGGAGAAGGACTCCTCGGGCGTCCCTGGCGTGCGGAGCACCCGCGCGGCAAGGTCTTCGAGGCCCCCGTGCGGGTCGACGAACTCCTTCTGAGGCAGTGCCACCGCCATCGCGTTGACGGTGAAGTCGCGGCGGACGAGGTCTTCCTCGATGGAGTCGCCGTAGGACACCTCGGGCTTGCGCGAGGTCCGGTCGTACGCCTCCGAGCGGTACGTGGTGACCTCGATCTGGTAGCCGTCCTTCTGACAGCCGACCGTGCCGAAGGCGATCCCGACCTCCCAGACCGCGTCCGCCCACGGCCGCACGATCTTCAGTACGGCCTCGGGCCGGGCATCGGTCGTGAAGTCCAGGTCGTTGCCGAGCCGCCCGAGCAGCGCGTCCCGGACCGAGCCGCCCACGAGGGCAAGCGAGAACCCCGCCTCCTCGAATCGGATGGCGAGGTCGTCCGCGACTGGGGACACCCGCAGCAGTTCGCTCACCGCGCGGCGCTGCACCTGACTCAGTGCACTGGGATTGTCTTCGTTGGCGTTCGGCACAACAGAAAAGGGTACGTGGCCCGGCCGACCGGGGCGTCACCGTTTATTACCGGCCCCGGTACGCACGCGCCCTCGTCGGTACGGCAATCTTCCGATCATGTGGAGCAGTCCGCGGCACTTCGCCACAGTCCGCATCGTTACCATGCGTGGACGCAGCAACCGACAGCGACGACAGCGAGGGACGGGCGAGCGCGTGGCCGAGGCGGCAGATTCTCAGGGGATGACTCCCTCTCCTGCCCGCCGGTGGCTGCGCCGCACAGCGGCGCTGCTCGTCGGCGCCCCTTTGTTCGCGGGCTTGCTGTCCGCCACGGCCACCCCCGCTGCGCACGCGGCCGAGGACGCCGTGAGCGGCCAGAGCGTGCAGGTGTCCCTCGACTCGGTGGCTCCCAAGGCCCCCGTCAAGAGCGACACGCTGACGATCTCCGGCACGGTGACCAACAAGGGCAAGCAGACGGTCACCGGCGCCCATGTGGGGCTCCGGATGGGCTCCAAGCTGTCCGGACGCAGCGCGATCGACGAGGCGGCCGGCCGCACCGGGCGCTCTCAGAGCGTCGACGGCGCGGAGATCGCCGACGGCCCCACGGTCAAGTTCGCCAAGCTGGAGGCGGGGGTCAGCCAGGACTTCACCCTCTCCGTGCCGGTCTCCAAGCTGGGCCTGGGCGAGGACGGGGTGTACCCGCTCGGCGTCTCGCTGTCCGGCCAGACCTCAAGCCAGCAGTACGACCAGGTGCTGGGCATCCAACGCACGTTCCTGCCGTGGCAGCCGGATGCCGTCGAGGGCAAGAAGAGCCAGCTCACCTACCTGTGGCCGCTGATCTCCTCGTCCCACCTCACCGCCCAGACGGGCTCGGACGCCCAGCAGACGCCGGTGTTCGCCGATGATTCCCTGGCCAGGGACATCGGCCCCGGCGGCAGACTGGAGCAGATGGTCTCGCTCGGCAAACAGCTGCCCGTGACCTGGGTGATCGACCCCGATCTGCTGGCCACCGTCGACGCGATGACCCGCAACTACAAGATCAAGGTCGGCGACAACCTGGTCAACGGCACCGGCCAGGACGTGGCCAAGGCGTGGCTGAGCTCGCTGGAGGCCGCGGTCCAGGGCGAGAAGGTCGTCGCGCTGCCGTTCGCCGACCCCGACCTGGCTTCGCTCGCCCACCACGGCCGGGACGTCCCGGGCTCGTTGGGCCATCTGCAGAGCGCCACCGAGGTAGCGCAGAAGACCATCGACACGATCCTGCACGTGACCCCGTCGGTCGACTACTCCTGGCCCGTCGAGGGCGCCGTGGACCCGTCGATCGTCGACGTGGCCACCTCGGCCGGCGCGCACAACGTGATCGCACGGAGCGACAGCCTGCGGGACAGCGCCCTCGCGTACGCCCCCACAGCGACCAGGCCGATCGGCGGCGGCGCCAATGCGATCGTCGCCGACGCCCGGCTCTCCACCGCCTTCCAGGGCGATATGTCCATGGCCGACACCTCGACCCTGGCCGTGCAGCAGTTCCTCGCGCAGACCCTCGCCATCACGCTTGAGGACACCGACAAGCAGCGCAGCATCGTCGTCGCCCCCCAGCGGATGCCGTCCGTCAGCCAGGCGCAGACGATGGCGGCCGCTCTGCACGCGCTGGATCCGCAGCGCTGGACCCAGCCCCTCGACCTGTCCGCGGCGGCCACGGCCAAGCCCGACCCGCTCGCCACCACGAGGGTGCCCGGGGCGGGCGCGTACCCGGATGCGCTGCGCCGGCAGGAACTGCCGCTCGACGCCTTCCAGGACATGAAGAACACCCAGGGCACCCTGGACCGGTTCAAGGTCATCCTGACCGCGCCCGACCGGGTGGTCACGCCCTTCGGCAACGCGATCAATCGGGAGATGTCGACCTCCTGGCGCGGTGACTCGGGCAGCGCGCAGAACTACCGGGCCGGAGTTCAGCTCTATCTGGACGGGCTCGCCGACCAGGTCCATCTCATCCAGAAGTCGACCGCCACCATGTCGGGGCGCAGCGCGACCATCGCCGTCACCGTGCAGAACAAGCTGGTGCAAGGCGTCGACCACCTGGTGCTGAGACTCCAGCCGAAGAGCCCCACCCGCCTGCAGCTGGGCGAGGACGGCGACGCGATCGGCGAACAGCCGGTGAAGGTGGACGGCGACCGCAGCCAGTCGGTGAAGTTCACCGCCATCGCCAACGCCAACGGCCCCGTGCCGGTGATCGCACGGCTCTACACCGAGGACGGCACCCCGTACGGTGAGCCGATGGAGTTCACCGTCCAGGTCTCCGAGATCACTCCGACGGTGATGCTGGTCATCGCCGGCGGTGTCCTGCTCCTGGTACTCGCCGGGATCAGGATGTACACCCACCGCAAGCGCTCCATGGCCCGCGAGGGGTCCGACGGCGACGACGGCCCCGGGCAGCCGAACGGTTCGGCGGACGCCGATCCCGGGCACCCGAGTGACCCGACACCGGACACCGGTCCGGAAAGCGGGGCCGCACCGGGCCCGGGTGAGAAAGTGGACCATTGAGCTATGTCGTGGCCGGTCGGCCGGGGACGATGAGGTGGGGTAACCATGAACGCGCCGTACGACGGTGACCGTGGGCAGGGCGCAGGCAGCGGTGCCGCGCCCTCCGGGGGCATGCCCCCGGAGGGCGCCCAGCCGGGCCAGGTCCCGCCGCCGCAATCCGCGCCCGATCCGTACGTCCAGGACGCCTACGCCTACGACCCGTACCGGTCGCAGGACCTGTCCGCCCAGGACCCGGTGACCGAGGCGCTCTACGACCGCGCGGCGCACCCGCCGCCGCCCCCGGGCACCTATGCGGAGCAGCCGCCGCTCTACCAGCAGCCCGCCGCCCAGCAGTACGCGCCCGACCCGCGGCTCTGGGCGCAGACCCCGCCGCCCGAGCCCGAGGGCCCCTCGCGCCATCTGCCCTACGGCGACGCCGCGAGGACCACGCAGTTCGTGGGCGTCGACGACCTGGTCACCCAGGCGGGTGAGGAACTGCCCGAGCAGGACGCGTTCGCCCACCTCTACCGGGACCAGCAGCAGGGGGGGCAGCCCCCGGCTCCCGCCGAACCGGAACCTGCCCCCGAGCCGCCCCGGAAGCCCGCGGGCCGCGCCTCCAGCCTGATGAAGTCCAGCGCCGTGATGGCTGCGGGCACCCTGGTGTCCCGCCTCACGGGCTTCGTACGCAGCCTCGTGATCACCGCGGCGCTGGGTGCCGCCCTGCTCGGTGACACCTTCACCATCGCGCTCACCCTGCCGACGATGATCTACATCCTCACCGTCGGCGGCGGCCTGAACTCGGTGTTCGTGCCCCAGCTGGTGCGCTCCATGAAGGACGACGAGGACGGCGGCGAGGCCTACGCCAACCGTCTCCTGACCCTCGTCATGGTCGCGCTCGGCACCATCGTCGCGCTCGCCGTCCTCGGGGCGCCGCTGCTGATCCAGCTGATGTCGCCGACCATCGGCAACGACGCGGCCGCCAACAGCGTCGCCGTCACGTTCGCGCGCTACTGCCTGCCCACGATCTTCTTCATGGGTGTGCACGTGGTGATGGGCCAGATCCTCAACGCCCGCGGGAGGTTCGGCGCGATGATGTGGACCCCGGTCCTCAACAACATCGTGATGATCTGCACGTTCGGCCTGTTCATCTGGGTTTACGGCACCTCCGCCGAGTCCCACATGGGCGTCCAGACGATCCCGCACGACGGTGTCCGGCTACTCGGCATCGGCACCCTCCTCGGCCTGGTCGTGCAGGCCCTGGCGATGCTTCCCTACCTCCGCGAGACCGGTTTCCGCTTCCGGCCGCGCTTCGACTGGAAGGGCCACGGGCTCGGCAAGACGGTCAAGCTCGCCAAGTGGACCGTGATGTTCGTACTGGCCAACCAGGCCGGAGTCATCGTCGTCACGCGGTTCGCCACGGCAGCGGGCAAGGAGTCGGGCCGCTCCGGCGCCGGCTTCCTCGCCTACTCCAACGCCCAGCTGATCTGGGGCATGCCGCAGGCCATCATCACCGTCTCGGTCATGGCCGCGCTGCTGCCGCGCATCTCGCGCGCCGCGCACGACAACGACCCGGGCGCGGTCCGCGACGACATCTCGCAGGGCCTGCGCAACTCGGCGGTCGCGATCGTGCCAGTCGCCTTCGCGTTCCTCGCACTCGGCGTCCCCATGTGCACCCTGCTGTACGCGTCCAGCGGCGTCCAGGCGGCCCAGTCCATGGGCTTCATCCTGATGGCGTTCGCACTCGGCCTGATCCCGTACTCCGTGCAGTACGTCGTCCTGCGTGGTTTTTACGCGTACGAGGACACCCGCACGCCCTTCTACAACACGGTCATCGTGGCCGCCGTCAACGCGGCCGCCTCGGCCGTCTGCTACGTAGTGCTGCCCGCCCGATGGGCGGTCGTGGGCATGGCCGCCGCATACGGCCTGGCCTACGCCGTGGGCGTCGGGGTGGCCTGGCGGCGGCTGCGCAACCGGCTGGGCGGCGACCTGGACGGCGCGCACGTCCTGCGTACGTACGCCCGCCTCTGCCTCGCCGCGGTGCCGGCCGCGGTGGTCGGCGGCGCGGTCGGCTTCGGCCTGCTGAAGTTCCTGGGCGAGGGCGCGGGAGGATCGGTCGTGGCGCTGGTCGTCGGCGGTGCCGCACTGCTCGGAGTCTTCTTCGTCGCGGCCAAGCGGATGCGCATCGAAGAGCTCAACGCCATGGTCGGAATGGTGCGCGGGCGGCTCGGCCGCTGAGTCCGGAGCCCGCGCACAACCATCGTCGGCTACCGCGTGTCGTGCATAGTGCCGGACTGTGGGCACAATTGGCATGACTTTGCATGGCTGGCCGACAACACGCAACGGATGGGGAGGCAGGAGCGACGGTGGCGGAACGTAGCACGGCTGCCGTCGACGTGGCCGACAACAGCGGCGACAACCCGCTGACCGCCAAGGCGGACAAGGCGACGACCGACGGGGTGACGGAGTCCATCGACACGGCAGACACGGCTGAGCAGAGCAAGAACGGCACCGGCGGCGAGCGCAGGGCCAACGAGCCGTCCATCGCGACGCCCGAACTGCACAGCGGTCACAAGCTGGCCAGACGCTACCGTCTTGAGGAGTGCGTCACCCGTCTGGACGGTTTCAGCAGCTGGCGTGCGGTCGACGAGAAGCTCCGCCGGGCCGTCGGCGTCCACCTGCTGCCCGCCGACCACCCGCGAGCGCGCTCCGTACTGGCCGCCGCCCGCTCCTCCGCGCTGCTCGGCGACCCCCGCTTCGTGCAGGTCCTGGACGCCGTCGAGGAGAACGACCTCGTCTACGTCGTCCACGAGTGGCTGCCGGACGCCACCGAACTGACCGCCCTGCTGGCACTCGGCCCGCTGGAGGCGCACGACGCCTACCAGATGGTCACGCAGGTCTCCCAGGCCATGGCGGCCGCCCACCGCGAGGGCCTCGCCCACCTCAGGCTCACCCCGAGCGCGGTCCTGCGGACCTCGACGGGCCAGTACCGCATCCGTGGCCTGGCCGTCGCCGCCGCGCTGCGCGGCATCAGCTCCGACACCCCGCAGCGAAGCGACACCGAGGCCATCGGCGCCCTCCTGTACGCCGTCCTCACCCAGCGGTGGCCGTACGAGAGCGATGCCTACGGTCTGCACGGGCTTCCCAAGGGCGTCGGCCTGATCGCCCCCGATCAGGTACGGGCGGGCGTGCACCGGGGCCTCTCGGAGCTCGCCATGCGGGCCCTGGTCAACGACGGGGCCACCGCGTCCCGCCAGGAGCCGCCCTGCACCACCCCGGACGAGTTGGTCAAGGCCGTCGGGGAGATGCCGCGCATCCGCCCGCCGGAGCCCGCGTTCACCGCGCCGCCCGAGTACCAGCGCACCACCTACCAGCAGGGGACGTACGGCCGCCCGGCCGCCGGTCCCGGCCCCTCGGTCACACAGCCCGTGACGCCGCCGCCCCCGGCGCTCCAGGGCCGCACCGGCAAGGCGCTCAAGTGGGCCGTCTCGGCGCTCCTGATCGCCGCGCTCGGCCTCGGCAGCTGGCAGCTAGCCGACGCCCTGCTCCACCGCGACAAGGGCGGCTCCAACGAGACCGGGAACACGCAGACCACGGACCACAGCGACGGCGACGGCGACAAGCCGAAGGCTCCCGCACCGATCAAGATCCAGGACGCTGAGGAGTACGCGCCGGACGGGTCACCGCAGAACGCGGCCGACGTGAAGAACACGTACGACGGCAGCGCGACGAGCTACTGGCGCACCAAGAGCTTCACCGACGGCCCCGAGCTGGCGCCGTCGGTGAAGACCGGCGTCGGGATCGTCTACGACCTCGGCTCGGCCAAGGACATCTCGACCGCGTCGATACTGTTGCGCTACGGCGGCGACCACACCACGATCACGCTGTACGCGACGGATTCACTCTCCCCTTCGACACCGGTCACGTCGATGAAGCAGATCGCCACCGTCAAGACCAGTGGCACCAAGGCAGGCCTGAAGGCGAGCACCCCGGTCAAGTCGCGGTACGTACTGCTCTGGATGACGGCCATGCCGTACTCGCCCCAGGACGACTACAGCGGCAAGGGCCACAAGCAGGCCATCACCGACGTGAAGTTCGCCGGCTGACCGAACGGCAGGGGGAGGCTCACCGTTGGACGAGGCCACACTGGGCGACATGAGCGACCAGGACCTCTTGGCGCGCCATGTCGACGGCGACCCCGACGCCTTCGGTGAGATCGTGCGGCGTCACCGCGACCGGCTCTGGGCGGTGGCGCTGCGCACGCTGGGAGACCGCGAGGAGGCCGCTGACGCCGTCCAGGACGCCCTCGTCTCCGCCTACCGGGCCGCTCACACCTTCCGCGGCCAGTCGGCCGTCACCACGTGGCTGCACCGCATCACGGTGAACGCCTGCCTCGACCGGGCCCGCAAGGCGGCCTCCCGCAAGACGTCCCCGGTCGACGACACCGAGCGCCTGGAGCAGCTCCTGGAGCCGCACGAGTCGGCCGAGGCCCCCGCCGAGCGGCAGGACCTGCACCGGCAGCTCATCGAGGCCCTGGGCACCCTCCCGCCGGACCAGCGCGCCGCACTCGTACTCGTCGACATGCAGGGCTACCCCGTGGCGGAGGCGGCCCGCATGCTCGATGTCCCCACGGGGACGGTGAAGAGCCGGTGCGCCCGGGGGCGGGCACGGCTGGTGCCACTGCTCACTCATCTGCGCGCTGACGCGGGGGGTAGCGGTGAGTCCAGTGGGGGAAGGAACCGGACGCCGGGGACATCCGTCCCACCGGCGTCGGGCACAAACGATGCAGGACCGAGCGATTCGGCTGCCGTGAAGGGCGGAGGTGGGAACGCGTGACATCCACGACCGGAACGACACAACACCCGGACGTCTCGGAGATCTCCGAACTCACCGAAGGCCTTCTGCCGCCGTCCCGTACGGCGGACGTCCGTCGGCATCTGGAGGACTGCCCGCTCTGCGCCGATGTACGGGCCTCCCTCGAAGAAATCCGTGATCTGCTAGGCACTCTGCCCGGGCCGCAGCGCATGCCCGCCGACGTAGCCGGACGCATCGACGCGGCGCTCGCAGCGGAAGCACTACTGAATGCCACGATCCCCGACGACGACCCCGCGCGTGAAACCACGCATGTTTCACGTGAAACAGCCGCCGCGGAGAACGAACCGGCATCCGATCCCGCCGCACTCTCCGCTGGAGCCGCCGCGCCGCCGGCCGACCGGCCCGCCGGGCACAGCCGCGCGGCCACAGGCCCCGGTCGAGCCGCCAAGGCACGCCGACGTCGTGCGGCCGTGCTCAGCGCGGTCCTCGGCGCCGCGGCCATCGGCGCAGGGATCTTCTTCGTGCAGAACGACCAGTCGCCCCCGTCGCCCTCCCGTGCCGACCACACCACCTCCGGGACGCCCGTACCCGGCGGCACGGTCTACTCCTCGGGCACGCTCGAAGGGCGGGTCCAGTCGCTCGTTGCGGCCCAGCGCGGCCAGACCGCCCAGACCGCGCCGTCGGCAAAGATCGCGCCGTCAACGAAGAACGCGCCCAGCGACGAGAACTCCTCGGACAGCCTCCGCTCTGCCACGAGCGTCCCGTCCTGTGTCCTGGCAGGGACCGGGCGGCCCTCCCAGCCGCCTCTGGCGGCCGAGCAGGGCACGTACGAGGGGGCCAAGGTGTACCTCGTCGTACTGCCCGACCAGGCGAATCCCGCCAACCTGGAGGCGTACATCGTCGACGCCGCCTGCGAGAGCGACGGCCCCTCGGCCAAGGGGAAGCTGTTGCTGACGCACTCCTATCCCCGCCGCTGATACCTCGCGCAAGCCGCGTGTCCGCGCTGCCCGTCCGGCTCGGGAATGCATCCCCCGTAGGATCCGTTGGGTGGGGTGAGAGTCCTGGACCGGGGCCCCGACAGGCAGTAGGCAGTCCGCAGAGACGAGGAAGAAACCCGTGAGCGACGTCCGTAACGTGATCATCATTGGCTCGGGGCCGGCCGGATACACAGCCGCGCTGTACACCGCACGTGCGTCGCTGAAGCCGCTGGTGTTCGAGGGCGCCGTCACCGCCGGCGGTGCGCTGATGAACACCACCGAGGTAGAGAACTTCCCGGGCTTCCAGGACGGCATCATGGGCCCGGAGCTCATGGACAACATGCGCGGCCAGGCCGAGCGCTTCGGCGCCGAGCTGGTCCCGGACGATGTCGTCGCCGTCGACCTGACCGGTGACATCAAGACCGTCACGGACACCGCGGGCACGGTCCACCGCGCCAAGGCCGTCATCGTCACCACCGGCTCGCAGCACCGCAAGCTGGGCTTGGCCAACGAGGACAAGCTGTCCGGCCGCGGTGTCTCGTGGTGTGCCACGTGCGACGGCTTCTTCTTCAAGGACCAGGACATCGCCGTGGTCGGCGGCGGGGACACCGCGATGGAGGAGGCGACCTTCCTCTCGCGCTTCGCCAAGTCGGTCACGATCATCCACCGCCGCGACAGCCTGCGCGCCTCCAAGGCGATGCAGGAGCGTGCCTTCGCCGACGAGAAGATCAAGTTCGCGTGGGACAGCGAGGTCGCCGAGATCCACGGCGACCAGAAGCTCTCCGGCCTGACGCTGCGCAACACCAAGACCGGCGCCACCTCCGAGCTGCCGGTGACGGGCCTGTTCATCGCCGTGGGCCATGACCCGCGCACCGAGCTCTTCAAGGGCCAGCTCAACCTGGACGACGAGGGCTACCTCAAGGTCGACGCCCCGTCGACCCGCACCAACCTGACGGGCGTCTTCGGCGCCGGTGACGTCGTCGACCACACCTACCGGCAGGCCATCACGGCCGCCGGCACCGGCTGCTCCGCCGCCCTCGACGCGGAGCGCTTCCTCGCCGCCCTGGCCGACAGCGAGAAGGCCGCAGCCGGCGTCTGATCCGCCCCTTCCAGCTTCCCCCTCCCCCCAACACCCTTAGGAGACTGCCGTGGCCGGCACCCTGAAGCACGTGACCGACGCCGACTTCGACGAGGTCGTCCTCAAGAGCGACAAGCCCGTCCTCGTGGACTTCTGGGCCGAGTGGTGCGGCCCGTGCCGCCAGATCGCCCCGTCTCTGGAGGCCATCGCCGCCGAGCACGGCGACCAGATCGAGATCGTCAAGCTCAACATCGACGAGAACCCGACGACGGCCGCCAAGTACGGCGTGATGTCGATCCCGACGCTCAACGTCTACCAGGGCGGCGAGGTCACCAAGACGATCGTCGGTGCCAAGCCGAAGGCCGCGCTGCTGCGTGACCTCGACGTCTTCATCTCCGAGAAGTAAGTCTCGACGCGCTCGCTGTTTCACGTGAAACGGGCCCGCTCCCCGATGGGGGCGGGCCCGTTTCGCATGGAAACGCCTGCTAGAGCGGCCTGAGGGCCGGCTCCTTCTGGACCGCGCCGAGCAGCCGGTCCAGGGCCAGCTCGACATCTTCCTTCCAGGACAGCGTCGTTCGCAGTTCAAGGCGCATCCGCGGATATCTCGGGTGGGGCCGCACCGTCTTGAATCCGACCGCCAACAGATGATCGGCGGGCAGCACACAGGCGGGCTCTCGCCAGCGGGCGTCCCCGAACGCCTCGATGGCCTTGAAGCCGCGGCGCAACAGGTCCTTGGCCACCGTCTGCACCAGCACTCTCCCCAGCCCCTGCCCCTGGTAGCCCGGCATGATCCACCCGGTCATCAGCTGTACGGCGTCGGCGGACACCGGGCTGGTGGGAAACGCGGTGGAGCGGGGCACATAGGCCGGGGGCGCGTAGAGCACATAGCCGACCGGGATGTCGTCGACGTAGACGACCCGGCCGCAGGAGCCCCATTCCAGGAGCACTCCCGAGATCCAGGCCTCCTTCTCCAGTTCGGGTCTGCCGGCCTTTACCGCGGCTTCTCCGCTGACCGGATCGAGTTCCCAGAAGACGCAGCCGCGGCAGCGCTTGGGAAGGTCCGGAAGGTTGTCCAGCGTGAGCGGTACGAGCCGACGCCCCATGGAGGCTGTTCCTCACTTCCCTCGCCTGCCGCACTCTGCGCGGCCGACAGCGCGCTCCACTCCCGGAGCAGGCTGCCGACGAATCCACCGACTGCTCCGAGGCCGAGCCCCGCCGTCACCAGTTGAGTGCGGCTCACCGTTCGCATGGCCCCCGCCCTCCCTAGAGGATGGATCAAGGTGGATGTGCCATACCAGAACGCATCGTATCCACCCCCTCACGGCGGGGATACCGTCCGCATGCAAAGGGCGGGCCGTGTTCCGGTATGAACCGGACCGGCCCGCCCTCAAGCGGCGCTGAACGGACTCAGCTGTCGCCGTCCTCCGAGGCTTCCTCGGCGAGGCCCTTCTCCAGGACCCGGCCCTCGCCCGGGGCGAGGGTGCCGAGAATCCTCTCCAGATCGTCTATCGAGGCGAACTCGACGACGATCTTTCCCTTCTTCTGGCCGAGGTCGACCTTCACCCTCGTCTCGAATCGGTCCGAGAGCCGGGTCGCCAGGTCGGAGAGCGCGGGAGACAGACGTGTCCCCGCCCGCGGCCCCTTGGCCTTGGGAGCGGCCTGAGGCTCCGAGGACATCAGGCTGACGATCTCCTCGACCGCCCGCACCGAGAGTCCCTCCGCCACGATGCGGTGGGCGAGCCGGTCCTGTTCTCCGGTGTCCTCCACCGAGAGCAGCGCCCTGGCGTGGCCCGCCGAGATGACACCGGCTGCGACCCTGCGCTGGACGGGAGCCGAAAGACGCAGCAGACGCAGCGTGTTGGAAACCTGCGGCCGGGAGCGGCCGATACGGTCCGCCAGCTGGTCATGGGTGCACTTGAAGTCCCTGAGCAACTGGTCGTAGGCGGCGGCCTCTTCCAGCGGGTTCAGCTGGGCCCGGTGGAGGTTCTCCAGGAGGGCGTCGAGCAGAAGCTTCTCGTCGTCCGTCTCCCGGACAATCGCGGGAATCCGGTCGAGACCGGCCTCGCGGCAGGACCTCCAGCGCCGCTCGCCCATGATGAGCTCGTAGCGCTCGGGGCCGGTCTGCCGGACGACGACGGGCTGGAGAAGGCCAACTTCCTTGATGGAGGTGACCAGTTCGGACAGCGCGTCCTCGTCGAACACCTCACGCGGCTGGCGCGGGTTGGGCGTGATCGAGTCGATCGGCAGCTCGGCGAAGAAGGCACCGGCCGGGGTAGCCGGCTCCAGCACGGCCTCCGGCTCGGGCGCCGGAGCTGTTTCACGTGAAACAGGAGCCGGCGGCAACGTCGCAACCTTGGCGGCCGCCACCCCTCGCTCCGCCGTCAGCACCGGCACCGCCGACGGGGACGTGGAAGCCGTCCCCGCCGAAGAGCCCGGCTTCTCCTGCGTGGCGGATGGGATGAGCGCACCGAGCCCACGCCCCAATCCTCTGCGTCGCTCACTCACTGGATCCCCTCCGACATGCTGTGCTGGTTGTTCTGGTTGACCACATGCGCGTGCGTGGGGTCGTACTGCACACCGACACCCCGCAGGGCGATCTCGCGGGCAGCTTCGAGATACGAGAGCGAGCCGCTGGAGCCCGGGTCGTAGGTGAGCACCGTCTGCCCGTAGCTCGGCGCCTCGGAGATACGGACCGAGCGCGGAATGCTGGTCCGCAGCACCTCCTTGCCGAAGTGGCTGCGCACCTCATCGGCCACCTGCGAGGCGAGCCGGGTCCTGCCGTCGTACATCGTGAGCAGGATTGTCGACACGTGCAGCGTCGGGTTGAGGTGGCCACGCACCAGATCGACGTTCCTCAGAAGCTGCCCCAGGCCCTCCAGCGCGTAGTACTCGCACTGGATCGGGATCAGGACCTCGGCCCCCGCGACCAGCGCGTTGACCGTCAGGAGGCCCAGCGAGGGCGGGCAGTCGATGAGGATGTAGTCCAGCGGCTGCTCGTACGCCTGGATGGCGCGCTGCAGCCGGCTCTCCCGGGCCACCAGGGACACGAGCTCGATCTCCGCACCGGCGAGATCGATCGTGGCCGGTGCGCAGAAGAGGCCCTCGACGTCCGGGACTGGCTGCACCACTTCGGAGAGCGGCCTGCTCTCGACCAGGACGTCATAGATCGAAGGGACTTCGGCGTGGTGGTCGATACCCAGTGCCGTTGAGGCGTTGCCCTGCGGATCGAGGTCGACGACCAGGACCCGCGCGCCGTGCAGCGCGAGGGAAGCGGCCAGATTGACCGTGGTGGTGGTCTTCCCTACTCCGCCCTTCTGGTTGGCAACGACCATGATTCGGGTCTGCTCCGGCCGGGGCAGGCCCTCGCCGGCACGGCCGAGAGCTTCCACCGCCAGCTGGGCAGCGCGACCGATGGGGGTGTCGTCCATCGGGGGCGGTGTTTCACGTGAAACATCCTCCCCCGCCGATTCGGTTCGGGGACCGGGGACCGGATCGGTCATCGGTCCCGCGATGTTGGCGTCGGACCGCAAGGATTCACTCTCCTCGACTTCAGGCTCGCAATGCACAGAGCCTCCCATGTCTTCGGGGTCGTGAACCAGCGAGGCCCGGTCTTCTGTGGATGAATCCACCTCTGTGGACAACTCCGTAGCCCCCGCGGGGGACTCGGGGCCCCCTGCGAACGGCCTGCGGTCGCGCGACGAGGAAGCCGCACGGCCACGGCTGATGATTCCCTGCAGCAGTGAGCGACGTTTCACGTGAAACACGATGCATCCGCGTTACCCGGAGACCGTTACGACACTCCGAAATGCGTACGTATGCCGCCTTCTATGGAGCATTTACCCGCTCAACGCTCCGGCGCGGGGGCAGCCCCTCAGCGGCGCCGCCGCGTCCGGCTCGTCCTGGCGGCCTTGGCGCGCTTCGCGGCGAACCGCACACCACCGGGGCTCTCGCCGACCTCGACCCGTACGACCGTGGACAGCGGGTCCACGATGCCCTCGCCCACGTGAAGCACCGTGGTCTCCACCACACCGAGCTTGCTCAGCGCGGCGCGCGCCCCCTGGATCTCCTCCTCGGCCGTGTCGCCCTTGAGCGCGAGCATCTCGCCGTACGGACGCAGCAGCGGAACACCCCAGCCGGCCAGCCGGTCGAGCGGTGCCACCGCGCGGGCGGTCACCACGTGAACCGGCGCGACCTTGCCCAGCATCTCCTCGGCACGGCCGCGCACCACGGTGACGTGGTCCAGGCCCAGGAGTTCCACGACCTCCTGGAGGAAGTTGGTGCGCCGCAGCAGCGGCTCAAGCAGCGTGATCTTCAGGTCCGGGCGCACCAGCGCCAGCGGGATACCGGGCAGCCCCGCGCCCGAGCCGACGTCGCAGACCGTGACGCCCTCCGGGACGACCTCGGAGAGCACCGCGCAGTTGAGCAGATGCCGCTCCCACAGACGCGGCACCTCACGCGGCCCGATCAGACCTCGCTTGACCCCCGCATCCGCGAGCAGCTCCGCATACCGCACGGCCTCCGGGAAGAACTCACCGAAAACCGCCCGTGCCTCTTCGGGCGCCGGGGGAAGCTCCGCTGCTGCCTCTGCCTCCGTCACGGGGACCGTCCTTCCCTACCTATGCGTTACCGCACTGTGGCGGCTGACTATCAGGCTGACAAAGATCGGCCCCGCCTGCGAACAGACGGGGCCGAGAAAGCAATGACCGCTCAGGCGGGCAGCACGACGACGAAGCGCTGCGGCTCCTCGCCCTCCGACTCGCTGCGCAGCCCCGCGGCCGCGACGGCGTCGTGCACGACCTTGCGCTCGAACGGCGTCATCGGGTCCAGCTTCACCGGCGCGCCGGTGCTCTTGACCTCGTCCGCCGCCTTGGCGCCCAGCTCGGCGAGTTCCGTGCGCTTCTTGGCCCGGTAGCCGCCGATGTCCAGCATCAGCCGGCTGCGGTCACCGGTCTCGCGGTGCACAGCGAGACGCGTGAGCTCCTGGAGCGCCTCCAGCACCTCGCCGTCCCGGCCGACGAGCTTCTGCAGGTCCCGGCTGTTGCTGTCACTGATGATCGAGACCGCGGCCCGGTCCGCCTCGACGTCCATGTCGATGTCGCCGTCGAGGTCGGCGATGTCGAGCAGGCCCTCGAGGTAATCGGCGGCGATCTCCCCTTCCTGCTCCAGGCGGGAGAGGGTGTCGACGCCCTCAGCGGCCGGGGAGGTGGTGCCTTCCGTCACGGATGGACTCCTTCTTACTTCTTGGTCGGGTGCTTGGGCCGCTGCTGACCCTTGCGCTGACCCGACTTGGCTCGTGCCTGGCCGGCGGTGGGCTTGCCCTGCTTCGGCTTGGCATCCTGCTTGGGCTTCGCGTCCTGCGGTTCGGCCTTCTCTTTGGACACCTCGTCCACGGAGTCACCGGCGTCGGAGGAGTCCTTCGACAGCGAGGTCTTCCCGGCCGCGTCGTCCTGCTGGGCCGCAGCGGCCTGGCGCTGCGCCTTGGTCTGCCGCTTGGGCTGCTGGCGCTTGGGAGCCGCCGCGCCCTCGGCCTCGGCGGCCGCCGTGTCGCTCTTCACCACGGAGCCGTCGGCCTGGGCCGCGAAGCCCTGCTTGGAGAGCCCGGTGACGAACTTGCGCTCGTTGTCGTTGCGGTCCGGGCCCTTGGCCACGATCGCCTGGACGACGGCGCGGCGCCGCTTGCCGCGGACCTCACCGTGCAGGGAAACGCTCTTGAGCAGCCGGTCCAGGTAGTGCGCCTGGGCCTTGGAGCCCGGCGTCGGGTTCTGGCTGATGACGTACATCTGCTGGCCCATGGTCCACACGTTGGTGGTCAGCCAGTAGACGAGGACACCGACGGGGAAGTTGATGCCCATCACGGCGAACATGACGGGGAAGACGTACATCAGCATCTTCTGCTGCTGCATGAACGGCGTCTTGACCGTGAGGTCCACGTTCTTCGTCATCAGCTGGCGCTGCGTGAAGAACTGCGAGGCCGACATCAGCACGATCATGATCGCGGTGACGACCCGGACGTCGGTCAGCGTCGCGCCGAGGCTCTCGACCTTCGAGGCGCTGTCCATGAACTTCGCGGCCAGCGGGGCACCGACGATGTGGGCCTTCTGGGCGCTTTCGAGCAGCGGCTGGTTGATGACGCCGATGGTCTTGCCGCTGGCGATGCCGGAGAGCACGTGGTAGAGCGCGAAGAAGAACGGCGACTGAGCGAGGATCGGAAGGCACGAGGAGAGCGGGTTGGTGCCCGTCTCCTTGTACAGCTTCATCATCTCTTCGGACTGACGCTGCTTGTCGCTCTTGTAGCGCTCCTGGATCGCCTTCATCTTCGGCTGGAGCGCCTGCATGTTCCGGGTCGACTTGATCTGCTTCACGAAGAGCGGGATCAGGCAGATACGGATCAGCACCACGAGGGACACGATCGAAAGGCCCCAGGCCCAGCCCGTGTCCGGCCCGAAGATCGCGCCGTACAACTTGTGGAACTGGACGATGACCCAGGAAACAGGCCAGGTGATGAAGCTGAACAGACTGGCAATCGTGTCCACTAATCAGGCTCCTTGAGCATTGGGCGGGGTCTCTGCGGCCGGGCTTGTCTCGGTCTCAGCGGCGGACTGCCCGCCCTTGTCGCCGCGCCAGGCAGCGCGCAGCGCCTCGTGCCATCGAGGCCGCTTGCGCTCCGGTACGTAGTCCACGCCGCCCGGCGACCACGGATTGCACCGCAGAATGCGCCAGGCGGTCAGGGCCGTGCCTTTGACGGCACCGTGCCGGTCGATCGCCGTATATCCATAGTGGGAACACGACGGGTAGTACCTGCAGACGGGCCCCAGAAGTGGGCTGATCGTCCACTGGTACAGCTTGATCAGGGCCAGCAGCGGGTACTTCATCGCGCGCCCCCTCCCAGCAGCCGCGCGAGGGCGGCGTCCAGGTCTCGGGCCAGCTGTGCGTGGTCGGCATCGCCCGCACCGGGCAATGCCCGTACGACCACCAGGCTACCGGCGGGCAACTGGGGCAGCCGTTCGCGCATCAGATGGCGAAGCCTGCGCTTCACCAGGTTGCGGACGACAGCCACGCCGACGGCCTTGCTGACAACGAAACCCGCACGCGTCGGGGGAGCGCTCTCCCCAGGCGCGTGCGGGTCCGTTGTACCGCTGCGTAGATGGACGACGAGGAGCGGGCGGCCGGCCCGGCGTCCTCGGCGTACCGCGGTCGCGAAGTCCTCGCGCCGCCTCAGCCGATTCTCGGTAGGCAGCACGTCATGACCTGTTAGCTAATTACGCGGACAGGCTGGCGCGACCCTTGCCACGGCGGTTCGCGAGAATCGCGCGGCCGGCACGGGTACGCATCCGCAGGCGGAAGCCGTGGGTCTTGGCGCGGCGACGGTTGTTCGGCTGGAAGGTGCGCTTGCTCACTCGGGGGCTCCAGAAATGATCGTTTGGCGGCGGGACATCGCCTGGCTGTCACCGTGCGCCCACGAGTAGCTCGCGTATACGCCCGTGTGCACCGCTTCACGATCACAGATCGTGATCTTTGCCCATCGGAGGCAGGCGGCAGCAGCCATCGACAACTCGACCTGGTTACGGTACGCGCGGCTACGCCATCCGGTCAAACCGGCGGCTTACCGGGCCCCTGTATGCACAGGCTGTGGACAACAACTTGAACCACGTCAGTGGGCCCGACTACCGTGGCTGAACTCCGAATCTTTTTCCGATGTGTCCTTGCCTGTCTGTCTATGCCATCCCATCCCGTCCCGAGAACCACACATTCGTGGGACCTGCGAGAGAGCGTGCCCTGTGGCTGACGTACCTGCCGATCTTGCCGCAGTGTGGCCACGAGTGCTGGAGCATCTCCTCGGGGAGGGGCAGCAGGGCATCGAGCCCAAGGACAAGCAGTGGATCGAGCGCTGCCAGCCGCTCGCACTGGTGGCCGACACCGCGCTGCTCGCCGTCCCCAACGAGTGGGGCAAGCGCGTCCTGGAGGGCCGGCTCGCCCCGCTGATCAGCGAGACCCTCAGCCGGGAGTGCGGCCGCACCATCCGGATCGCGATCACCGTCGACGACTCGGTGGGCGAGCCCGCGCCGCCCGCCTCGCAGCAGCCCCCCCAGCAACAGCAGCAGCCGCACTACCAGGACGACCCCTACGCCCGGCCCGCGGACGACGGCCTGCCCACCGTGCGCCCCGCCTACCCCGGCGAGTACCAGCAGCGCCCCGAGCCCGGCTCCTGGCCGCGTGCCCAGGAAGACCTGTGGCAGCAGCCCCGCCTCGGCGGCTTCCAGGACCGCGACTCCTCCGGCGAGCAGTGGCGCGAGCCCTATGGCGGCGCCCGCCAGCAGCAGCCCCAGCACGACTACCGCTCGCAGCAGCTGCCCGAGCGCGGTCAGTACGAGCAAGACCGCGGCCAGTACGAGCAGGGCCGCCCCTCCTATGAGCAGCCCAAGGCGCAGCCGTACGAGCAGCAGCGCCACGAGCAACGGCCCGAGCGGCGTGAGCTGCCGGACGCGCAGCCTCCGCAGCGCGGCGGCTCCGGCCACCTCGCGCCGTCCCCGTCCGGCGGGGCACCCGCGCAGGGCGGCCCGGGCGAGCCGCACGCGCGGCTGAATCCGAAGTACCTCTTCGACACCTTCGTCATCGGATCGTCGAACCGCTTCGCGCACGCCGCGGCCGTCGCGGTCGCCGAGGCGCCGGCGAAGGCGTACAACCCCCTCTTCATCTATGGGGAGTCGGGCCTCGGCAAGACCCATCTGCTGCACGCGATCGGGCACTACGCGCGCAGCCTGTACCCCGGCACGCGGGTGCGGTACGTGAGCTCGGAGGAGTTCACCAACGAGTTCATCAACTCGATCCGCGACGGCAAGGGCGACACCTTCCGCAAGCGCTACCGCGATGTCGACATCCTTCTGGTCGACGACATCCAGTTCCTGGCGAGCAAGGAGTCGACGCAGGAGGAGTTCTTCCACACCTTCAACACGCTCCACAACGCCAACAAGCAGATCGTGCTGTCCTCGGACCGGCCGCCCAAGCAGCTGATGACCCTGGAGGACCGGCTGCGGAACCGTTTCGAGTGGGGCCTGACCACCGATGTGCAGCCGCCCGAGCTGGAGACGCGTATCGCGATCCTCCGTAAGAAGGCGGTGCAGGAGCAGCTCAACGCCCCGCCGGAGGTGCTCGAATTCATCGCGTCCCGGATCTCGCGGAACATCCGCGAGCTGGAGGGCGCGCTGATCCGGGTGACGGCGTTCGCATCGCTGAACCGGCAGCCGGTGGACCTGGGGCTCACCGAGATCGTGCTCAAGGACCTGATCCCCGGCGGCGAGGACTCGGCGCCCGAGATCACCGCGAGCGCCATCATGGCGGCGACCGCCGACTACTTCGGGCTGACGGTGGAGGACCTCTGCGGATCCTCGCGCAGCCGGGTCCTGGTGACGGCCCGCCAGATCGCCATGTACCTGTGCCGCGAGCTCACCGACCTCTCCCTGCCCAAGATCGGGGCCCAGTTCGGCGGCCGCGACCATACGACGGTGATGCACGCCGATCGCAAGATCCGCGCGCTGATGGCGGAGCGCCGCTCCATCTACAACCAGGTCACCGAGCTCACCAACCGCATCAAGAACGGCTGACGACGCGCCGGCACGGACACTCTCCAAGGGCGCCCGGGGATCCATTCTCCGGGCGCCCTTCGGCGTTCCCGGCCCCGATCCGAGTCCTGCCTGGGCGCCGGAGAAGCCCCTGAGACGCCTCCGAGAGGCCCCGGAATACGTGCGTACGACGCCGAAGGAAGCGTGTGTGCGAGCCCGGCGAAGCCCTCGGTGTTCGAATACCGGCTGGTCAGAGGCGGTTCTCCACAGATCTGGGGACTTTCCTCCATCCACACCCTGGGGACTGGGAAGTTGTCCAGATTGCTTCCACAGGCACGGCGGCTGATACTCCATCACCCCAGGTCAACAGCCTGTGGATTTGTGGGCATCCATACTCCACAGCTTGTGGACGAATCCTCTGTCCACAGCCTGTGGGTTCAGTTGTCCACCGGCGGCCCACAGGTCTTGATCCGTTGTCCCCAGCTTCTCCACACCCCTGTCCACTGTTCGGCAACGAAACACCCGGGATCACCGGGCCGAGTGAAAGCCGTCACACGAAGGGGACGGGTTGGCCTGTGGGGAACCGGGGTAAAGCTGGGGACAGCGTTGGGGAGAACTACCCCTGTCCTGTGCACGGGATGTGCAGAACTTTCGGGCGTCCACAGAAACCCCTAGTTGTCCACCGGCTCCACCCACAGGGGCGGTGGACAAAAAAGCGGGCGTGACCTGCGCAAACGGGGTTATCCACGGTTTCCACAGGCCCTACTACTACTCCCACTCAGAGTTAGCTAGGAATCCGTTTCGAAGTGGGGCCTGTGCACAACTCGGCGCCGGAGCTCCCGACGCCGCTCGACGCGACTTGACCCCGACGCGCACCGACTGTCAGCGGCGTACGTCAGACTGGTCCCCGGCGATACAGCCGACGACGAAAGCCAGCAGGGCGAGCCAGCAACAGCAGGAGGCGGTTCCGGTGAAGATCCGGGTGGAGCGCGATGTACTCGCGGAGGCGGTGGCCTGGGTGGCCCGCAGCCTCCCGGCCCGTCCGCCCGCGCCCGTACTCGCGGGCCTTCTTCTGAAGGCGGAGAACGGCGCGCTCAGCTTCTCCAGCTTCGACTACGAGGTCTCGGCGCGGGTCTCGGTCGACGCGGAGGTCGACGAGGACGGCACGGTGCTCGTCTCCGGCCGCCTCCTCGCCGACATCTGCCGCGCCCTGCCCAACCGGCCGGTGGAGATTTCCACAGACGGTGTACGGGCGACCGTGGTCTGCGGCTCCTCGCGATTCACACTCCACACCCTTCCTGTGGAGGAGTACCCGGCGCTGCCGCAGATGCCCACCGCCACGGGCACCGTTCCCGGTGAGGTCTTCGCCTCCGCCGCCGCCCAGGTCGCCATCGCGGCCGGCCGCGACGACACGCTGCCCGTCCTGACCGGTGTGCGCATCGAGATCGAGGGCGACACGGTCACCCTGGCCTCCACCGACCGCTACCGCTTCGCGGTCCGCGAGTTCCTGTGGAAGCCGGAGAACCCGGATGCCTCCGCGGTCGCCCTGGTGCCCGCCAAGACGCTCCTGGACACCGCCAAGGCGCTCACGAGCGGCGACACGGTCACCCTGGCGCTGTCGGGCTCCGGTGCCGGTGAGGGCCTGATCGGTTTCGAGGGCGCCGGCCGTCGCACGACCACACGTCTTCTCGAAGGCGACCTGCCGAAGTACCGGACTCTTTTCCCCACCGAGTTCAACTCGGTCGCGGTGATCGAGACCGCCCCGTTCGTCGAGGCCGTCAAGCGCGTGTCCCTGGTGGCCGAGCGCAACACCCCGGTGCGGCTCAGCTTCGAGCAGGGTGTCCTCATCCTGGAGGCCGGTTCCAGCGACGACGCACAGGCTGTGGAAAGGGTCGACGCCAACCTGGAGGGCGACGACATCTCGATCGCCTTCAACCCGACCTTCCTGCTCGACGGCCTGAGCGCCATCGACTCGCCGGTCGCCCAGCTCGCCTTCACCACCTCGACCAAGCCGGCGCTGCTCAGCGGCAAGCCCGCGCTGGACGCCGAGGCGGACGACGCGTACAAGTACCTGATCATGCCGGTGCGCCTGTCCGGCTGAGTGGCTTGAAGACGTACGCCCCGGGCCTCCCGGGGCGTACGTCTGAGCGGCTGACCCCGCAGGTGTGTACCAAGGCCCCGGCGTAGGCTCGGACGCGGGTACGAAAACGCCACAACGTCAAAGGATCATGTGATGGAGCTCGGTCTCGTCGGCCTCGGCAAGATGGGCGGCAACATGCGCGAGCGCATCCGCCGCGCAGGCCACACCGTCATCGGTTACGACCGCAACCCGGACGTCGCCGATGTCCACAGCCTCAAGGAGCTTGTGGACAGTCTCAAGGGCCCGCGGGTCGTGTGGGTGATGGTCCCGGCGGGCGCGGCGACGCAGTCCACCGTGGACGAGCTCGCCGAGCTCCTGTCGCCCGGCGACATCGTCGTGGACGGCGGCAACTCGCGCTGGACGGACGACGAGAAGCACGCCGTCGAGCTGGGCATCAAGGGCATCGGCTTCGTCGACTGCGGTGTCTCCGGCGGCGTCTGGGGCCTTGAGAACGGCTACGCGCTCATGTATGGCGGCGACGCCGAGAACATCGCGAAGGTCCAGCCGATCTTCGACGCGCTGAAGCCCGAGGGCGACTTCGGCGCGGTGCACGCGGGCAAGGTCGGCGCCGGCCACTTCTCGAAGATGGTCCACAACGGCATCGAGTACGCCATGATGCAGGCCTACGCCGAGGGCTGGGAGCTCCTGGAGAAGGTCGACTCGGTCACCGATGTGCGCGAGGTCTTCCGCAGCTGGCAGGAGGGCACGGTCATCCGTTCCTGGCTGCTGGACCTGGCGGTCAACGCGCTGGACGACGACGAGCACCTCGACAAGCTGAAGGGCTTCGCGCAGGACTCCGGCGAGGGCCGGTGGACCGTGGAGGCCGCCATCGACAACGCCGTGCCGCTGCCCGCGATCACCGCTTCGCTGTTCGCGCGCTTCGCGTCCCGGCAGGACGACTCCCCGCAGATGAAGATGATCGCCGCGCTGCGCAACCAGTTCGGCGGCCACGCGGTCGAGTCCAAGTAGCAGCGACAGCAGTAGTAGGTAAGCCGGGGGAGGTCGGCGACACCATGCACGTCACGCATCTCTCGCTGGCCGACTTCCGCTCGTACGCCCGGGTCGAGGTTCCGCTCGACCCGGGCGTCACCGCTTTCGTGGGGGCGAACGGGCAGGGCAAGACCAACCTCGTCGAGGCCGTGGGCTATCTCGCCTCGCTCGGCAGCCACCGCGTCTCCTCGGACGCGCCGCTGGTCCGCATGGGCGCCGAGCGCGCCGTCATTCGCGCGGCCGTCACCCAGGGCGAGCGCTCCCAGCTGATCGAGCTCGAACTGAACCCGGGCCGCGCCAACCGGGCCCGTATCAACAGGTCCTCGCAGGTCAGACCCCGTGACGTGCTGGGGATCGTGCGGACCGTGCTGTTCGCGCCGGAGGATCTGGCGCTGGTCAAGGGCGACCCCGGAGAGCGGCGCCGGTTCCTCGACGAGCTGATCACCGCGCGCTCGCCCCGCATGGCGGCCGTACGGTCCGACTACGACCGGGTGCTCAAGCAGCGCAACACCCTCCTGAAGTCCGCCGCGATGGCCCGTCGGCACGGCGGCCGTGGCATGGACCTGTCCACCCTCGACGTGTGGGACCAGCACCTGGCCCAGGCCGGTGCCGAACTCCTCGCCCAGCGCCTCGACCTGATCGCCGCGCTGCAGCCCCTCGCGGACAAGGCGTACGAGCAACTCGCCCCGGGCGGCGGCCCGTTGGCCCTGGAGTACAAGCCGTCCGCGCCCGGCGACGGGCACACCCGCGAGGAGCTGTACGGCCAGCTCATCGCGGCCTTCGCGGACGTACGCAAGCAGGAGATCGAGCGCGGTGTGACGCTGGCGGGGCCGCACCGCGACGATCTGGTGCTGCGCCTGGGCGAGCTGCCGGCGAAGGGGTACGCGAGCCACGGCGAGTCCTGGTCGTACGCGCTGGCCCTGCGGCTCGCCTCGTACGACCTGCTGAGGGCCGAGGGCAACGAGCCGGTGCTCGTGCTCGACGACGTGTTCGCGGAGCTGGACGCCAAGCGCCGCGAGCGGCTCGCGGAACTGGTCGCGCCGGGCGAGCAGGTCCTGGTGACGGCCGCGGTGGACGACGACGTTCCGGGGATCCTCGCGGGAGTCCGGTACGAGGTCGCGGCGGGCGAGGTGACGCGGGTATGAGCGAGGAATCCGGACCGGCCGAGCAGCCGAAGGTGCCCGAGGCCTCCGGCATCGACCTGGCACGGGTCGCGCTGCGCGCGGCCAAGGAGCAGGCCAGGGCGCGGGGCGAGGCCGCTCAGCAGAAGAAGCAGGCCCGGCGGGGCGGCGGGCTGCGCTCGGGCGCCCGAGCGGACGGGCGCGACCCGCTGCCGCTCGGCTCCGCGATCAGCCGGCTGATCAGGGAGAGCGGCTGGGAGACGCCGACCGCGGTGGCCGGAGTGCTCGGCCGCTGGCCGGAGATCGTCGGCGAGGAGCTCGCCAAGCACACGGAACCCGGCCCGCACGACGCCGAGGAGGGGATCCTCGTGGTGCGCTGCGACTCGACGTCCTGGGCGACCCAGCTGCGGCTGCTCGCGCCCCAGCTGGTGGCGCGCATCAACGCTGACCTGGGCCACGGCACGGTCCGGCTGATCAAGGTGTACGGCCCGAGCGGGCCGCCGCAGCGCTACGGCAAGCTGCGCGCACCCGGGAGCACCGGGCCCGGCGACACCTACGGGTGAGACGCCTCGCCGTGCCCCAGGGCGAGCCGGGCGGACGGCCCTTGTCGCGCTCACTTCTTCCAGGAAGTTCCGGGAAGGCGCCACTTCTTAAGAAGGCGCCGCGCCCGCCTCTGTAAGAAGGGCGTCGTCCGCGCTCGTCGAGCGTGTCCCACCGCTCTCTCTCGCACCCCCTGTGACGTGCGAAAACGGGGTGCAAGAGGGCCCTGGAACCCCGTGGGGAGCATGAGGCGTCCCTCACGGTAGTCGGAGGTTGACAGGCCGAAGCGCTGAATGCCCGTGTGAGGCTCTTGGGGCCCCTCCCCGAATATGGGGAGTCGGTAGGCGCCCGCCCAGGGCGGCACATGCGGACTCAGGTACCGGCAAACCCCCATTCATGTCGGCGCTACCGGTAGACTGGTCAATAATCCCGCCGTCCTCGCGGGACCCACCGAAAGACGCGGTCGGACGCTTGCCCCCACGGCGACGTCCGACGCTGACCATCGCTGAACGACGCAGCCGCTCCTGCCTGTACAGGGGAAGGCTTGTGCTGTGCCAGAAAGGGCGCTTCGTGGCCGATTCCGGCAACCCCAACGAGAACTCCCCGTCCACTGCCGTCGGCGAGAACGGCGAGGTCACCGCCTCGTACGACGCCAGCGCGATTACCGTCCTCGAAGGTCTGGACGCGGTCCGCAAGCGACCCGGCATGTACATCGGCTCGACCGGTGAGCGGGG
This sequence comes from Streptomyces sp. NPDC001415, assembly GCF_053597395.1. Classification (NCBI taxonomy): domain Bacteria; kingdom Bacillati; phylum Actinomycetota; class Actinomycetes; order Kitasatosporales; family Streptomycetaceae; genus Streptomyces; species Streptomyces sp. NPDC001415. Next base: position 142,335 of record NZ_JBSFIE010000007.1, read on the forward strand.
TCTGCACCACCTGGTGTACGAGGTCGTCGACAACTCGGTCGACGAGGCGCTGGCCGGTCACGCGGACAGGATCGACGTCACGATCCTGCCCGACGGCGGCGTGCGCGTCATCGACAACGGCCGTGGCATCCCCGTGGGCATCATCCCCTCCGAGGGGAAGCCGGCCGTCGAGGTCGTACTGACCGTGCTCCACGCAGGTGGCAAGTTCGGCGGGGGCGGGTACGCCGTCTCCGGTGGTCTGCACGGTGTGGGCGTCTCCGTGGTGAACGCCCTGTCGACGAAGGTCGCCGTCGAGATCAAGACCGACGGCTACCGCTGGACGCAGGACTACAAGGCGGGCGTGCCGACGGCGCAGCTCGCCCAGCACGAGGCCACCGAGGAGACCGGCACCTCGGTCACCTTCTGGGCCGACGGCGACATCTTCGAGACCACCGAGTACTCCTTCGAGACGCTGTCGCGGCGCTTCCAGGAGATGGCCTTCCTCAACAAGGGCCTGACCCTGACGCTCACCGACGAGCGCGAGTCGGCGAAGGCCGTCTCGGGCGCCGACTCCGCCGACGAGGCGGAGGACCACCAGCCGCTGTCGGTGAAGTACTTCTACGAGGGCGGCATCGTCGACTTCGTGAAGTACCTCAACTCGCGCAAGGGCGAGCTGATCCACCCGACCGTGATCGACATCGAGGCCGAGGACAAGGAGCGACTCCTCTCGGCCGAGATCGCGATGCAGTGGAACTCTCAGTACAGCGAGGGCGTTTACTCCTTTGCGAACACCATCCACACGCATGAGGGGGGTACGCATGAGGAGGGATTCCGCGCCGCGCTCACGGGCCTGGTCAACCGCTACGCGCGTGACAAGAAGCTGCTGCGCGAGAAGGACGACAACCTCTCGGGCGAGGATATCCGCGAGGGTCTGACGGCGATCATCTCCGTCAAGCTGGGCGAGCCCCAGTTCGAGGGTCAGACCAAGACCAAGCTGGGCAACACCGAGGCGAAGACGTTCGTCCAGAAGGTGGTGCACGAGCACCTCACCGACTGGTTCGACCGCAACCCCGTCGAGGCCGCGGACATCATCCGCAAGTCCATCCAGGCGCAGACGGCCCGCGTCGCCGCCCGCAAGGCGCGTGACCTGACCCGCCGCAAGGGGCTGCTCGAATCGGCGTCGCTGCCCGGCAAGCTCTCGGACTGCCAGTCCAACGACCCCACCAAGTGCGAGATCTTCATCGTCGAGGGTGACTCCGCCGGTGGTTCGGCGAAGTCCGGCCGCAACCCGATGTACCAGGCGATCCTGCCCATCCGAGGCAAGATCCTGAACGTCGAGAAGGCGCGGATCGACAAGATCCTGCAGAACACCGAGGTCCAGGCGCTGATCTCGGCGTTCGGTACCGGGGTCCACGAGGACTTCGACATCGAGAAGCTCCGCTATCACAAGATCATCCTGATGGCGGACGCCGACGTCGACGGCCAGCACATCAACACCCTGCTGCTGACCTTCCTGTTCCGCTTCATGCGGCCGCTGGTCGAGGCCGGGCACGTCTACCTGTCGCGTCCGCCGCTCTACAAGATCAAGTGGGGCCGGGACGACTTCGAGTACGCGTACTCGGACCGGGAGCGCGACGCGCTCACCGAGCTCGGCAAGCAGAACGGCAAGCGGATCCGCGAGGACTCGATCCAGCGCTTCAAGGGTCTCGGTGAGATGAACGCCGAGGAACTGCGCGTCACCACGATGGACACCGAGCACCGGGTGCTCGGCCAGGTCACCCTGGACGACGCGGCCCAGGCCGACGACCTGTTCTCGGTGCTGATGGGCGAGGACGTCGAGGCACGCCGCTCGTTCATCCAGCGCAACGCGCGGGACGTCCGCTTCCTCGACATCTGACTCGGTCTGTCGCTGACCGCTTCGAAAGGACTTGAGAACCAGCAATGGCCGACGAGAACACTCCTACGACCACTGAAGCCACCGAGGAAGGCCCTGTTCTGCGCATCGAGCCCGTCGGGCTCGAAACGGAGATGCAGCGCTCCTACCTCGACTACGCGATGTCCGTCATCGTGTCGCGCGCGCTGCCGGACGTACGGGACGGCCTGAAGCCCGTACACCGCCGCGTCCTGTACGCCATGTACGACGGCGGGTACCGGCCCGAGAAGGGCTTCTACAAGTGTGCCCGCGTCGTCGGTGACGTCATGGGTACTTACCACCCGCACGGCGACTCCTCGATCTACGACGCCCTCGTGCGCCTCGCCCAGCACTGGTCGATGCGCATGCCGCTCGTGGACTCCAACGGCAACTTCGGTTCCCCGGGCAACGACCCGGCCGCCGCCATGCGGTACACCGAGTGCAAGCTGATGCCGCTGGCCATGGAGATGGTCCGCGACATCGACGAGGAGACCGTCGACTTCACGGACAACTACGACGGCCGCAACCAGGAGCCGACGGTCCTGCCGGCGCGCTTCCCCAACCTCCTGGTCAACGGCTCGGCCGGCATCGCGGTGGGCATGGCCACCAACATCCCGCCGCACAACCTGCGCGAGGTCGCCGAGGGCGCCCAGTGGTACCTGGCGAACCCGGAGGCCTCCCACGAGGAGCTCCTGGACGCGCTGATGGAGCGCATCAAGGGCCCCGACTTCCCGACCGGCGCGCTGGTCGTGGGCCGCAAGGGCATCGAGGAGGCGTACCGCACCGGGCGCGGCTCCATCACGATGCGGGCGGTCGTCGCGGTCGAGGAGATCCAGAACCGCCAGTGCCTGGTGGTCACGGAACTTCCGTACCAGACCAACCCGGACAACCTGGCGCAGAAGATCGCCGACCTGGTCAAGGACGGCAAGGTCGGCGGCATCGCGGACGTCCGCGACGAGACGTCCTCGCGCACCGGCCAGCGCCTGGTGATCGTCCTGAAGCGGGACGCGGTCGCCAAGGTCGTCCTGAACAACCTGTACAAGCACACCGACCTGCAGACCAACTTCGGCGCCAACATGCTGGCGCTGGTCGACGGCGTGCCGCGCACCCTCTCGATCGACGCGTTCATCCGCCACTGGGTGACGCACCAGATCGAGGTCATCGTCCGGCGTACGAAGTTCCGGCTGCGCAAGGCCGAGGAGCGGGCCCACATCCTGCGCGGCCTGCTCAAGGCGCTCGACGCGATCGACGAGGTCATCGCGCTGATCCGGCGCAGCGACACCGTCGACGTCGCGCGCGAGGGCCTGATGGGCCTGCTCTCCATCGACGAGATCCAGGCCAACGCCATCCTTGAGATGCAGCTGCGCCGCCTCGCCGCCCTGGAGCGCCAGAAGATCGTCGCCGAGCACGACGAGCTCCAGGCGAAGATCAACGAGTACAACGCGATCCTCGCCTCGCCCGAGAAGCAGCGCGCGATCGTCAGCGAGGAACTGGCCGCGATCGTCGACAAGTTCGGCGACGACCGGCGCTCGGCCCTGGTGCCGTTCGACGGCGACATGTCCATCGAGGACCTGATCGCCGAAGAGGACATCGTCGTCACCATCACCAACGGCGGCTACGTCAAGCGCACCAAGACCGAGGACTACCGCTCGCAGAAGCGCGGCGGCAAGGGCGTTCGGGGCACCAAGCTGAAGCAGGACGACATCGTCGACCACTTCTTCGTGTCCACCACGCACCACTGGCTGCTGTTCTTCACCAACAAGGGCCGCGTCTACCGGGCCAAGGCGTACGAGCTGCCGGACGCCGGACGCGACGCACGCGGCCAGCACGTGGCCAACCTGCTCGCGTTCCAGCCGGACGAGAAGATCGCCCAGATCCTCGCGATCCGCGACTACGACGCGGCGCCCTATCTGATCCTGGCCACCAAGGCCGGCCTGGTGAAGAAGACGCCGCTCAAGGACTACGACTCGCCCCGTTCGGGTGGTGTCATCGCCATCAATCTGCGGGAGACCGCGGACGGCGGCGACGACGAACTGATCGGTGCGGAGCTCGTGTCGGCCGAGGACGATCTGCTGCTCGTCAGCAAGAAGGCGCAGTCCATCCGCTTCACGGCGACGGACGACGCGCTGCGCCCGATGGGCCGCGCCACCTCCGGTGTCAAGGGCATGAGTTTCCGAGAGGGAGACGAACTGCTCTCGATGAATGTCGTCCGGCCCGGTACGTTCGTCTTCACCGCAACCGATGGCGGGTACGCGAAGCGCACTCCCGTCGACGAGTACCGCGTCCAGGGTCGCGGCGGCCTCGGCATCAAGGCCGCCAAGATCGTGGAGGACAGGGGCTCGCTGGTCGGCGCGCTGGTGGTCGAGGAGACGGACGAGATCCTCGCCATCACGCTCGGCGGCGGTGTGATTCGTACGCGAGTCAACGAGGTCAGGGAGACGGGCCGTGACACCATGGGCGTCCAACTGATCAACCTGGGCAAGCGCGATGCCGTGGTCGGCATCGCCCGTAACGCCGAGGCGGGCAGCGAGGCCGAAGAGGTCGACGGGGCCGACGACGCCGAGGGCGCTACTGCCGAGGCTGCTGCCGAGGGCGCCCAGCCCTCGGCCGGGGAGCACGAGGAGTAAAGCGTGAGTGGAGCCACGGGCGCCGGAGCGGCCGCTTCCGGAGCGAACGGTGCCCGTGGCCCTGCCGCGGACTCCCAGGGGGTAACGGTGACGGACACCCGGGGGCCTCAGGGCCGGGCGGACTACGAGGGCGGGGCGCTGCCCGGCGAGCGAGAGAAGCCGGCGGGGGGCCAGCAGCCCTATCACCCGCCGCAGGCGTATCCCGCGCCGCAGCGCACTGCCGAGGGCGTGCGCCGGCCGCGCACCGGGGCGCGTACGGCGCCCAGGACGCGCAAGGCGCGGCTGCGGGTGGCCAAGGCCGACCCGTGGTCGGTGATGAAGGTCAGCTTCCTGCTGTCCATCGCGCTCGGCATCTGCACGGTCATCGCGGCCGCGGTGCTGTGGATGGTCATGGACGCCATGGGCGTGTTCTCCACGGTCGGCGGCACGATCAGCGAGGCCACCGGCTCGAACGACTCCAACGGCTTCGACCTCCAGTCCTTCCTGTCGCTGCCGCGGGTGCTGCTCTTCACGTCGGTCATCGCGGTGATCGACGTGGTGCTCGCCACGGCGCTCGCGACGCTCGGCGCCTTCATCTACAACCTCTCGGCCGGATTCGTGGGCGGTATCGAGCTCACCCTCGCCGAGGACGAGTAGCCGCAGTTCACAGCCGCTCGGCTATCGATTTTGGGACTGGCCGTCCCGTGCGCTAATCTTCAGAGGTCAGCGCGCGGGACATCCCGCAAAGCGCGGCGGGGCTATAGCTCAGTTGGTTAGAGCGCATCCCTGATAAGGATGAGGCCACAGGTTCAAATCCTGTTAGCCCCACAGAAGCAGTACCAGTAGAGAGGGCGTCTCCCCAGGTGGGAGGCGCCCTCTCTTTGTTTTTGGCCCGCGTCTGGTGTTGGTCCGCGTTGGTCTGGCGCGGCATTGCCTGGCTCGGCACCAGATGATCGTCTCCCAGGGGTCTCCCACGTACCCGCCCGCAAGCCCTGTGTGCCTGGGAGGGGCGTCATCGCTGTGTCCCGTGGGTGGGGAGCCGGACGGCAAGGCGAGGACCTCCTCCGCCCGGCCGGCGTCCTTGGACAGCGAAGCCAGTCGCTCTGTCATCCGAACGAGGGGTTTGACAGCGGATCCAGCCGTCCCTGCCCAAGGCCGCCCCGAGTGGGCCGGGATTCGCCAGACGCCTGCCCCGTCGGCGGTCTACTGTGCGGACACGCCGCGCTGCCCACCGCGGCCGTCTGAGGAGGGTTCCTGTGTCATCGTCCTGCGACCCCCGACACGCTCCCGCCGGTGATGTGGGCGCAGCGCTCATGGTGATCGACTCTCGGCTCAAAGGCATCCACGACGGCAGGACCGAGACCGACTCCGAACAGCGGGAGCTCATCAACCAGTTCACCGCGTCGCTGGGCCCCAAGGGAGCCGATGACCTGCTGAACGGCGCGTGCACGCTCATCTTCATGTTCATGAAGTGGCTGCGGGAGGCCCACGAGGCCCAGGGCAAGGACGTCATCGAGTATGTTGTGCCCAGCCTCGTGGCCACGATGCGCATGATGCCCAGGAGCGTCCGCCCCGAGGCCATCCCCACCATGGCCGGTCTGCTCGTCGCCGCCGGCACCGGCCTGAGCCCCAGTCTGTGGCGCAAACAGTACGGCTACTGGACTCCGGAGGAGATGACCCCTCTGGAAGCCACCGCTCTGCTGCTCGCGGAGCACATCAACCGGCTCACCAGCGACCCCGACTTCGCCACCCGCATGGTCACCGAAGCGCTGTCCCGTGCGACCGACGACTGACCGGATCGCATCCTCCACCGAACCCCCAGCGGGACCCTGCCCGGCGTACTCGGCGACTGTGGGGACGTAAAAAAGGCCCGACCGCTGGCGACGGGGGATGCACCAGCGGTCGGGCTGTGGGTAACACTAACAACGCTGCTGGTAGGGCGGGAAGTTGACTACTCGTCTGCAATGACGCTTTGTGACGGGGATCACGGCTGCCCGGTCACTGGTCGCAAGGCGGCGCGTAGGAGAGGCGAGGCAGATTCTCGTGCCACTTCTCCGGTGTCAGGACGCCCCGCGTAGTTGAGCAAATGCGGCTGATTGCCTCGTCGGCGTCCAAGTTCCACAGCCGGACGGTGTCGCTGCCGCTCGACACCCCGAGCATGTGGCTTCTGGGACTGAACGACAGGAAATTTCCCGTCTTGGCGTTGGGGCTCATCGATTGGCCGATCGGCGAGGCCATGGACGGGTGGGCGATGTCCCAGAGCCGGACCGTGTTGTCGTTGCCGCCGCTCGCCAGGGTGCGGCCGTCCTGGCTGAAGGTCAGGGACACGACCGCTTCGGTGTGGCCGGTGAGCGGGGGTCCCAGCCGGCTCGCCTTGGCCGGGCTGGTGATGTTCCAGAGCCGGACGGTGTCGTCGTCGCTGCCGCTGGCCAGCGTCTTGCTGTCCGGACTGTAGGAGAGCGTGTTGACGGGCCCGAGGTGCCCCGTGAGAGGCGACCCGAGCAGTGCCGCGTGGCGCGGGTCGGCCACGTTCCAGAGCCGGATGGTGTCGTCCGCACTGCCACTGGCGAGAGTTCGGCCGTCCGGGCTGAAGACAAGGGAGTTGACGTAGCCCTTGTGTCCGGTGAGCGGCGTGCCGAGCGGAACATGGTGGGACGGGTTGCTGACGTCCCACAGCTGTATGGTGCGGTCGTCGTAGTCGGTTGCCAGCGTGCGCCCGTCCGGACTGAAGGCCAGCGAATCGGCTCCCGAGAATCGGGTCCGCAACGCGATGGGTGGCCCGTAGGGGACGGGCCGAGTCGGGTCGGAGACGTTCCACAGCCGCACCGACTGGTTTCCCATCAGCACCGCGAGCGTGTGGCCGTCGGGGGAGAACACCAGCGAACGCGCGTCACCCTCCCCGGGCGTGAACGGTTTGCCCAGCGACACAGGCCGGCCAGGAGCATCCACGTTCCACAGGCGAACCCTGTCGTCGCGCGCGGCCGTCGCGAGAACCCGCCCATCCGGGCGGAACGCCCCGACGCGGCCGATCATGTCCGACGCCGGTATCGACCACAGACGGACCTTGCTGTCACCACTTCCCGTGGCGAGGGTCCGGCCGTCGGGGCTGAAGGCCAAGGCGTACATCTCGCCGCTGCTCCCCGCGAGAGGCTCGCCGACCTGCGACGGGTAGGCCGGATCGCTGACGTTCCACAGGCTCGCCGTGCTGTCCGCGCTGCCGGCGCCGAGCATGGACCCGTCAGGGCTGAAGGCCACGGACCAGATGGGACCGGTGTGGCCGGTGAGCGGCGAACCGATCAGCGCCGCGTGACGTGGGTCGGCCACATTCCAGAGCCGGACGGTGTCGTCCTTGCCCCCGGTGGCGAGAGTGTGGCCGTCGGGGCTGAAGGCCACGGAGTGCACCGTGCTCATGTGGCCGGTCAGGACCGTGTCGAACTGCACCGGATGATCCGGATCGGTCATGTCCCACAGCCTGATGGAGCCGTTGTCGCCACCCGCTGCCAGCGTCCGTCCGTCGGGGCTGAACGCCACGCAACGTACGGCGGCGGTGTGGCCCGTCAGGACGCCACGCTCCTTTGGCCGACTGGGGTTGGCCACGTCCCACAGGCGAACGATGTGATCTTCCGTGGCGCCGGCAAGAGTGCGTCCGTCCGGGCTGAACACCAGGAGGTAGATCGTGCCGTCATGACCGGTCAAAGGCGCACCGAGCGGTTGCGGGTGGCTGGGATCCCGTACGTCCCACAGCCGCACCGTGCCATCGTCCGAAGCGCTGGCGAGGGTGTGGCCGTCCGGGCTGAAGACGGCGCTGCTCACCCAACTCGTGTGGCCGGTGAGAGGTTGCCCCATTTGCTGGGGGCGAGCCGGGTCCGCCACGTCCCACAGCCGAACGGTCCGGTCGTAGCTGGCGGTGGCCAGGATCCGTCCGCTCGGGCTGAAGGAGGTGAGGTAGACGGCGCCGGTGTGGCCGAGGAGCGGCGTGGCCAGGGGGGCGTTCACTATCGAGATCAGCCGGTTGTTCGCGCCCTCGTCGTCCGGCCGCAAGTTGTGTGCCACCAGGGCGAGCTGAGCCGACAGCGACGGGTCCGTGTGCTGGACCCGATCAGCTTCCGCGACGACCTGCTCGAACACGGCGTCGTCCCGCTGCTGCCATGCGACCACCGCCGCACCGACAGCCAGCATCGCCAGGACGACAAGAGCCGAAATCGCACTGCGCATGATCCAGACCGTGCGCTTGCGCAGCTTGACCGAAGCGGCCAGGAACTCCACCGCGGCCCGAGTCAGAAAGGTGTCGCCGGCAGACTTTGCCCAGGCGCGGGCCTGTTCCAGACGGGAACCCCGGTAGAGCAGAGACGCGTCACGGCTCGATTCCTCCCAGGCCCTGCCGTCCTCCTCCAGCCGCTGGCGCAGCAGGTTGCCGGCCCTGTCCTCGTCGATCCAGTCACGCAGGCGCGGCCAGGCGTGGAGCAGCGCTTCATGGGTGATCTCCACGGTCTCGGCGTCGAGCGTCACCAATCGGGCGCGAACCAGTGCCTCAAGCGATTCCTCCGTCTTGTTGGAGTCCGTTGACTCCTCCGCCAGCTGGCGACGTGTCCCCCGCCTACGTGTGGCCTGGGTGTCTTCGCCCAGCCTGACCAGCCTGAGGAGGAGCAGCCTTGCGGCTGTGCGTGCTGCCGGGTCGAGGTCCGACCAGGCACGCTCGGCGGTCGCCGCTACCGCTCCTTGGATTCCGCCCGCCGCGCGGTAGCCGGCCAGCGTCAGCTTTCCTCCCTTCCGCCGTTGCCAGGTGGCGAGCAGGGCGTGGGAGAGGAGCGGCAGCGCACCCGCGTTCTGTGCCCCCTGGGGGCCGTCGATGGTCACTTCCCGGACGATCAGCTCCGTCAGTCCGGGTTCGAGTTCCATGCCCACGGCTTTGGCCGGGCCGGTCACCGCTTCACGCAACTCCGCGGTGGTCAGGGGGCCGAGCACCATGTGCCGGTGCTGCAGCGCATCGGCGAGTTCCGGATGGGCGAGGCATTGCTCGTAGAAGTCGGCGCGTATGCCGAGGACGACCAGCACGGGGGCTGGGGCACCGGAGTCGCCGGGCGTGCAGGCCGCATGGAGGAGCTGGATGAATTGGCGCTTGTTCGCCTCGTCAGAGCAGAGAGTGAACGCTTCCTCGAACTGGTCCACGATGATCACTGGAGGAGCGGCGGAAGATGTCCGGCGTTGGGCCCAGGCTGAAACGGCCTGCCGCACCGCATGCCCGAATTGCGGCGTGCTGGGCGCCTCGCCGCCTGGTTCCTTCACGGCGGAGACGACGGCTGCGAGCTCGGGGATCCGGTGGGCCAGCTCCCCGACAGGATCGGCTCCGGGTACGAGTTGAAGTACCTTCCGCGCCTGACCGTTCTCGCCGCTCAGAGTGCCGTCCTGCAGTGTGGGCACCAAGCCGGCGTTCAGCAGGGACGATTTTCCTGCCCCTGAGGCGCCCACGAGCATGACCAGGCCACCCGTCTTCTCCACCGCGCGGAGCTGAGCGACGAGGGCGTCCGTGCTCCGCTCTCGGCCGAAGAACCAGCGGGCGTCCTGCTGACGGTACGAAGCCAGGCCTCGGTAGGGGCACACGCCACCAGGGACGGCCGGGGCTTCGGCCGGCGGCCGTTCCTTCTCTTCCGCGGACGGCGCGGGGCGGTCGCCGATCGGGTCGGCAACCGCGCGCTCCCACAGCCGCTGCCAGTGAGCCAGGTCGTACAGACCCGGGGACACAGGGGCAGGCCGCGAGCGCCGCGCTTCGGGTATCAGGATGTGCAGCACCACTGCGAGGGCGGCGAACTGGGCGGGCACGTTCTTGGCCCGTCGCCAGTCGCTGATCCGCTGGGCGGATACCCGCACCGGACGCCCTCGCTCGTCGATCCGCTGGAGTCGGACGACTCCCTCAGCGACGCGCTTGAGGGGAGGGGCGCCGGCTTCCTGGTACAGCAGCGCGAGACGTTCCGCGAAAGCCGTGCGTGCCCCTGAGCCTGAACTCAAGGTCTCCTCCACCTCTCACTAGCCCCCGCGGCTGGCACAAGCATCCGGACCGGAAAACTCACCCTATAGGGCTGACCTGCGGCTATGCCGCTAGCGCGGTGTCCGGACCTCCTCGCGCGAAGCCGTACCTGGCAGGATCTCGCCGTAGCAGGGCAGCAACAGGGCGTAACCCGGTCAGGCCACCAGCTCAGTGCTCGGAGAGGTCAATCATGACGTCGCGTGTTCTCGGTCAACTTACGTCGGAGTAACGAGATGGCGGCGACGGTCTCCTCGTGTGGGTTGAGGGTCCAGAGAGATAGTCCATGCGGACCGCAGTGGTGTTGACCACGGGTCCGGCCTCTTCTTGATCCGTGCCGCACTGGCGCGGATCGGCGTTGCCCGTGTGGTGGGGCACCGGTCCCCACAGGGGAGGGACCGGCGCCGCAGCACACAGGCGGTAGGAAAGCAGGGCGGCCGACGATGACGCCGGCCGTGGACGACGTGGAAAGAGAAGAGGCCGCTCTCTCAGAGAGCGGCCTCTTCTGCCTTTGTTCTGCCTTTGCCGGCACGAGACCTCGGTCGGGGCGCGTCAGAAGTGCATCATCGCCATCACGTCAGCGCTCCGCGTGCCGGTCGAGACCTCAGGAATCTGCTCCCCCGGGCGTATCCAACCGGCAGCCTCGGCGGCTGCGACGGCGGCTTTCTCGGCCGCGTCCGCCTCGGCGTTCAGGGTCTCGTTCTCGCCCAGGGCCCCCGCTACCGAAGCGGCCCCGGCGGCTTGGGCCGCCTTGACGGCAGCTCGGGCGGCTGCCGCGGAAAGCTCACTGCCGTCGTCGTGGAGTTGGCCCATCTGGGCGGCCTGGGAGGCCGCCGCAGCGGCGTTCCTCGCGCAGCGGGAGTCCGCTGCGGGATGGGGTTGGCTTTCGGAGAGAACGGCGAGGGCTTGAGCGGCTACGCGGGCAGCGTGGGTGGCCTTGAAGAGGATCTCTGCCCTTGCTGCCCCATCCGAGCGCTTCTCGTCGGTGCCCACACCCTCGATGTAGCGGAAGACCGCGGCGGCCCGTGAGGCAGCGCTCTGAGCGCGCGCCATGTGGCACGCCCTGAAGGAGTTCGCCGTCTCCTGCTGTTCGGCACCTCCGGCCGGCGTGCCCTCTTCTTGGTCGTGGTTCTGCTCGCTCATTGTCTTCTCCTCGTCGACCAGGACGACAGTGCGCGTGACGGTCTCCGCCGGATGACCACGCCGGAGAGCGGACGATGCCGGGCAGGGTGGCATGCCGGGCACCAACAGACCAGGGATACGTGGCGGCGGATCAGGTACGCGCGGCGATCTGGCCGAGCGTCACGTCATGAGCCGGAGCGAGGAGGCGGGAGCAGGAGATCGCGCTCCGGATGCTGTTTCGCCGGTCATGCTGCCGCCGACGCCGAAGTCATGGCCGGGCGAGGCGCCGCTACAGAAACAACCCCAGCAGCTCATCAACAGACCAGGCCTGCCACCCCAGCCCGAACAGCAAGACGACCGAGATCAGCGCCATCATGAGGTTCTGGCCCAGCTCGGCCACGTCGTGGATCATCAGCACGAGATAGATCAGGTTGAGTACGAGCCCGCCCACGAGGGCGATCGGGGTGAGCAGGCCGAAGACGAGGCCGAGCCCGAGGGCCAGTTCCGCGTATGCGACGACGTACGCCATCAGCCGCGGGCGCGGCTTGACCACCAGGGCGAAGCCGGACTGGACGAGCTGCCAGCGATGCTTCTCGGCGATGCCGGCGGCCCATGCGATGCCACCGCCCTGGAACCAGTCCGCCTTGTCCTTGTGGCGCCAGCTTTCCAGCCACCAGAGGCCGAGGCCGATCCGTAGGACCGCGAGCCATTCGGCTCCGCTGAGCCACATCGTTTGCATCAGGTCACCCCTCCGGGCCGCTGAACTGACGGCACGTCAGTTCAGCGGATGCGTCCCGATCCCGCAAGAGCCAAGTTCGGTGCTGCCGCTTGCCGTTGGGTCCGTCGCGCCCATACGCTGAATCTGATGGACCGTCAGAAACGGTCGCGGACCGGCAGGCAGTAGGGGGCAATCGCGTGGTCATCAACGAAGCCAGCTCCAAGGAACTCCCCCGGGTCATCAGCGTGGATGACCATGTGATCGAGCCCGCGCACCTCTTCGAGCGATGGCTTCCGAGCAAGTACCGGGACCGAGGCCCGAAGCCCTTCACCGCGGGCATCGGCGAGCTGGCGTACGTCGGCGGGAAGTACAGGTTCACGACCGATCCGGAGGGCCAGATCACCGACTGGTGGGAGTACGAGGGCGCGATCTTCCCGTACAAGCGCATCATCGCGGCCGTCGGCTTCTCCCGCGACGAGATGACGCTTGACGGCATCACACGCGAGCAGATGCGCCGAGGCTGCTGGGACCCGAAGGCCCGCCTGGAGGACATGGACCTGAACCACGTCGAGGCCTCGCTCTGCTTCCCGACCTTCCCCCGCTTCTGCGGGCAGACCTTCGCCGAGGCCAAGGACAAGGAGGTCGGGCTCGCCTGCGTGCGCGCGTACAACGACTGGATGGTGGAGGAGTGGTGCGGCGACAGCGGGGGCCGGCTGATTCCGCTGTGCCTCATCCCCTTGTGGGACATCGATCTCGCTGTCGCGGAGATCAGGCGCAACGCTGCTCGCGGGGTCCGTGCGGTGACCTTCTCCGAGATCCCGACGTACCTTGGCCTCCCGTCCATCCACTCCGGCTACTGGGATCCGTTCTTCGCGGCCTGTGAGGAGACGGGGACCGTGGTGAATATGCACATCGGCTCGTCGTCGCAGATGCCCGCAGCGTCACCCGATGCTCCCCCGGCGGTTCAAGCCGCGCTCAGCTTCAACAACGCCATGGCGTCGATGATGGACTTCCTCTTCTCCGGGGTCCTGGTGAAGTTCCCGCGACTGAAGCTGGCCTACAGCGAGGGTCAGATGGGGTGGATCCCGTACGCCTTGGAGCGAGCGGACGACGTATGGGAGGAGCACCGGGCTTGGGGCGGCGTGAAGGACCTGATCCCGGAACCGCCGTCCTCGTACTACTACCGGCAGATCTTCTGCTGCTTCTTCCGCGACAGGCACGGCATCGAGGCCATCGAGACCGTGGGCGTGAACAACGCGACCTTTGAGACGGACTACCCGCATGTCGACTCGACTTGGCCGAACACGAAGCAGGTGGCGGCCGAGCACATGGCCGGACTTCCTGATGACGTCGCTTATAAATTGCTGAGGGGGAACGCCATCCGAATGTTGAGTCTCCCCTTCGATCAAGGTCGCTCGGATCTTGTGCGGCTCTAAACTGCTCGGGCGGGGCCCGAGCTCCCCTTCCCGCTTGTCATCGCCAGGACAGGAGCTCGACCGCGAGTGAACACGGCCCTGGAACGTACCGCCGCCGGTGTTCTGGTTACGGTGACTCGTAATCCACGGAAGGCGAGCGCATGGCTACCCCTCTCGCAGATGTGCTGGTCACGCTCGGACGCAGGTACGTTCGTGATGCTCCAGGCGTCCTCGGCAAGGCAGAACTGGCCGAGCGGTTTCTGAACCCGTACCTCCGGGATCATCCCCGGCAGCGTGTGGTCCAGGACCGATCAGGCGCCCGATTCGCCGTCGACACCACCGATCTGATTCAGCGCTTCCTGTATCTCTTCGGGGCATGGGAGCCTCACATGACCGGCTGGCTCCAGAGCCGGCTGCGCCCCGGTGACGTGTTCGTGGACGTGGGCGCCAACATCGGGGTGTTCGCCGTTCTCGGCTCCCGCCTTGTGGGCAGTACCGGGCGGGTAGTGGCGATCGAGGCATCGCCTGCGTTCCACCGCAGGGTGCTGCGGCACGCGGCTCTCAATCAGTGCGACAACGTCCGCGCGGTGAACACCGCTGTGTCGGACGAGCACAAGACGCTGACGTTCGTGCTCGCCAGCTCACGGAATATGGGCGCCAACTCGATCGTCCCGTACGACGGTCCGGCGGAGTCCACGTTCGAGATGGAGGCTTCACCTCTGCCGGAGCTCCTTCAGCCGGACGAGGTGGCCGGAGCGCGTGTGATCAAGATTGACGTGGAGGGCGCGGAGGGCGGAGTCGTCCGCGGCCTCGCTCCCCTGCTTGATCAGCTTCGACCGGATGCGGAGATTGCCGTGGAGGTGACCCCGGACCGAATGGCACAACTCGGCGACTCCGTCGAGGAGTTGCTGGAGACCATGCAGAAGCACGGGTTCCATGCCTACCGGCTGCCCACTGACTACTCGCCGGCAAGCTACCCACGAGCGATGCGGCACCCCGTGGCACCGGTCCGCTGGCGGGGGCCGATCGAAGGGGAGACAGAACTCGTCTTCTCCCGCATCGACGCCGAGGAACTGAGAGCCTGTGTCTAAACCCCGCGCGGGCCCGGGCGGGGTTTAGACACAGGCTCTGAATGCCCTCCCAGGATCGCCGCAGGCTTGAGGCCCGGTCGAGTACGAGGTCCCGATCAGCCCGCGCTGATCGGGTAGCGCCACTGGAAGTGGTCCAGCGCGCGCGCCCGTGCTTCCACAATGGCCATGCGCGCGTCCCGCTCCGCGGCGTCGGTGTGTGCGGCCTGGCCGGTGGCCTGCCCCTCCCACTTGCGGTAGAGGAGCCCCACCTCCGACGAGAACCAACCCCGCGTCACGGCGTTCAACGCGAGGAGAAGGCCCGTGTCCTCCGAGGCCGGGAGCGCCATCCAGCCGCCGAGCGCAACAAGCAGATCGCGGCGGATGAAGAGCGTGGCCGGGTGTACCTGGGCTCGGTAGTCGTGCGCCGCCCAGTGGTCGAGCACGGCCTTGCGCTCGATCGGGCCGTGGTCGGGGTCGCCGGGGAAGCCGACGGTCGAACCGTCGGGGAGCAGATCGAGTGCGCGGGACGTCGCCCACCCAAGGGACGGGTCGCCTTCGAGCGCCGCGAGGTCACGGGCGAGCGTGCCAGGGGGAAGCTGGTCGTCGGCGTCCAGGACCTTCACATACTCGCCGTCGGCGCGAGCGAGAGCTATGGTGCGAGCGACTCCGGGGCCGCCACGACGCCCTTGCCGGAACGAGACCCGCTCGTCGTTGGGGACGTGAGGGGCGACCTCGTCGCCCATGCCGTCCTCCTGAATGAGCCAGTGCCACTCCCACCCTTCGGGGAGCTCCTGCTCACAGAGCGACTTGTGGGCGTCGGCCAGGAAGTGCGCCGACGGGGCGTGAACAGCCGTGACGATGATGATGCGCCGGCTCACGGCTCACCACCTTTCCAAGTGAGTCGTGAAGAGCATTTCCGTGCGGTCGCCAGGAAGCGTGACATCGGATACGTCCGCAACGCGGCCCTCGGTGTCGTACGAGGTCTTTCTCAGGATCAGCACCGATGTGCCGGGCGGGAGGTCGAGCTCCTCCGCCTCCTCCGCCGTCGGCGGTCGAGCGGTCACGCGCTCCTCCACGCGGCCGATCTCGATGCCCACGGTGTAGAGCTGGTTCCAGGTGCCGCCCGGCCAGGGCTCCTTGGTCTCGTCCAGGAGGTCCGGGTTGCTCTCGACCCGCTCGCGGATCAGATACGAAGTGACCAAGCTGAACGGCGCGCGTTCGGCCCTGTACCGCGTGCGATACGTGCGCTCAACCAGAACGGTGCCCTCGGGCACTCCCATTGCCTCGGCGAGATCCTTGGGCGCTTTGATCTCGCGGTACGAGGCATGAAACACAAGGTCGTCGACTGCGAGGCCGGTGTCCTTCTCGGTGGCGCCGGTCCGGACTCGTTGCTCCTCCGGCTGGCGCGCGCGGTTCTTCTCCCACTGATGCCGACTGTTCGCGCGCTGCACCAGCGTGCGCGGGCGACGGACGAAGGAACCGCGGCCGTGCTGTTTGTCGATCAGCCCTTCGGTCTGCAACACACGGAGAGCCTCTCGGATCGTCACATGGCTTTTGCCGAAGCGCTCAACCAGCGCCGACTCGGCGGGCAATCGGTCGCCAGGCCTCAGCTGACCTGCGCGAATCTCCGCGCGTAGCTCGTCCGCGATCCGCTCGTACGCCTTTGCCACGGGTGCTCCCCGGTCCGTTGTCCGACGTGACTCAGCATACGACTCCTAAAGAGGACTTGATGAGTGGAGGGGTGGCGGGTCATGGTCATGGCAACTCCAGAAGAGGACTGGAGCGGGTCCCGGGTCGCGGATGCTCATGGGGCGTGGTGGTCCCGGCTTCGGGCGCCTTGTGGCGTGCGGCTGTGGTGTTTGCCGGGCCGCCGGGGGCGACGGATGGCGCAGGAGGGGGCTCGGGCGGTGGGGATCCGTACGGCCGATGTCCCCAGGACACCGAGGAGCCCGGCAACTCGGGGGAGTTGCCGGGCTCGCAGCTCGGGCAGAGCGGGGGTGGGTCAGGGGGAGGGGGCCTCGGCCCCGGCCTGGTCGTCGGGGGCCGCCTCGGTGGTGTCGTTGCCGGGGGCCGCCGGGTCGCCGGGTGCCGCCTGGTCGTCGGCCGAGTCGGGGGCGTCGTCGCGGTGCCGCGAGGAGGGCGAGGCGCCATGGGCCTCGGCGCGGATGCGCTGCTTCATGGTGGGCGGCAGGGCGGAGGCGGCGGGCAGGGCCCATCGCACGGTCGGCGCAGCCGAGGTGGCCGGTTCGCTGCGGTTGTACGTCGCGTCGTGCTGCGGTACGGGAGCCGTGGCGGCGGTGGCCTGGCCGGCGGCCAGACCGAAGAAGGCGAGGAGGGCGACGAGCGCCCCGGTGAGTGCGGTCCACCAGGTCGTGAGCTTGCTGTTTGCCATGACGTCCTCGCTTCTTCCGTAAGCAGTGTGCTGATGGCTTGCCCGAATTGCGTTGTATCCGATGATGTGCGGGGGCCATGCGGGAGGCGAGGAGCGACGCACCGTATCGGTGGATGTTCCGATGAACTACACACGGATGGAGCATCACCGATTGATATCGATCGGTGTGTATAGTCGGGCGACAGAGGTCCCTTACGTCAAGGAAAGACGAGGTCGCGCGGTGAAGAAGCTTCTCCTGGTCGCACTGGCCGCCATCGGCGGGCTCCTCGTGTACCGCCAGATCCAGGCGGATCGCGCCGAGCAGGATCTGTGGACGGAGGCGACCGACTCCGTGCCCGCAGGTTCGGGTGTGTGAGACCGAAAGACCCGGTTGCGAAGCCCCGGCCACTGTGGTGGCCGGGGCTTCGTGCTGTCCCGGGGCATGCCCCGGACGCTGTTGAGTTCACGTGAGCGAATAGTTGACTTGCGAGGGCAAAGGTGGGGCGGGGCGACGTGCGGACGAGGCACAGCAGGTCACGGCGGGCGGCACGGAGGATCGGGGCGGCGGTGGCCGCCCTCGGCGCGCTCCTGGCGGCGCCCGGGCCCGTGCACGCGGCCGGGCCGCCGTCTTCGTACCGGTTTCCCGAGGGCGTACAGGACGTGTCGGGGGGTGCGAAGAACACCGACGGGCCGGTGCTCAAGGCCGATACCGCCTACAGGTCGGTCATCAAGCCCGGTGGCAAGCTCTATTTCCAGCTGGTTCTGGACGGCGAGACCGACGCCTACGCGTCGGCGGTCGCCCTGCCGGGGCCGGCGGGCGCGAAGCTCGCCTACGGCGACTCCATCAAGGTGTCGCTCCAGGACGCCGGCGGCGAGGACTGCGACTCCCAGCGCCGTTCGATCGGCTCGGCGCAGTACCCGCACCCCATCGCCGCCTACGCCTACCGCGCCGTGCGCAAGAGCCTGTCGACCTGTCAGGAGCCGGGCACCTACTACATGGTGGTCGAGCGCGAGAGCGACGCGGCCTCCACGCCCTCCGACTGGGGGCTCGACCTGCGCTACACGACCGAGCCCACCCGCAGGGGGGCCGGTCCGAGCACGGCGCCCTCCGGCTGGCCGTCCGTGTCACCGGCCCCGCCGGCCGGAACCCCGCGCCAGGCCCACGGCGGTACCGGCTTCCACGACGCGACCGCGCTGTCCCCAGGGCAGTGGAAGGACGCCGTCCGGCCGGGCGAGACCCTCTTCTACCGGGTGCCGCTCGACTGGGGCCAACAACTCTTCGCCAGTGGAGGTTTGGGCAGCCTCTCGGCCGCAAAGGACGGCTATATCGGCACGGCCCTCTCCCTCCAGCTCTACAACCCCGCGCGGGGCTTCGTCTCCGGGGCGTCGGCGCCGTACGACGGAAAGCAGAAGGAGGCCGCGCTCGACCCCCTCGCGCCGGTCGCCTACGAGAACCGCTACTCGACCACCGACGAGACCTCGGCGATGCGGGTCAGCGGCTCCTACTACCTGGCCGTCTCCCTCAGCCCCGAGGTCGGTCAGACCTTCGGGAACGCGCCGTACGACCTGATGTTGCGGCTGACCGTACGGGGCGAGGCGAAAGCCGGTCCCTCCTACGCGGGCCGGGCGCCCGACTTCGGGGCGGGCCGCTCCTCTGCCGTCGACGGCTCGATGAAACTTGTCGCGGCCCTCGGAATCGGCATGGGCACGGTGCTCGTGGCCGGACTGGGGGTGTGGACGCTGGTCGCCCGCAGGCGCGCGGCCACCCCCGGCCCGCAGGGCTTCGGCCCGCCCGGCGCCTGGTAGCCACGGCCCTCAGGTCTGCGCCAGCGCCCAGAAGCCGACGGCGAAACACACCAGCGCCACCAGGAGCACCGGCACCGCGACCTTGGCGGGCGGCCCCGGCCGCGGCCGGGGCGCGGAAGCCACGAAAGAGGCTCCCTGGACGGGAACTTGGGGCGGCACGGCCGCATTGGGGTACGGCGCCGTGTACGGGGCCGTCGCGGGCGTCGGCGGCGTCTGCTCGTACTGCGGCGCCAGGTACGCGGGGGCCGACGTGGGAGGGGTGGGGGGTTGCTGCGGAGGCGGAGGGATGGCGCCGGAGCCGGAGACCGAAGGCGCCTGACCTGATGCCGAGCGGTCGTACCCCAACTGCCCTGACTGCCCGGTCTGTTGGAGCCAACCCTCCCCCATGTCCCCGTGTGGGCCCGTCTGTTGTGCGTCCTGTTGCCGTATGCCATCCCTTCTCAAGGAGGAGGCCGTTACGGAGGAAGACGTCACGGAGGAGGTCGTAGCGGAGGAAGAGGAGGACGTCTGTGGATCCTGGGCCGGGTTCTCGGGGCCGTGCTCGGCGAAGCCGGGGGGCAGGGGGCCGATCTGGTCGAAGACTTCGACGGGCTCCTCGTCCGGATCCTGGTCGGGCAGCAGCTCCACCGCCGAGGCCAGCGCCTTGCGCGCCCCCGTGGCCGTGCGGAACCGGTTCTGCGGGTTCGGCTGGAGCAGCCCCGCGAGGACCTGCCAGAGGGGCTCGGGGATGCCCTGAGGGGCGCCGGGAGTGCCGTGGGCGGCGAAGTACTCGACGAGGGCCCGCGCGTCCGGCTTGCTGCCCTCCAGGAGGTAGAGCGCGACCAGGCCGACGGCGAACAGGTCGGACGGGAAATCGGGTTCGGCGCCCATCATCTGCTCCGGCGCGAAATAACCCGGCGTCCCCACCACGTAGTTGGTCTCCGTGAGGCGGGGCTCGCCCTTGCGCATCGAGATGCCGAAGTCGGAGAGCCGCAGGTGCGGGCGGCCGCTGCCGGTGGCCTCCAGGAGGATGTTGGCCGGTTTGATGTCGCGGTGCACGACCCCCTCCGCGTGGACAGCGGCCAGGCCCGCGAGCAGCTGGTCGAGCAGGGTGCACACGAACCGGGGCGGCAACGGCCCGTAGTCGCCGATCAGATGGGCCAGTGAGCCGCCGCTGACCAGGTCCATGGTGAACAGGACCTTGTCGTCGTCGGCGGCCCAGCTGGCCGGTGCGAGCACGTGCGGGTGGTCGATCCTGAGGGCCTGCTCGCGGACGAACCGCAGCAGCGTGTGGGCATCGCTCTGCTGGAGCACCTTCGCCGCCACGTAGCGGCGCCGACGCCGGTCCCAGGTGCGCCAGACGGCTCCGGCCCCGCCCCGTCCGACCGGGTCGACCAGCTCGTACCGACCGGCGAAGACCTCGCCCACCCGATGCCCCCAGGATCGATCGGACCGTTGTCAGCTCTGGTGCGACTCGTAGTGCGAGACCGCCTCGGCGGTGCGCCCCGCGCCGTACACCCGGAGGAACTCTGCCAGTTCGGGGTGGGCGGGGGCGAGAGTGTCGGCGGCGTCGATGATGTCGCCCGCGGCCGAGACGGAGCGCAGCAGCGACTGGATCTCGCGCACCACGCGACGTACCGTCGGGGCGCCCGAACTGGACGTCGTCTGGCCGGTGTTGGTCAGCACCGAGCCTCCCTGGGACTTCTTGATCTCTTCCATCCGGTCGGTGGCTTCCGCGGCGCTCACACTGCCGTCGGCCACCTGCCCCGCCAGGTCCTGGAGCGCCTGGACGCGCTGCACCACGGCCGGATTGCCGATCTTGGCGCGCTGCCCGCTCATCAGCTGTGACAGCATGGGCGCCGAGAGCCCCAGAACAGCGGCGAGCCGGGCCTGATTCAGCCCGAGGTCGTCTATCAGCCGGCGGAAGAGCGCCCCCAGCGGCTCCCCGTACCAGCTCCGCTGAAGCTCCCTGGCTCTGGCGGTCGCTTCCTGCTGTGCTGCGTCCATTGCGCGTCTCCCCATCGCTTCCCCATTGAGGCCGCTTCACGGGTGCGAACCTCGACGAGCATCTTACGGAGAGTGGTCGTTCACCGGGAGTCCCAATCCTTTTGCGAGATCCCCGGTTCCACCCGGTACTCTGGTCCCGCACCACCTCATCCGGGGCCTTAGCTCAGTTGGTAGAGCGCTGCCTTTGCAAGGCAGATGTCAGGAGTTCGAATCTCCTAGGCTCCACATCCCAGAGGCCCCCTGACCTGCGTAAACGCGGGTTGGGGGGCCTCTTTGTGCGCCTGTCTCATCGCTGGGTGCCCCGAGCCGGGGCGCGGGCCGAGGCGCTGGATCCGCGCCGAATGGGCACGCTTCCCGGTCAATCCGACCGGGCCGGCCCCTGAAATGATCTTGCGCTCCAGGAGGAGACGTAGCCTGGCGGGGGCGTACGGGCAGGCGCCGAATCGCCGAGTGCGGAAGGTGGGTTGGGGATGGAAGCCGAGCGGACCGCGACCGGCCGGGCGGCCTGGGGTGCCGGCGGGGTCGCCTTGATCGTTCTGGGCGGCGTGCTGATCTGGATCATTCAAGCCAGGGCCGCCGGCTTGCCCGAGGACCACAGCCTGATGGCGGGCCTGGTGGTCCGCTCGGTGAACTTCGTGTTCCTCGGCGGCGGCGCCTGGTGCCTGGTGAGGGCCCGGAAGCAGCGCGCCTGACGGCGGCGACGACCGACGCCCGGCCGCCTCAACGGGCAGCCGGGCGTCCGTCGCGCTTCCTGTCGCTCAGCGCCGATCGACGGCCACTCAGTGCCGTTCGTCGCGTTCCGCCGCCTCTTCCGCGGCCTGTTTGGCCTGTACCTCGGGGTCGAGGGCGTCGGTGGTGCTGCCGTCCACGGAGGTGAGCGGGGGACGGTCGCCGACCTCGGTCGGCTCCGGGGGCTCGACCAGCCAGTCCGGGTTGGCCTGCTTGTCCCACCACCGCCACGCGGCGAACGCGCCGCCCGCGAGGATGCCGAGGATCACGAGACCCTTGGCGGCGCGGGCCGCCCTGGCCTGGCGCCGGTGCTTGCGCGCGAGCTTCTCGATCTCCTGCGTCGTCACCTGTCCGCGCAGCGCGGCGAGGGCGGCCGCCGAGCGTGCCCTGGCTTCTTCGCGCAGCGGCTGGGCGGCGGCGACCGCCTGTTCCACGCGCGGGGCGGCGTATTCGGCGGCCTGCCGGACGGCCCGGCGCGAGCGCTCCGCCGCCTGGTGGGTCACCTCGTCCACCTTCGGCGGGACGCGCGGCGCGAGGTGGGCGTCGTACTGGTGCCGGGCCTGGGTGCGGGCCTGGGCCGCGGCCTTCGACACCTTCGGCGCGACGCGTACGCGCGCTTCCTGGGCGTAGTGCTGGGCATACTGTGCGGCCTGCTGCCTGGCCGAATCGGCGTAGGGCGCCACCACTTCCGCGGCGTGCAGCACGCTCTCCTTCGCCGTTCCGGTCGCGGCGCGCACGCTCTCCATGCGGGTCACGTGATCCTCCTCCTTGGTGGCGGTTCGGTATGTCGCCTTTCCACCCATCTCGAAATCATGCCTGTCCTGCGGGTACCCGGCATGCGCTCAAAGGCATCCGGGTGGGCATCGAGTGTTTGAAGCATCTGCGGGGCGTGGTGCTGGGCGCAGTACTGGAGGGAGCTTGCGGTCGACAATGCCACGGTCGCGGGCGGTACGGCACCGTTCAGCGGGTATCTGTCGGTAACCGGGCGCTTTCCCGTTCGCCGGTGCGGTCCGTGCGAGGATCGTGGGACGTCAGTGCAGACCTCTAAGGAAGGCAGATCGTGGCCGAGCAGCTTTACGCCACCCTGAAGACCAACCAGGGCGACATCGAGATTCGGCTCCTGCCGAACCACGCACCCAAGACGGTCAAGAACTTCGTGGAACTCGCCAAGGGCGAGCGCGAGTGGACGAACCCGGCGACCGGTGAGAAGACCACGGCCCCGCTGTACGACGGCACCGTCTTCCACCGCGTGATCAGCGGCTTCATGATCCAGGGCGGCGACCCGCTGGGCAACGGCACCGGCGGCCCGGGCTACGAGTTCGCCGACGAGTTCCACCCGGAGCTGGGCTTCGACAAGCCGTACCTGCTGGCCATGGCCAACGCCGGCCCGGCCACCAACGGCTCGCAGTTCTTCATCACCGTGTCGCCCACCGCGTGGCTGACCCGCAAGCACACCATCTTCGGCGAGGTCTCGAACGACGCCGGCCGCAAGGTCGTGGACGCCATCGCCGCCACCCAGACCAACCCGCGCACCGACCGCCCGGTCAACGACGTGGTCATCGAGTCGGTCGTCGTCGAGTCCCGCGAAGGCTGATCTCCGGCTCCGCAGGGAACCTTTCCGCCCCGCTCGTGCGTATGACGAGCGGGGCGGAGCTGCTGCACGAGGACGAGGGAGCCCGATGAACCAGGACGAGGATCAGGCGCGGCAGGCCGGCCTGCCCAGCTGCTACCGGCATCCCGGGGTGCACACCGGCATCAGCTGCAGCCGTTGCGACCGCCCGATCTGCCCCGAGTGCATGATCAGCGCCTCCGTCGGCTTCCAGTGCCCGGAATGCGTGCGCTCCGGCTCCGGCACCGGTCACGCCCCGACGGCGAATCAGCCGCGCACGCTGGCGGGCGGGGTCCTGGCGGCGGGCGACCCGCAGCTGTTCACCAAGATCCTCATCGGGGTCAACGTCGCCGTATTCCTGGTGCAGTTGGCGGTCGGACAGCGGATCGCCGACGAGTTCTCCCTCCTTGGATGGGCCAGAGTCCCGGGCTTCGATGGCGTACAAGGCGTCGCCGAGGGCCAGTGGTATCGCCTGCTGACCTCGATGTTCCTGCACAACGGCTACGCCCACATCGGCTTCAACATGCTCAGCCTGTGGTGGCTCGGCGGCCCCCTGGAGGCCGCGCTCGGAAGGGCCCGCTATCTGGCGCTGTACTTCGTGTCGGGCCTGGCGGGCGGCGCGCTGACGTACCTGCTCGCGGCCCAGAACCAGTTGACGCTCGGCGCGTCCGGCGCGATCTTCGGCCTGTTCGGTGCCATGGCGGTGCTGATGCGGCGGATGAAGTACGACATGCGTCCGGTCATCGGGCTGCTCGTGGTCAACCTGATCTTCACGTTCGCGTGGGCGGGCATTGCCTGGCAGGCGCACGTGGGCGGGCTGGTCGCGGGTGTCCTGCTCGGCATCGGCATGGTCCACGCCCCCGCGGAGCGGCGCGACCTGGTGCAGTGGGGCAGCTGTCTGCTGGTGCTCGCGGTCTCGGTCGGCATCGTGCTGATCCGCACCGCTCAGCTCACCTGACCACAGCGGGTACGAGCTTTCCCCAGAGTTGTCCACAGCGAGTGTCCGAACTTGTGCACCGGGTGGGGAACGCCTGCGCCCCTCGCTCCTGACCTGGGTCTTTCCAGGCGGGGCAAGGGGCGCATGGGGTGTGGAGGCCGGCGGAGCCAGTCACACCGGCGTCAACCTTCCGGAAGTTATCCACAGATCGTCTGAGTTATCCACTCCCGGTGGATAGCGCTGTGGATAACTAGGGGCAGAGCTTGCATTCGCCGCTCCTGCCCCTGTCCGAACAGCGCGATTTTCACGGTACGG
Source organism: Streptomyces sp. NPDC001415 (assembly GCF_053597395.1). Taxonomy (NCBI): domain Bacteria; kingdom Bacillati; phylum Actinomycetota; class Actinomycetes; order Kitasatosporales; family Streptomycetaceae; genus Streptomyces; species Streptomyces sp. NPDC001415. The sequence goes on from NZ_JBSFIE010000007.1 coordinate 166,932, forward strand.
ACAGCGCTACTTCCACTGCGTGGACACGCCGAAACCACCCGCGATGAAGCCGAAGCCGACGACGATGTTCCAGTTGCCGAGCGCCTTGAGCGGTAGGTCGCCCTCGGTCACATAGAAGAGGACGATCCAGGCGAGCCCGATGAGGAAGAACGCCAGCATCACCGGGGCGACCCAGCCTCGGCTGCCCAGTTTGATGGCGGTCGCCTGCTTCGCGGGCGGCGGCGTGAAATCGGCCTTCTTGCGGATACGTGACTTCGGCACGAGGAACTCTCCTGTCGATGCGCTGCGTGACCGCGCAGGGAACTGTGGCGGCGCCGGGGGACGGGACTGCGGGGGAAGCCTCCCCCAAGCGTCCGTTAGCGTAGTGCTTCCGTGGCGCCGAAGGAGATAAGGGTACGTTGAGCAATTCTGCCGACTCCCCCGACGGGGTCCCCGAGCAGCCCCGGCGCCGCCTGCGCGCCCGCCCCGTACGGCTGCTCTCCGCCGCCGTGTTCGCGCTCGCCGGCCTCATCTTCGTCACCAGTTTCAACACGGCCAAGGGCACCAACATCCGCACCGACGCCTCGCTCCTGAAGCTGTCGGACCTGATCAAACAGCGCGACCACAAGAACAAGGAACTCGGCGACTCCACCGCGGCTCTGCGCGGCGACGTCGACGCGCTCGCCCAGCGCGACGACGGCTCCACCAAGGCCCAGGACCAGCTCCTCAACGGTCTCAAGGACGCCTCGGGCACCGCGCCGGTCTCCGGAAAGGCGCTGAGCGTCACGCTCAACGACGCCCCGCCCAACGCCACGGCCGCCCCCGGCTACCCCGCCCCGCAGGCCAATGACCTCGTCATCCACCAGCAGGACCTGCAGGCCGTCGTCAACGCGCTGTGGCAGGGCGGCGCCCAGGGCATCCAGGTCATGGACCAGCGCCTGATCGCCACCAGCGCGGTGCGCTGCGTCGGCAACACCCTGATCCTCCAGGGCCGCGTCTACTCGCCCCCGTACAAGATCACGGCGGTCGGTGACACCGGGAAGCTGCGCGGCGCGCTGAACGCGTCCAAGGCGATCCAGAACTACCAGCTGTACGTGAAGGCCTACGGGCTCGGCTGGAAAGTCGACGAGCACAAGACGATGACTCTCGCTGCCTACTCGGGCACAGTGGATCTCCACTACGCGAAACCGGTGAAGTAGCGCGCGGGAAGGGGCATCTCCGATGTCCGTGCGGATCGTCGTGAGGACCTTCAGCGAACTGTGCCTCACCGTCGGCACCCTGATCGTCCTGTTCGTCGTGTACCTCCTGTACTGGACCGGCGTGAAGGCCGACAACGCGGCCGGCGACCAGATATCCGGCCTGCGGGAGCAGTGGGCCCAGAACCCCCCGCCCCGCCCGGCAGCCCCGCACAAGGCCGCCCCACCGCCCGCGTACACCGAAGGCCGCTCCTTCGCCGTCATGTACATCCCCCGGCTCGGCAAGGGCTGGCACAAGCCCGTCCTCGAAGGCACCGCCGTCAAGGACCTCCAGAAGGGCCTGGGCCACTACGCCAACACCGCGCAGCTCGGCCAGCAGGGCAACTTCTCCGTCGCCGGCCACCGGCGCACCTACGGCGACCCGTTCAAGGACTTCCCCGAACTGCGGCCCGGCGACGCGGTCGTCCTGCGCGACGACACCACCTGGTACACCTACCGCATCGACGACAAGCCCTACCGGACCGTGCCCAGCGACGTCGCCGTCATCGACCCCGTCCCCGCCAAGTCGCCGTTCCGCTCGCCCGGCCGCTATCTGACGCTCACCACCTGCGACCCGGAATGGGGCAGCAGCCACCGGCTGATCGTCTGGGGGCACCTCGACTCCACGCTGCCCGTGGCGCAGGGCAGACCCACAGCTTTGGACGGCTGACCCCCAACCACAGTCCAGCCCCTTACTCTGGTGCCGTAACGATCGTCGGAAGGGACAGCGGGGACAGCATGTACGGCTGGATCTGGCGGCATCTGCCGGGCAACGCGTGGCTGCGGGCGCTCATCTCGCTCGCGATGGTGCTCGTGATCGTCTACGTGCTCTTCCAGTACGTCTTCCCGTGGGCGGAGCCGCTGCTCCCGTTCAACGACGTGACGGTGGACCAGGGGATGGGGACGGCAGCCCGGTGAGCGCGCGCATTCTCGTAGTCGACAACTACGACAGCTTCGTCTTCAACCTGGTCCAGTACCTGTACCAGCTCGGCGCCGAGTGCGAGGTCGTCCGCAACGACGAGGTGTCCCTCGAACACGCCCAGGACGGCTTCGACGGCGTCCTGCTCTCTCCCGGTCCCGGCGCGCCCGAACAGGCGGGCATCTGCGTCGACATGGTGCGCCACTGCGCCGCAACCGGCGTGCCCGTCTTCGGCGTCTGTCTCGGTATGCAGTCGATGATGGTCGCGTACGGCGGCGTCGTGGGCCGGGCCCCCGAGCTGCTGCACGGCAAGACGTCGCCGGTGCTGCACCAGGGCACAGGCGTTTTCGCGGGGCTCCCCTCTCCTTTCACGGCGACCCGCTACCACTCGCTGGCCGCCGAGCCGGCGACCCTTCCGGGCGAGCTCGAAGTCACCGCCCGCACCGAGGACGGCATCATCATGGGGCTGCGCCACCGTGAACTGCCGGTCGAGGGGGTCCAGTTCCACCCCGAGTCGGTCCTGACCGAGCACGGCCACCGCATGCTGGCCAACTGGCTGGTCCGATGCGGGGACGCGGGGGCCGTCGAGCGGTCGGCGGGGCTCGCGCCGGTGGTGGGCAAGGCCGCGGCGTGACTGCCGTGCGTCCGGAGCACGAGTACGACCCGCTGACGGACCCCCTGCCACCCGGCGGGCACGGCTCGCCCTGGTTCCGGGCCGGCAACCTGCCACCCGACGCTTCAGCCCCCGCACAGGAGCCCGTATCCGGGCCTGCGGCCGACCCGCCGGCGCCTGCTCCCGAGCCGCTGACGCAGCCTCAGGAGTGGTACCCGCCGGGCCCCGTGGCCCACCAGCAGGACTGGTATCCCGCGCAGGAGCCGATATCCGAACCGGCCGCCGCGCCGATCACCCGGGCGATGCCCGAGATACCCGTCCCGGAGCCGATATCCCTCTCGGAATCCCTTTCGGAGCCGATGTCCGGCCCCGATCCCCGGTACGCCCCCGGTCCGCGTTCCGTCGCCGATCCGCGTTCCGTCGCGACGAGGGACAGTGAGACCGTCGCGCTGCGGACCGTGGACGAGCGGGCAGCCGTCCCGCCGGCCACCGGAGGGCGGGCAGAGCGGCGCAAGGCCGCCAAGAGCAAGGGGCGCGCGGCCCCCGTTCCCGTTGCCGAGCCGGACGGGCGGCGACTGACCCGGGCCGAGGCTCGGCGCGCGGCCAAGGCGCGCAAGGACAGCGCTGCGGTGATCGCCAGCCGGGTCCTGGGGGAAGCCTTCATCACGCTGGGCGTGGTGATGCTCCTGTTCGTGACGTACCAGCTGTGGTGGACGAACGTCCGCGCACACCAGGAGGCGGGCAGCGCCGCCAAGAAGATCGCGCAGGACTGGGCGGACGGCCGCAAGCCCGGCACGTTCGCGCCCGGCCAGGGCTTCGCCATCATGCACATCCCCAAGCTGGACGTCGTCGTCCCGATCGCGCAGGGCACCAGCAAGACGAAGGTCCTCGACAAGGGCATGATCGGCCACTACGACGAGGGCTCCCTCAAGACGGCCATGCCGGCGGACGCGACCGGCAACTTCGCGGTCGCCGCCCACCGCAACACCCACGGCGAGCCCTTCCGGTACATCAACCGGCTGAAGGCGGGGGACAAGGTCATCGTCGAGACGCAGGACGCGTACTACACCTACGAGATCACCAGCCAGCTGCCGCAGACCTCCCCGGCGAACGTGTCGGTACTGAAGCCGATCCCCGTGGGATCCGGATTCACCAAGCCCGGCCGCTATCTGACGCTGACGACATGCACGCCGGAATTCACGAGTACCTACCGGCTGATCGTGTGGGGCAAGATGGTCGACGACCGACCGCGCAGCAAGGGCAAGCCCGACGCGCTCGTGGAATGACCGAACGGACAGCAGGGGCGGGTGCGGTGGCGACAGGAACCGACCACGACGAGCGGACCGGCACGCCCGGACCGGCTCCGGCCCGGCGCGGCCGCGGTGCCGTCGCGGGCGTCATCAGCGTCTTCGGCGAACTGCTCATCACGGCGGGCCTGGTGCTCGGCCTCTTCGTCGTCTACTCGCTGTGGTGGACGAACGTCATGGCCGACCGCGAGGCGTCCGCACAGGGCGACACCGTGCGCCGCGACTGGGCGGCCTCCACGGGCCCCGGGGCGCTCGACACCAAGGGCGGCATCGGCTTCCTGCACGTGCCGGCGATGAAGAACGGCGAGGTGCTCGTCAAGAAGGGCACCGACACCGACGTCCTCAACGGCGGTGTGGCCGGCTACTACACGGACCCGGTCAAGTCGACGCTTCCCGGCGCGGCCAAGAGCGGCAACTTCACCCTCGCCGCCCACCGGGACGGCCACGGCGCCAAGTTCCACAACATCGACAAGCTGAAGACCGGCGATCCGGTCGTCTTCGAGACCAAGGACACCTGGTACGTCTACAAGGTGTTCGCGGAGCTGAGCGAGACGTCGAAGTACAACGTCGACGTGCTGCAGCCGGTCCCGAAGGAGTCGGGCGCCAAGAAGCCCGGCCAGTACATCACCCTGACGACCTGTACCCCGGTCTACACCTCGAAGTACCGCTACATCGTGTGGGGCGAGCTGGTGCGCACCGAGAAGGTCGACGCCAGGCGCACCCCGCCGGCCGAACTGCGCAAGTAATACGCCGAGTTGCTACGGCGCCGCTCGTACGGCACTGAGACCGAGCCAGTACGCCACTGAGCCCCGGCACCCTCACAGGGTGCCGGGGCTCAGTGCTGAGCGCTGCGCGGACTAGGTCAGCGGTCCGCCGGACGGTCCGCCGAACGGGAAGCCGCCCCCGCCGCCGCCGAACGTGGTCAGCGTGACCGGCTGGTTCGGGTCGGCCATGGTGCCCGAGCCGGGCGTGACGATCGTGACGCGCGCCTTCTCGTCGTCCGAACTGCCCGGCGCGAACTGGATGTTGCTGAAGCCCGCGTCGTTCAGCGCCTGCTCGGCCTTCTTCACCGTCTGCCCGACCAGACCCTGCGGAATGGCCACCTGGCCGCCGGGCGGAGGAGTCTGGCTCTGCGGGCCCTTGGAGACCTTCAGGACGATCTGCACGTCCTTGGCCTGGTTGGTGTTGCCGGTCGGGGTCATCGAGACGACCTGGTTGAGCGGCTTGTCCGCGGAGTCCACGTCCTGGCGGGACACGTTCGTGAAGCCGAGAGCATTGAGCTGCTGGACCGCGACGTTGTAATCCGAACCCGTCACATCGGGCATCTTCGTGGTCTGCTTCTTGGCGATCTCAAGCGTGACCGTCGAGTTCTTCTCCGCCTGCGAACCGCCCGTCGGGTCCTGGGTGACGACCGTGCCCGGCGTCGAGCTGGACTCGACCTCCTTGGTCTTCACCTGGAAGCCCTTGCTCTGGAGCAGCTGCGTCGCGCTGTCCTTGTCCTTCTGCGTGACGTCCGGAACCTCGATCTTGGGCGCGCCCGTGGAGACGGTGACCAAGACGGTCTCGCCCTTCTTCATGTTGCCGTTCGCCGGGTTCTGGCTGCAGATGTTGCCCTTGGGCTGGTCCGCGCACGGCTCGTTCTTGGTCACGGACATCTTGACCCCGGCGTTGGTCGCCAGCTTCTCCGCGTCGCCCTGGCTGCTGCCGACGAGGTTGGGCACGCTCACCGTGCCGCTGTCGGCGTTGCCGCTGAAGACGGACTTGCCGATCAGGATCGCGCCGACCAGCACCAGGACGCCCGCCAGGATCAGCAGGATCGTCGAGGTGTGGGACTTCTTCTGGCGGCGCCGGGCGGGGCGGTCGTCATAGCCGTAGCCGCCGTCGTCCGGATTGACCGGCGGCAGCATCGAGGTCTGACCCGCACCCGAGTCGGTCGGGCGCAGCGCGGTCGTCGGCTGGTCGTTGCCGTAGCCGTTGTTGTAGCCGTCGTACCCGTTGCCGTAGCCGACCGCGCCCAGGGCGGCGGTCGCGGCGACCGGCTGACCGTCGAGGTAGGCCTCGATGTCGGCGCGCATCTCGTCCGCCGACTGGTAGCGGTAGTCGGGGTCCTTGACCAGCGCCTTGAGGACGATGGCGTCCATCTCGGGCGTGATCTCGGTGTCGAAGTTCGAGGGAGGCTGCGGCTCCTCGCGTACGTGCTGGTAGGCCACCGCGACCGGCGAGTCCCCGACGAAGGGGGGCCGGACGGTGAGCAGCTCGTACAGCAGGCAGCCCGTCGAGTACAGGTCGCTTCGCGCGTCGACCTGCTCGCCCTTGGCCTGCTCCGGGGAGAGGTACTGGGCGGTGCCGATCACGGCGGCGGTCTGCGTCATCGTCATGCCGGAGTCGCCCATGGCGCGGGCGATGCCGAAGTCCATGACCTTGACCTGGCCGGTGCGCGTCAGCATGACGTTCGCCGGCTTGATGTCACGGTGGACGATCCCGTTGCGGTGCGAGTACTCCAGCGCCTGGAGGATGCCGATGGTCATTTCCAGGGTGCGCTCGGGCAGCAACTTGCGCCCGGAGTGCAGCAGTTCGCGCAGGGTCGAACCGTCGACGTACTCCATCACGATGTACGGGATGGAGACGTTGTCGACGTAGTCCTCGCCGGTGTCGTAGACAGCGACGATCGCCGGGTGGTTGAGCGAGGCGGCCGACTGGGCCTCACGGCGGAACCGGGCCTGGAAAGACGGATCGCGGGCGAGGTCGGCCCGCAGCGTCTTCACGGCGACGGTGCGGCCGAGCCGGGTGTCGTGCGCGAGGTAGACCTCCGCCATGCCACCACGGCCGAGCACCTGGCCCAGCTCGTACCGGCCGCCGAGGCGACGCGGCTCTTCCATAGCTAATCCAGCCCTCTCCGTCTGTCCCGACCGTACCCATGGGTGGTCCGGCGGTGTGCTGTTCGCGCATACGCTACCGGGCACCGCAAGCCGATCAGCTCGCGACCGCCACCTGATACCGGACCGGTACAGGGCACGTGTGATGTTTCACGTGAAACGAGCGACCGTTTCACGTGAAACAGCCCGGGTCACTTCTTGCTGTCGAGCACCGCCTTCATCACGTTCCTGGCGATGGGGGCCGCAAGCGCGCCACCCGCGATGTCGTCACGGGTCGTGTCGGAGCCTTCGATCACCACGGCGACCGCGACCGGGGAGCCGTCCCCGGTCTTCGCGTAGGAGATGAACCAGGCGTAGGGGTTGCCGTTGTTGTCGACACCGTGCTGGGCGGTACCGGTCTTGCCGCCGACGGTCACGCCCGCGATCTGGCCGTTCTTGCCGGTGCCGTCGGTGACCACGAACTCCATCATCTTCTGCAGCTTCTGGGCATTGGCGGCCGACATCGGCTGGCTCATCTGCTCCGGCTGGGTCTTGGAGAGCACGTCCACGTTCGGCGCCTGGAGCTGGTCGACCATGTACGGCTTCATCAGCTTGCCGTCGTTGGCGACGGCGGCGGCGACCATGGCCATCTGGAGCGGGGTCGCACGGTTGGAGGCCTGCCCGATGCCCGCCATGGCGTTCTGCGGGCGGTTGTCCTTCGGGTAGATGCTGGCGTCGGTGCGGACCGGGTTGAAGATCTGCTTGTTGAAGCCGAACTTCTCGGCCTCGGCCTTCATCTTCTCGTTGCCCAGGTCGGCGCTGATCTTGCCGAAGACGGTATTGCAGGACCACTGGAGAGCCACCTTCAGCGTGGCGTTCTCACAGGGGATGTTGCCCTCGTTGTTCAGCGGCTGGTGGGCGGTGTCCGGCAGGATGTACGGCACTGGCGACCGCGTCGGGTCGTCGATGCCGGAGTACAGCCCGTTCTCCAGGGCCGCGGCGGCGGTGACCACCTTGAAGGTGGAGCCCGGAGGGTAGGTCTGGCGCAGCGCCCGGTTCAGCATGGGCTGGTTCTTGTCGTCCAGCAGCGCCTTGTAGTTGCTGCTGTCCTTGTTGGTGCTGCCCGCGAACACGGACGGGTCGTACGACGGTGTCGAGGCCAGCGCGAGGATGGCGCCGGTCTGCGGGTTGATCGCCGCGACCGCGCCCTTCTTGTCGCCGAGGCCCTGGAAGGCGGCCTTCTGGGCGGCGCTGTTCAGGGTGGTGACGACGTTGCCGCCCTGCTTCTTCTCGCCGGTGAACATCGAAAGGGTGCGGTCGAAGAAGAGGCGGTTGTCGGTGCCGGACAGGATGCTGTCCTCGATCTTCTCCAGCTGGGACGCGTCGAAGATCTGCGAGGCGTATCCGGTGACCGGCGACCACATGGTGCCGTCCTTCCAGACCCGCTTGTACTTGAAGTCGGTGCCCGAGGTCTCCGTGGAGCCGGTGATCGTCTGGCCGTCGGCCGTGATGATGTTGCCGCGCTCGTGGGCGAACCGCTCGATCTGGACGCGGCGGTTGTACTTGCTCGCGTTCAGCTCGTCGGCCCGGACGTACTGGAGCCAGTTGTCGCGGATCATCAGCGAGAGGACGAGCAGCCCGCAGAAGATCGCGATCCGGCGCAGGGGCTTGTTCACGGTCGGACCACCTGGGTCATCTCGGCGTCGGGGGACGGGGCGGGGGCCGGCGCGGGGCGGCGAGCGGTGTCGCTGATCCGGATCAGGATGCCGATCAGGGCCCAGTTGGCGATGACGGACGAACCGCCCTGCGCGAGGAACGGCATCGTCATACCGGTCAGCGGGATGAGGCCCATCACACCGCCGGCCACGACGAACACCTGGAGCGCGAAGGCGCCGGAGAGGCCGATCGCGAGGAGCTTGCCGAACGGGTCGCGGGCGGCGAGCGCGGTGCGCACGCCGCGCTCCACGATCAGGCCGTAGATCAGCAGCAGCGCCATCATTCCGGCCAGGCCCAGTTCCTCGCCGACGGTGGAGAGGATGAAGTCGGCGTTGGCGGCGAAGCCGATGAGGTCGGAGTTGCCCTGGCCGAGGCCGGTGCCGAGCGTGCCGCCGGATCCGAACGACATGATCGCGTCGCCGATCTGCTGGCAGGCGCCGTCCGTCTTGTAGCAGGCGAAGGGGTCCATCCAGGCCTTCACACGCTGCTGCACATGCGACTCGAAGGTGGCCACGCCCACCGCGCCGACCGCCGACATCAGCAGACCGAACACGATCCAGCTGGTGCGCTCGGTGGCCACGTACAGCATGACGACGAACAGGCCGAAGAACAGCAGCGAGGTGCCGAGGTCGGTCTCGAAGACGAGGATCAGGATCGACATCGCCCAGATGACCAGGATCGGCCCGAGGTCACGGCCGCGCGGCAGGTACAGACCCATGAAGCGGCGGCTGGCCAGCGCCAGCGCGTCCCGCTTCACCATCAGGTAGCCGGAGAAGAAGATCGCGATGATGATCTTCGCGAACTCGCCGGGCTGGATGGTGCCGAGGCCGGGAATCGAGATCCAGATCTTCGCGCCGTTGACGGCCGGGAAGAACATCGGCAGGACCAGCAGGAACAGCGCCACCGCCATCGAGATGTACGTGTAGCGCTGCAGGATGCGGTGATCCTTCAGCAACAGCAGCACGCCGATGAACAGGGCGACACCGACCGCGGTGAACAGGAGCTGGTGGGGAGCGTCGGGGGAGAACTTGCCCCAGGCGTTCTTCGCGCGCTGGATCAGCCGGGGCGACTGGTCGAGCCGCCAGATCAGCACCAGGCCGAGCCCGTTGAGCAGCGTCGCGAGCGGCAGCAGCAGTGGATCGGCGTACTTGGCGAACTTGCGCACCACCAAGTGCGCCACACCCGCCATCAGGCCCAGGCCCAGACCGTATCCGAGCATGCCGGAGGGAAGCTTGCCGGTCATGGCAAGCCCCACGTTGGCGTACGCGAACACCGGGATGGCCACGGCGAAGATCAGCAGGGCCAGCTCGGTGTTGCGGCGGCTCGGTGCTTCGATCGCGCCAATGGTGGTCGTGTTGGTGACAACGCTCATGGTGTGGAAAGGCCCCCTACGGCTGCCTACTGCTTACCGCACTGCGAGACCAGCTTCTGCTCGTCCTCCGAGAGGCTGGGGCCGGGTGTGGGAGATGCGGTGGTGGTGGTCTTGCTGGACGGGGCGCCGGTGGCGCCCGTGCCGGGCTTCGCGGAGTTGTTGCCCTCCGCGGCGCGGCGCTCCTCCTCCTTCTTGCAGGCGGACGCCTGCGTCGCGAACTCCTGGATCTTGGCCTGCGCCTTGTCGAGGCTGCTCGCGGCGATCGTCGAGTCGATCTGGTTGCGCTGGTACTGCGGGAGGTACTTGAGTTCGATCTCGGGGTGATCGGTCTCCACCTTGGAGAGCTTCACCCACGCCAGGTCCTGGCTGATGCCCCGGTACAACGCCACGTGCGGCGTGCCGTCGCTGTTGGTGCCGATGAAGTACTGCGTCTGCGTCCAGCGGTACCCGCCGTACAGACCGCCGCCGACGACCGCGAGGGCCAGCACGATGTACAGCGATCTGCGGATCCACCGGCCTTTGCCGCCGCGCCGGCGCGGCTTGACGAAGTCCTCGTCGGTGTACGAGCCGAACGCGCCCTCGGGCGGATTGCCGTAGCCGCTGTCGTCGCCACTTCCGGGCGGGCCGAAGCCGCCACCCGGGGGCGACGGCGCGGGGCGGCCGAGCCCGGAGGCGCGGCCGGCCGGGGTCTGCATGGCGCCGCCGTCGTTCGACTGCAGCTGGTTCTCGGCGACCGCGCCCACGATGACCGGCGTGTCGTTGAGCTGCCCCGCCAGGGTGTCCCCGGAGTCGACGTCCAGCACATCGGCGATGATCACCGTGATGTTGTCGGGACCGCCGCCGCGCAGCGCGAGCTGGATCAGCTCCTGCACGGTCTCCTGCGGGCCCTGGTAGCTGGCGAGGGTCTCCTCCATCGTCTGGTGGGAGACCACCCCCGACAGGCCGTCAGAACAGATCAAGTACCGGTCGCCGGCCCGCACTTCACGGATCGACAGATCGGGCTCGACATGGTCGCCGCTGCCCAGCGCGCGCATCAGGAGCGAGCGCTGCGGGTGGGTGGTGGCCTCTTCCTCGGTGATGCGACCCTCGTCGACCAGCCGCTGCACCCAGGTGTGGTCCTGGGTGATCTGCGTGAGGACGCCGTCGCGCAGCAGATAGGCGCGCGAGTCGCCCACATGCACCAGGCCCAGGCGCTGACCCGTCCACAGCAGAGCGGTGAGCGTGGTGCCCATCCCCTCCAGCTGGGGGTCCTCCTCGACCATCATGCGCAGCTGGTCGTTGGCCCGCTGCACGGCGGTGCCCAGCGAGGTGAGGATGTCCGAACCGGGAACGTCGTCGTCGAGCGTGACCAGCGTGGAGATCACCTCGGACGAGGCGACCTCACCGGCGGCCTGACCGCCCATGCCGTCGGCGATGGCGAGGAGACGGGGACCGGCGTAACCGGAGTCCTCGTTCCCCTCGCGGATCATGCCCTTGTGCGATCCGGCGGCGAAACGCAGGGAGAGACTCATGCGCACCTCGCCTGTCGGCTCGGGGTACAGCCGGTCATGTCGAGCCACACTGCCCACCCTCCGGTCGGGAGCCCGTCCCGGTCCCTGGGGACCGCCGCGGCTCGCTCGCTCCGCTCGCTCATTGTCGTACTACTTCCGCAGCTCGATGACGGTCTTGCCGATGCGGATCGGCGCGCCCAGCGGAATCGGGGTCGGGGTGGTGAGCCGGGTCCGGTCCAGATAGGTGCCGTTGGTGGACCCGAGATCCTCGACGATCCAATTGCCGTCCCGGTCCGGGTAGATCCTGGCATGGCGGCTCGACGCGTAGTCGTCGTCCAGGACGATCGTCGAATCGTGCGCCCGGCCCAGCGAAATAGTCTGGCCCTGCAACGCGACCGTGGTGCCGGTGAGAGTGCCCTCGGACACGACCAGCTTGGTGGGGGCGCCACGGCGCTGCCGCCCGCCGCCACCCTGCTGCTGGCCGCGCTGGGGCGGTGGCGCGGCGGCCGCGGCGGCCTGCCTGCCGGTCTGCGGCTGCCGGTTCGCGTCATTGCCCCGGCGCGAACCGCGCTGGGTGACGCGCGTACCGAACAGGTCGCTGCGAATGACCTGTACGGCCACGATGACGAACAGCCACAGTACGGCGAGGAAACCCAACCGCATGACCGTGAGGGTCAGCTCTGACATTGCCCCCGCTTCACCCTTCGGCTTGCCGGTAAACGATGGTGGTGCTGCCCACGACGATCCGCGAGCCGTCGCGGAGCGTAGCGCGGGTGGTGTGCTGCCCGTCCACCACGATGCCGTTGGTGGACCCGAGATCCTGGATCGTCGGGGGCGTTCCGGTCCGGATCTCACAGTGCCGGCGCGAGACGCCGGGATCGTCGATCCTCACATCCGCATCGGTGCTGCGGCCAAGGACCAGAGTCGGGCGGGAGATCTGGTGGCGGGTGCCATTGATCTCGATCCAGCGTCGCACCTGGCCGTGCCCGCCCGGCATCGGCCCCGGAGCCGCCGGACGGCGGTCGGCGGGCGAACCACCCGGGCGGCCCGGAGGCGGCGCCGCGGGCATGGGCGGTGCCGCGGCCGGCGGGTAGCCGTAGCCGCCACGGCCGCCCTGAGGGGCCACGGGCGCGGGACGCTGCGGGGTACCCGGGCCGGGGCCCTGGGGACCCTGCGGGCCCTGCTGGTCGGTGCTGGACGCGAGCGTACGGCTGCGCACCCGGTACAAACCGGTGTCGAGGTCCTCGGCCTTCTCCAAGTGCACCTTGATCGGGCCCATGAAGGTGTAGCGCTGCTGCTTCGCGTAGTCACGCACCAGGCCGGACAACTCGTCGCCGAGCTGGCCCGAGTACGGGCTGAGCCGCTCGAAGTCCGGAGCGCTCAACTCGACGATGAAGTCGTTGGGGACGACCGTGCGGTCCCGGTTCCAGATCGACGCGTTGTTGTCGCACTCGCGCTGGAGCGCGCCGGCGATCTCGACGGGCTGGACCTCGGACTTGAAGACCTTCGCGAAGGTGCCGTTGACCAGGCCTTCGAGACGCTGCTCGAAACGCTTCAGGACTCCCATGGGGCACCTCCTCCGTCGTTGCCGTCCTGGTGTTGCTGCCGGTTCTGCTCTGGGTCACGCTCTTGGTACTGCTTACTGATCGTATCCACGCGTCGGGAAATCGGCTGGTTCCCCTTCTGTGCCCTGTGGACGAGTGTCACCTCTCACACGCACCTCTCGTACGGATCGTAGAGGTGGCTTCCCGACAGTGTCCCGCACCCGGGGTGCACTCAGGAGGAGCGGGTAACGATGCCGCGGGTTGCCTCTCTCCTGATCTGCTCCTCCCCACCAGGGTCGCCGCAAACAACGGATGTGAATCCACCCTGCCCAGCGTGCTAATCTTCTCGACGTCGCCAGGCAATCGCACCGAAAAGTGAGAGAGCCCAGCACACCACTCTTGCGCGAGTGGCGGAACGGCAGACGCGCTGGCTTCAGGTGCCAGTGTCCTTCGGGACGTGGGGGTTCAAATCCCCCCTCGCGCACAAGTCGGAAGCCCCGTAGATCCCCGGATCTGCGGGGCTTCCTTCGTATGTACCAGGCTTTGTGCGGATACCCACTGCCCATGTCTCCCCATGTTCTGTCTCACCGCTCCGTCTCACGCGCTCCGGCCCTTCTTCTGATTCTCCTGTGTCATATGTCGCGTTCCAGCGCGCGCAAACCCATGACGGACGCGCGCAAACCCATGACGGAGCTCCGGGCGGCGCGAACAGATCGACTTTTGTCGCGGCGAGGCGCGACGAAAGAGAGCCGTCCACCAGGGGACGCTCTGCCTAGGGTGCGGACGTGGATGTGTCATCGAGGGGCCGTAGCGGATGGCGCCTGCTGAAGGGGCCCGAGCCCTGGACGCGGCGCCGGATCACCGGCGAGGCCGCGCTCGCGCTCGTACTGGCCCTGATGGCGGGCGGGATCGGACTGCTCGCCGGAGGACCGCTGAGGGCCGTGGCCGTCGCCCTCGGCGTCGCGGTGCTGTCCCTGCTGCGCCGCTCCCTGCCCGCGAGCGTGCTGCTCGCGGCGGCCGCCCTGTCCATGGCGGCGGGCGAAACCGCCCCGCTGCTGATGGTCGCGGCCTGGTCCGCAGGGCGGCGCATCGTCGGCGCCGGACGGGCTCTGGCCGCCTTCACGGCCGCCTTCGTCCTCTACCAGGCGCTCGGCATCATCACGCTGTGGCCCATCGCGCAGCCCATCCTCATGGGTGTCTTCAGCACCCTTTTCTTCCTGGCGGCGGCCGTCGTACCCGGCCTCACCAACAGGTACTGGTCCCAGCGGCGCACCCTGCTGCGCGCCATGCAGGAACACAACGCCCAGCTGCTCCGCGAACGCGCCATGGTCGCGGGCCAGGCCCGGCTGCGCGAACGCCAGCGCATCGCCCAGGACATGCACGACAGCCTCGGCCACCAGTTGGCCCTCATCTCCGTGCACACCGGCGCCCTCGAAGTCGACCCCGAACTGACCGGTCGCCAGCGCGAAGCCGTCGGCGTGCTGCGCCAGGCCTCGGTCGCCGCCATGCACGAACTGCGCGAGGTCGTCGGCATCCTGCGCGACGGCATCGAAGCCCCCGCCGCCCCCGACGGAGCCCAGCCTGCCGCCCGCGGCACCGCCGGGATCCAGGCGCTCGTGGCGGCCGCACGCTCCGCCGGGAACACCGTGGAACTGCGCGGCAGCGGCGAGCCCCGGCCGCTGGCCGCCGCCGGCGAGCACGCTGCGTACAGGATCGTCCAGGAAGCCCTGACCAACGCGTACAAGCATGCGCCCGGCGCCCCGATCACCGTGGAACTGCGCTACGAACCGGACTCCTTCGTCGTCGAGGTCGTCAACGGCGTCGTCGACCGGGCCACCGCCGACCAGGCCGGCGAAGTGGTCAGCGGCGGCCAGGGCCTCACCGGGTTGCACGAGCGTGCCCGGCTCGTCGGCGGCATGGTGCACACCGGCCCCACGGACGACGGCGGCTTCCGTGTGGCGGGCGTACTGCCCTACGGGGCGGCCGAGGCCGCGACGTTCGTCGACGCCCCCGACGACTTCCGACAGCAGTCACCCGCCCTCCCGCTCGGCGACGGTGGTCCGGTCGTGGACTGGAACATCGCGGAGAAGGAGCTGGGCATGGGCGGCAGGAACAGGGCCGGGGGCGTCGCGCTGGGATGCGGAATCGCCGTGGGGGCAGTGGTACTGCTGGCGATCGCCGCCGGAGTCGGACTGTTCTTCCTCGCCGGATCGGCCGAGAAGGGCATGATCGACCCGTCCGAGTACGACAGGATCAAGGTCGGCACGTCCGAGGCGGAGGTCCGCAACGAGCTGCCGAGCGGCGACACCGTCCTGACCTCCGGCCTCGCCGGGAAAGGCCCCGCCGAACCGGAAGGCTCCCGCTGCCTGGTCCTGATGTCTTCCGACACCGGTGAGGGCCTCAACACCGAGCCGGTGTTCCGGTTCTGCTTCAAGGACGGCAAGCTGATCGAGAAGAAGTCGTACGACGTGGCGCGCTAGCCGCGGCGCGGAGCGGCTCGGGCCGACTTTGGGCGCGGCCGAGCGGCGTACAGGACAGGATCAGGACAGGATTTGGGTGTGACGGGACCACGCATCAGGGTCGTGATCGCCGACGACGAACCCCTCATCCGGGCCGGGATCCGCATGATCCTCACCTCGGACACGGCGATCGACGTCGTCGCCGAGGCCACCAACGGCCGCGAAGCCGTCGAACTCGCCCGCTCCCACGCCGTCGACGTGGTGCTGCTCGACATCCAGATGCCCGAAATGGACGGGCTGAGCGCACTGGCCGAGCTGCGCCGGACCGTACCGGCGGCGCGAGTGATCATCCTCACCACGTTCGGGGAGCGGGAGAACGTCCTGCGCGCCCTGGAACGCGGCGGCGCCGGATTCCTCCTCAAGGACACCGCGCCCGCCGAACTGATCCGTGCGGTACGCGCCGCGGCCGCAGGCGACGCCTACCTTTCGCCCGCGGCCACCCGCCACGTCGTCGACCAGCTCGCCACGGGCCGCGCCGCCGCCCGCGCCGACGAAGCCCGGCGCCGGGTCGGCGTGCTCTCCGAGCGCGAGCGGGACGTCCTGGCGCTGCTCGGCGAAGGACTGTCCAATGCGGATGCCGGCAAGCGGCTCCACATGAGCGAGGCCACCGTGAAGACATACGTCAGCCGGATCCTGGCGAAGCTGGACTGCGAGAACCGGGTCCAGGCGGCGCTGCTGGCACGGGACGCGGGGTTGTAGGGGCTGCGGCTGGGCTTCCTGGGGCCCGGCCTCGAATCCCGCTTCTGTGCCCTCCCGCGTCCTCAAGTTCCCTTTGCCGCCTGCCCTTTGGCGCCCTCATCATCGTTTGGCTGTTTCACGTGAAACGACGGGAAACCCGGCTGCCGAGAAGAGTGCCCGCAGAGTTATCCACAGGGGGAGACGGCCTTTCGCCGACGCCTGTACCGTCAGGGGCAGTTGAACTCTTGATGTTGGGCGAGAGCGCTGCACAAGAACGTTGTACGAGAACGTTGAGAGCGTTGCACGAGACGGGGGAGGCGGCACGCCATGGGTGAGGTCGACGCGTTGGCACCGGCGCAGCGGTCTGGGGTGGAGGACGGGCGGGGACGGATCCCCGACGTCCCAGGATTCGCCCGCCGCCCGCACGCACCGGGAACGGGAAACCGCCGGGCACAGGGATCCCCGAAGGCCGAGGGGAAAGCGTTGCGGGACCGGTTCCCGCGCGCCTCGCACGATTCGCTGCTGCTCTCCGCCGACCGGCCGGACGCCGTCCGCGCGGTGGAGGAATCCAACGCGGGCCGGGTACCCGAGCTCACGCCGATACGCGTGGGCCGCATGGCCGCCAGCCCCTTCGCGTTCCTGCGGGGCTCCGCCGGACTGATGGCACACGACCTGGTTGGCACGCCCGTCACCGGCGTCGGCGCACAGATATGCGGCGACGCGCACGCGGCCAACTTCGGCCTGTACGGAGACGCGCGCGGCAGCCTCGTCATCGACCTGAACGACTTCGACGAGACCGTGACCGGCCCCTGGGAATGGGACCTGAAAAGGCTCGCCGCGTCGCTGGTACTGGCGGGCCGGGAGGCCGGCGCCGACGAGGTCACCTGCCGGGCAGCGGCGTTCGACGCGGTCGGGGCCTACCGCCGCACCATGCGCCTGCTCGCGAAACTGCCGGTCCTGGATGCTTGGAACGCGATAGCCGACGAGGAACTCGTCTCCCACGCCGACGCCCACGACCTGCTCGGCACCCTGGAACGGGTCTCCGAAAAAGCCCGCAACAACACCAGCGCACGCTTCGCCACCAAGGCGACCGAGCAGGGCAAGGACGGCAGCCGGCACTTCGTCGACGCGCTGCCGGTGCTGCGCCGCGTGACCGACGCCGAGGCGGGGACGGTCGCCGCCGCGCTGGAGGAGTACCTGCACACCCTGTCCGAAGACCGGCTGCCGCTGCTCGCCCGGTACGCGATCCACGACGTGGCCTTCCGGGTGGTCGGCACGGGAAGCGTCGGAACACGGTCGTACGTGGTGCTGCTGCTCGACCACCGGGGTGAGCCGCTCGTGCTCCAGGTCAAGGAGGCCAGGCCTTCGGCGCTGCTGCCGCATCTGGCGAAGGCCGGGTTCAAGACGCCCGACGTCGGGCACGAAGGGCGCCGCGTGGTGCTCGGGCAGAAGCGGATGCAGGTGGTCAGCGACATCCTGCTCGGCTGGACGACCGTGGACGAACGACCCTTCCAGGTACGGCAGTTCAGGAATCGCAAGGGCAGCGTGGACCCGGCCGCCCTTGCCGCCGACCAGCTCGACGACTACGGGCGCATGACGGGCGCGCTGCTCGCCCGGGCCCATGCGCACAGCGTCGATCCGCGGCTGATAGCCGGGTACTGCGGAAAGAACGAGGAGCTCGACGAAGCGGTGACCGCCTTCGCGGTGACCTACGCCGACCGCACGGAAGCCGACCACGCGATCCTGACCGCGGCCGTACGGGATGGGCGGGTCGCGGCAGAGCTGGGGGTTTGAGCGAGGTCGGGGGGCAGCCTGGGCTTTTGAGGAGAGCGCGGTTGAGCTGGCGTGAGCTCGGCCGGGTCTGAGCTGGGCCTGCGCCAGGCCTGAGCTGAGCCTGCGCTGGGCTGGGGGCGGGGCCGGGGCATGGGCTGAGTTTGGAGTTAGGGCTGGGTGGGCTTGGGCGGGGTGGGTGGGGTGGGGGGAGGGGAGGGCCCCCTCCCCCTCCCCCCGCCCGTACGCTGGTCCGGTGACGGACGAAGCTGCCGGCGGTACGACTGCCCGGAACGAGGACCCGCTGACCACCCCGCCTTCGGGCGGCGAGCCGGGCACGCCGTTGAGTGAGGATGCCGGGGCCGGCATGAGTCCGCCGGGTGGGGCCGAGGGGGAGCGGCCAGAGGCCCGGCTTGAGCGGGCGGTGCGGGCGGCGGAGCAGGCGCTGATCGAGTTCGAGATCGCGGTGGAGACGTTCCGGGTCGAGGTGGAGAACTTCTCCCGGCTGCACCATCAGAAGCTCGGTCCGATGTATGCCCGGCTCGATGAGCTGGACGCGCAGATCGCCGAGGCCAGGGCCGTACAGAGTGGTGATCCCGAAGATTTGCGCAGGGCGCGGGAGGCGCGGGCGGCGGTCATGCCCATGCCGGGGGTCGATGAACTGTTCCACGACTGGATGGACTCCGACGGCCTCTCCCCCGAGGCTGCCTCGATGCTCACCGGCCAGCCGGTGCAGCAGCCCAAGCGGGTCCGGCCGAGCGAGGAGGTGCGCAGGCTGTATCGCGAGCTGGCCCGCAAGGCGCACCCGGATCTGGCGCAGGACGAGGCGGAGCGGGCGCGGCGGGACGAGTTCATCGCCCGGGTCAATGCCGCGTACGGGCGCGGTGACGAGGTGCTGTTGCGGGAGCTGGCCGATGAGTGGGCGGCGGGTCCGGTGCCGGCCCAGGTGCGGCCCAGCGAGAGCGAGGAGCTGTACGCGCGTCTTGAGTGGCTGAGCCGGCGCAAGGAGTTGCTGGCGCTGCTGGCCCGGGAGCTGGAGGACAGCGCGATCGGTTCGATGCTGCGGATGGCGCCGGACGATCCGGACCGGCTGCTCGACGAGATCGCCGAGCAGTTGCTGGCCGAGGTGGCCGGTCGTGAGGCTGAGCTCGCGAAGCTGGTGCAGTAGCGTTCGGGGGACCTGCCGGGTTCGTACGAGAGAAGGCATGACCCATGAATTTCGCCCAGCTGCCCTCGGTGGATGTCGCTGAGGTGCCGGCCGACGCCCTGGTGCTTGATGTCCGGGAGGACGACGAGTGGGCGGCCGGGCATGCCGAGGGCGCGCTGCATGTGCCGATGAGCGAGTTCGTGGCCCGCTTCGGTGAGGTGACCGAGGCGGTCGCGGGCGGGCGTCGGGCGTATGTGATGTGCCGGGTCGGCGGACGGTCGGCGCAGGTCACGCAGTATCTGGTGCAGCAGGGGATCGACGCGGTGAACGTCGACGGCGGCATGCAGGTGTGGGAGGCCTCCGGGCGCAAGGTCGTCGACGACCAGGGCGCGCCGGGCACGGTCATCTAACCCCGATTCGGATCCGGGCCTACGCGCTCTGGCTGAGCGGGTGTGCGGCGAGGAGGTCGCCGAGGGCTTCCTCGTGGGCGGCGGCCGGGCCGAGCGAGAGCTCCAGTTGCTTGGCCCAGGCGTGGTAGCGGTGCAGCGCGTAGTCGGTGTCGGCGCCGAAGCCGCCGTGCAGGTGCTGGGCTGTCTGGACGACGCGGCGTACGCCTTCGGCGGCCCAGATCTTGGCGACCGAGACGTCCCCGGCGACGGGCAGTGCGCTCTGGGCGCCGGTGCTGATGCGCCAGGCTGCCTGCCAGAGGGTCGCTTCCATGGCGCGCAGGTCGATGTAGCGGTCGGCGGCCTGGACGGCGACGGCCTGGAACGTGGCGACGGGGTGCCCGAACTGCTCGCGTTTGCCGGTGTATTGGCTGGTCATGGTGAGGACGGCTTCGCCAAGGCCGAGGGCCAGGGCGCAGGTTCCGGTGGCGAGCAGGTTGCGCAGCCATTCCCAGGCGCCGTCCGCGTCGATGACCGCCGCTGTGCCGACGCGTACGGCTTCGAGGTGGAGTTCGGCGAAGCGTTCGCCGGTGGTGGAGATCTGCTCGGCGAGGCTGACGCCCTGGTGGGTGCGGGGGACCAGGGCCAGTACGGCGCGGCCTTCGGCGGTGTGGGCGGGCACGGCGACGCGGTCGCAGGTCTGGGCCCAGGGCACGCCGGTCTGCGTGCCGTCGAGCACCCAGTCCTCGCCGTCCCGGCGGGCGGTGACGGCGAGTTCGGCGCCGTCGTGACCGGTGCGGCCGTTGGTGGCGACCGTCAGGACGAGTTCGCCCCGCCCGATCGCGGGCAGCAGATCCCGGCTCAACTCGGCCTGGCCGTACCGCTGTACGGCGAGGGCGACCGCGCTGGTCTCCAGTAGGGGAAGCCTCGCGAGGACCTTGGCCGATTCGCGCAGGACCAGGCACAGGGCGATCGGGTCGAGGCCCGCTCCGCCGTGCTCGGCGTCGAGGACCAGACTCAGCAGGTCCGATGCGGCGAGCCTGTTCCACAGCGGGCGGTCGAAGTCGTCGGCCACGGCGCCCGGGGTGAGTGCGGGGCTGGGTACCGCGTCGGGTGCTACGCCGGAGAAGGCCGCCTTGGCCGCCTCGACGGCTGCCTGCTGCTCCTCGGTGAAGGTGAAGTCCACGGCCTTGTCCTCCCGCTCGCACCGGCTCTGTCCGGATGGGCAGCCGCGCCGCAGGGTGAACTGCGCGCCGACCGACCTGATCTGACGGGTCGTCAAGATAGAACAGGTTCTATGGGATGGGAATGGGCAGGCGCCGACAGGTGGGGAATGGACGAACCGAACGCCGCTGGCTCAGCAGGTGGGGCACGGACGAGACGAACCGAACGCCGCTGGCTCAGCAGGTGGGGAACGGCCGCGTCGAACGCCCCTGGTTCAGAGCGCTGAGCACGCATGGCCGGCATGGCCCCGTAAGGGCCACTTCAGCCCGGCCCCCGGCCCCCGGCCCGCTCCACGCGGCCCTGCGGCCCCGGCTCGGCTACGACCCGCCGTCCTTCCCTCAGGCTCTCACCGGTCGAAGTCCAGCTCCACCTCCCCCGTCGCGGGGTGCGACTGGCAGGCCAGGACGTAGCCCGCGTCCGTCTCCTCCGGCTCCAGCGCGAAGTTCCGCTCCATCCGTACCTCGCCCTTGACCAGGAAGGCCCGGCACGTCCCGCACACCCCGCCCTTGCAGGCGTACGGGGCATCCGCGCGGGCGCGCAGCACCGTTTCCAGGAGGGACTCGCCTTCCTTCACCGGCCAGTTGCCCGAGCGGCCGTCCAGGGTCGCGGTGAGCGTGGCGTGCGCCGGGGCGGCGGCGGTGGCCATGGACGCCGGTGCCGCGTCGACGTGGAAGATCTCCTGGTGGATCCGGTTGCGGTCGACGCCGAGCCCGCGCAGGGCCCGCTCGGCGCCCTGGACCAGGCCGAAGGGGCCGCACAGGAACCAGCCGTCGATGTCCGCCACCGGGAGCAGCGCGGGCAGCAGCTCGCTGAGCCGTTCGCGGTCGAGCCGGCCCGAGGGCAGTCCGGACTGCTGCTCCTCGCGGGACAGCACGTTGACCAGCTGGAACCGTTCGGGATAGCGGTCCTTCAGGTCGGCTGTCTCTTCGAGGAACATCGTGGAGGCGGCGCTGCGGTCGCTGCGTATCAGGCAGAACCGCGCCTCGGGCTCGCGGGCGAGCAGGGTCGCCGCGATCGAGAGGACCGGGGTGATGCCGCTGCCACCGACGATCGCCGCGAAGTGCCCGGGGCGCGGTTCCAGGACGAAGCGGCCCATCGGTTCCATGACGTCGACGGTGTCGCCGACGGCCAGCTCCTTGAAGGCGTACGTGGAGAAGGTGCCGCCCTCCACGAGGCGGATGCCCACCCGCAGGACCGGCTCGTGAGGCGCCTCGACGGCGGGCGCGCAGATCGAGTACGTACGGCGGATCTCCTCGCCCCGCACGCTGCGGCGCAGGGCGAGATGCTGGCCGGGGAGGTGCCGGTAGGCCTCGCGGAGCTCGGGCGGCACGGCGAAGGTGACGGCCACCGAGTCGTCCGTGAGCTGCTCGACCTCGCTGACGCGGAGCGGATGGAACATCTACAACTCCTTGAAGTGGTCGAACGGTTCACGGCACGACACGCAGCGGCGCAGTGCCTTGCACGCGGTGGAGGAGAAGCGGCTGAGCAGCTCGGTGTCGGTGGATCCGCAGTGCGGGCAGCGCACCGACAGGGTGAGCGCGACCGGGCCCTCGGCGGTGTGCGGGCGTGGCGGTGCTATGCCGAACTCGGCGAGTTTGCGGCGGCCTTCCGCGCTGATGTCGTCGGTCGACCAGGCGGGGGACAGCACTCGTACGACCGAGACGTGCGGTATTCCGTGGTCGTGGAGCACGCGCTCGATGTCCGAGGACATGGCTTCCACGGCGGGGCAGCCGGTGTAGGTGGGGGTGAGTTCGACGCGGACCCTGCCCGGCGCTTCGACCTGCACGGCGCGCAGTACGCCGAGCTCTTCGAGGGTGAGCACGGGCAGTTCGGGGTCGGGGACGGAGCCGGCGAGGCGCCGCAGCTCGGTCTCCAGGGGAGTGGGGGCGATGTCGGTCACCATGACGCCCCCGGGTGGCTGCGGTGCAGGTGCTGCATTTCGGCGAGCATCCGGCCGAAGGATTCGGTGTGTAGTCCTTGCCGGCCGGCGCCCGCCGCCCAGGCGCCGGTGCGGGGGCTTTCGGGGACGGTCAGGGTCGCCCGGCCCAGGACCGAGGTCACCGACGTCGTCCAACGTGCTTCGAGGTCGGCCCAGTTGAGGTCGAGGCCCGGCACCGGGTGGAACATCTCGCCGGTGAAGCGCCACAGCGCCTCGCAGGCCCGCTGCATCCGCTGGTGGCTCTCCTCGGTGCCGTCGCCGAGCCGCAGGGTCCACTGCTCGGCGTGGTCACGGTGGTACTCGACCTCCTTGACCGCCTTCGCCGCGAGCGGGCTGAACTCGCCGTCGCCTGCCGACAGTTCGCCGTACAGCAGGTGCTGGTACGTCGAGAAGTACAGCTGGCGGGCGATGGTGTGGGCGAAGTCGCCATTGGGCTGTTCGACGAGCTGGAGGTTGCGGAAGGCCCGCTCCTCGCGGAGGTAGGCCAGCTCGTCCTCGTCGCCGACCTGCGAGAGCAGCACCCGGGCCTGGCCGAGCAGGTCGAGGGCGATGTTCGCGAGGGCGACTTCCTCTTCGAGGACGGGGGCGTGGCCCGCCCACTCCCCCAGCCGATGCGAGAGCACGAGGGCGTCGTCACCGAGGGCGAGGGCGGCGTCCGCCGAGACGATGGCCGTCACAGGTGCTTCACCCCTTCCGGGATCTCGTAGAACGTCGGGTGGCGGTAGGGCTTGTCGGCGGCCGGGTCGAAGAAGGAGTCCTTCTCGTCCGGCGAGGACGCGCTGATCGCCGCAGACGGCACCACCCAGATCGAGATGCCCTCCGACCTGCGCGTGTACAGGTCGCGGGCGTTGCGCAGCGCCATCTCGGCGTCCGGTGCGTGAAGGCTTCCGGCGTGGGTGTGGGACAGTCCGCGGCGCGAGCGCACGAACACCTCCCAGAGCGGCCAGTCGTGCGTGCTCATGCCGTTGCCTCTCCGTCCGTGTGCTGCGCGGGCTGGGTCTGATGGGCGGGCTGGGTCTGCTGTGGCGTCCGCTGCTTCGTGGCGTAGGCGGCGGCCGCGTCCCGTACCCAGGCGCCTTCTTCGTGGGCGCGGCGCCGCTGGGTGATCCGCTGCTCGTTGCAGGGGCCGTTGCCCTTGAGGACCTCCCAGAACTCCGTCCAGTCGATCGCGCCGAAGTCGTGGTGGCCGCGCTCCTCGTTCCAGCGCAGCTCGGGGTCGGGCAGGGTCAGACCGAGGCCCTCGGCCTGGCCGACCGCTATGTCCACGAAGCGCTGGCGCAGCTCGTCGTTGGAGTGCCGCTTGATCTTCCAGGTCATCGACTGCGCGGAGTGCGCCGACTCGTCGTCGGGCGGGCCGAACATCATGAGGGAGGGCCACCACCAGCGGTTCACCGCGTCCTGCGCCATCGCGTGCTGCTCGGGCGTCCCCTTGGACAGGGTGAGCAGCAGCTCGTACCCCTGCCGCTGGTGGAAGGACTCCTCCTTGCAGATGCGGACCATCGCCCGGGCGTACGGACCATAGGAGCAGCGGCACAGGGGGACCTGGTTGGTGATCGCCGCGCCGTCCACCAGCCAGCCGATCGCGCCGACGTCGGCCCAGGTCAGGGTGGGGTAGTTGAAGATCGACGAGTACTTCTGGCGGCCCGAGTGCAGTTTGTCGAGGAGCTCGTCGCGGCCGGTGCCGAGCGTTTCGGCCGCGCTGTAGAGGTACAGGCCGTGGCCCGCCTCGTCCTGGACCTTGGCCATCAGGATGGCCTTGCGGCGCAGGGACGGGGCGCGGGTGATCCAGTTCGCCTCCGGCTGCATGCCGATGATCTCGGAATGGGCGTGCTGGGCCATCTGGCGTACCAGCGAGGAGCGGTAGGCCTCGGGCATCCAGTCGCGTGGCTCGATCCGCTCGTCCGCGGCGACGGCCGCGTCGAACACCGCCAGGTACGAGGCGTCCGTCCCTGCGGCTGCCGTGGCTGTCGCGGTCACTCCGGTCATTCCGGCCCCCTGCCGAGCTGCTGTGCGGCTGTCCACCAACCGACCGATCGTTCGGTTCAATGACTTCAATGGTGAGTCGACGGCCCGTAGGGTGTCAACCCTGTGGATAACTCAGTGGGTGCCGATCGGGGCGGGATGGATTCGTACAAGCACGGGACCGGAGCCGGGGGCAAGGCCGACGGGGCGGGATCTGGGCAGGTCAGGGCCGCTTCGGCCGGGTCCGGCGACCTGGCCGCGAGCGGTCCGGAAGCCTCGGTGGGACGGGGCCCGGCCCCGGAAACCGGTGCGGCTGCCGGCCCGGGCGCTGACGCCGTTTTCGATTCTTCGGCGGCTACGGACCGAGATCCCGCCACGTGGGCGGCGGCGGACCCGGACCGGATTTCGGCCCTGCGACTGGACCCCGTTTCCGTCCCCGGCCCCGTTTCCGGCCCTGCGGGCGGCTCCGGCCCCGCGGGCGACCCGGACCCTGCCGGTGGCCCCGATCCCGCTGACGAACCCGGCTCCCAGGATTCCCGCGGCGGGGACGGCGCCTCCCGGGGGATCGCCGGGCTGCCCTTCCGGTTCCAGGTCGTGGCCGCTCTCGCGCTCGCGGTGATCGGCGTGATCGCCTGCGTGCAGATCGGGATGGTCTTCCTGCACGTCGCACCGTCCAACACGGTCAGCAAGCAGTACGGCAAGGCCGTCGACGACTGGATCTACCCCGAGTTCGAGCAGAACTGGAAGCTCTTCGCGCCGAATCCGCTGCAGCAGAACATCGACGTCCAGGCGCGTGCCGAGATCAAGTTGCCCAACGGCACGACCAGGACGACCGACTGGATCGACCTCTCGGCCCAGGACGGCGCTGCGATCCGGCACAACCCGCTGCCCAGCCACACCGAGCAGAACGAACTGCGCCGCGGCTGGGACTTCTTCGTTGGTTCGCACACCGACGACAACAAGCCGAACGGCCAGCGCGGCGAGCTTTCCGAGCAGTACCTGCGCCGCATCGTGATGCTCCGGCTCGGCACACACCGCGACGGCGGCTCGGTCGACCGGATTCAGGTCAGGTCCATGACCACATCGGTCAAGGGCCCCTCGTGGAGCGACGAGAAGACCGACACCCGGCCCTCCTACCGGGAGGTGCCGTGGTGGACGGTGACCCCGGCCGACCTGCCCCAGGGCGCCGGTGACGCACGTACGGAGGCGAAGCGGTGAGCACGTACGACCACGACGGCCCGACCGCCCGCCCGGCGGAAAGCCCCGCCACCCGCCCGGCGAACGGCCGACGCCCCGGGGCAGCGGCCGACACCTTTCCTGAAGCACCTGTAACCCACGAAGCACCTGTAACCCACGAAGCGCCCGAAGCCCCCGACGCGCCTGTAACCCAAGACGTGCCCGAATCCCCCGAAGTGCCTCGCTCGGCCGAGGGCGCCGGCGAGACCCGGGCCGCGCGCGCCGTACGCCTCGTCTCGTCCGCGGCCCTCGGCCCGTACCAGAGCGCGGTCGTCCGGATCGGGTTCTCCGCGACCTGGCTGTTCTTCCTGCTGCGCGAACTGCCCAACCGCCGCGAGCTGTACGGCCCCGACGGCCCCTGGAGCTGGGAGCTCGGCAACCGTCTGGTGTCCGGGAACCACGCGTTCACCGCGCTGCTGTGGACCGACAGCACGGTCTGGTTCGAGGTCGTGTACGCGCTGGCCGTCGTGTCCAGCGCACTCCTGATGCTCGGCTGGCGCACCCGCACCATGTCCGTCGTCTTCATGATCGGTGTGCTCTCTCTGCAGAATCGCTCCGTCTTCATGGGGGACGGCGGTGACAACGTCATCCACCTGATGGCGATCTATCTGGTCTTCACGCGGTGCGCGCAGGTCTGGTCGCTGGATGCGCGGCGCGCCGCGCGCGGGGTGCGCCGGGACCGGGTCGGCCCGGTGCTGTGGGCGGTGTGCGGCCTCGGGCTGCTCATCGGCACCTGGCGTACGTCCGGGTCCGGCGTCTTCGGCGGCGGCGAGTGGTGGCTGTGGGTCGTGTTCTGGGGCATGTGGGCCGTGCAGGGCCTGTGGTGGGCGGTGGGCAGGTTCGCCGACGGCGACTCGCGGGCGCTGCTCGACGTCCTCGGCAACCTCGTCCACAACGCGGCCATGGTCGTGATCATGGCGGAGGTCTGTCTGGTCTACGCGACCGCGGGCTGGTACAAGATCCAGGGCAGCCGCTGGCAGGACGGGACCGCGCTGTTCTACCCGCTGAAGCTCGACTACTTCTCGCCGTGGCCCGAACTCTCCTCCCTGCTTGGCACGAGCGGGGTGATCGTGATGCTGCTCACTTATGGAACGGTCATGGTGCAGGTGGCGTTCCCGTTCACGTTGTTCAATCGGCGGGTCAAGAACGTGCTGCTCGTGGCGATGATGCTGGAGCACGCCGGGATCGCGGTCCTGCTCGGACTGCCGTTCTTCTCGCTGGCGATGATCGCCGCCGACGCCGTGTTCCTGCCGACGTCCTTCCTGCGCAGCGTGGGCGGCGTCGCGGGTCGGCTGCGGCCGGGCGCGCGCCTTCCCGAGCAGCGCCGGGAGCGGGCCGAGGAGACCGAGCGGCCACGTACGCTCGTGGGGTGAGCAGCACCGAACAGCAGGCCCGGGCCGAGGATGCCCCGGCCGGCGACCCCATCCAGTACGACGAAGGCTTCGGCCCGGCCGAGGTCGGGGTGGGCCCGCACCCGCGGCCCTGGCCCGAGGGCGAGCGGTACGACCCGGAGCTGCTCGCGCACGGCGACCGGCGCAATGTCGTCGACGCCTACCGGTACTGGACGCGCGAGGCGATCGTCGCCGACCTCGACACCCGGCGGCACGACTTCCATGTGGCCGTCGAGAACTGGGGCCACGACTTCAACATCGGCTCCGTGGTGCGGACCGCGAACGCGTTCCTGGCCAAGGAGGTCCACATCGTCGGGCGGCGCCGCTGGAACCGGCGCGGGGCGATGGTCACCGACCGTTACCAGCACGTCCGCCACCACCCGGACACCGAGTCGCTGACCGCGTGGGCGCTGGCGGAGGGCGTGCCGATCATCGGGATCGACAACCTGCCCGGCGCGGTGCCCCTTGAGCGGACCGAGCTGCCGCGCCGGTGTGTGCTGCTCTTCGGCCAGGAGGGCCCTGGTCTCACCGAAGAGGCCCGTAAACACGCCCATATGGTGTGCTCCATCGCGCAGTTCGGCTCCACGCGGTCGATCAACGCGGGGGCCGCGGCGGCCATCGCGATGCACTCCTGGGTGCAGAGGCACGCCGTCGTCCCCGACTGACGTACCTCTGCTCACATGGGGCTGCGCTCAGACCTGCCTGCGGACCTCCACCACGCGGAACCGGTTGGCCACGAACGCCCCGTCGCACAGGGCCGCGTTGGCCGCCGGGTTGCCGCCCGAGCCGTGGAAGTCGGAGAACGCGGCCGTCTGGTTGACGTACACCCCGCCCGTCAGGTTCAGCGACAGCTGGGCCGACTCGTCCAGGCAGACGTCCTCCACGGCGCGCTCCACCACCGGTGAGGTGGTGTACGCGCCGACCGTCATCGCACCCTTGTCGCGGACGGTGCGGCGCAGCAGCTCGACCGCGTCCGCCGTGGAGTCGACGGCGACGGCGAAGGAGACCGGGCCGAAGCACTCCGACAGGTAGACGGCCTCCGCGTCCGGCTTCGCGCCGTCCAGCTTGACGATCACCGGGGTGCGGACCACCGCGTCCGGGAACTCGGGGTTGGCCACCTCCCTTGAGGGCAGGGCGACTTCGCCGAGGCCGGGGGCCGCGTCCAGGCGGGTCTTCACGTCGGGGTTGACCAGGGCACCGAGCAGTGCGTTGGCCCGGGCGTCGTCGCCCAGGAGCCCGCCGACCGCGCCCGCGAGGTCGGCGACGACCTCGTCGTACGACTTCTTGCCCGCGTCCGTGGTGATGCCGTCGCGGGGGATCAGCAGGTTCTGCGGGGTGGTGCACATCTGGCCGCTGTACAGGGACAGCGAGAAGGACAGGTTGGCGAGCATGCCCTTGTAGTTGTCGGTGGAGTCGATGACCACCGTGTTGACGCCGGCCTTCTCGGTGTAGACCTGCGCCTGGCGGGCGTTGGCCTCCAGCCAGTCGCCGAACGCCGTGGAGCCCGTGTAGTCGATGATCTTGATCTCGGGGCGCACCGCGAGGGTCTTGGCGATGCCTTCGCCGGGCCGCTCGGCCGCGAGCGCCACCAGGTTGGGGTCGAAGCCGGCCTCGGCGAGCACCTCGCGCGCCACCTTCACCGTCATCGCGAGCGGCAGGACCGCGCGCGGGTGCGGCTTGACCAGGACCGGGTTGCCGGTGGCCAGTGAGGCGAACAGGCCCGGGTAGCCGTTCCACGTCGGGAAGGTGTTGCAGCCGATCAGCAGGGCGATGCCGCGACCGGCCGGCGTGAACGTCTTGGCGAGCTCCAGGGGCTCGCGCTTGCCCTGCGGCTTGGACCAGGCGGTGCTGCCCGACGGGGTGCGGGTCTGCTCCTGGTAGGCGTACGCGACGGCCTCCAGGCCGCGGTCCTGGGCGTGCGGCCCGCCCGCCTGGAACGCCATCATGAAGGCCTGGCCGCTGGTGTGCATGACCGCGTGCGCGAACTCGTGCGTCCGCGCCCCGATCCGGGCCAGGATCTCGATGCAGACCAGGGCCCGTGTCTCGGGGCCCGCGGCCCGCCAGTCGCCCATGCCGGCCCGCATCGCGGGGAGCAGCACGTCAAGGTCCGGGTGCGGGTACTGGACGCCCAACTCGATGCCGTAGGGCGAGAGTTCGGCGCCCGTCCAGTCGTCGGTGCCCGGCTGGTCGAGGTCGAAGCGCCGGTTCAGGAGCGCGTCGAAGGCGGCTTTGCCGTCCTCGGCGCCCGTCTCCCCGTAGGCCTTGGGGTGCTCCGGGTGCGGCGACCAGTACGCACGCGTGCGGATTGCCTCCAGGGCCCCGTCCAGGGTGGGCCTGTGCTTCTCGGTCAGCTGCATGGCGAGCAACTCCTCGTCGAGTCATCGAGCTGGGCAGGGACAGCCGGACACCGTTAGAGTAACCGAACGATCGGTCGGGACAAGAGGGTCCGGGGAAACCTGTGGACAACTACCGGCCATGCCCGCCAGAGCCCCTGCCGGATACCCCTGGGAGGGGGCCCGCCGGGCCTGTGGGCAAGCCGTAGGGGAGGATCGCGTTCATGACCGAAACCGCCAGCGCCTCAGCGATCGCGCCGAGCCGTACCGTCGCCGTCGTCGGCACCGGAACCATGGGCCAGGGCATCGCCCAGGTGGCCCTCGTCGCCGGACACCCCGTACGGCTCTACGACGCCGTGCCCGGCCGCGCGCGCGAGGCCGCCGACGCCCTGGCGGCACGCCTGGGCCGGCTGGTCGAGAAGGGCCGCCTGGACGCCGCAGGGCGCGACGGGGCGCTGGCCCGTCTGCACCCGGCCGGGGAACTCGCCGAGCTCGCCGACGCGGCGCTCGTCATCGAGGCCGTCGTGGAACAACTCCCCGTCAAACAGGAGCTGTTCGGCGCCCTGGAGGGCGTGGTCGGAGAGGACTGCCTGCTCGCCACCAACACCTCCTCGCTGTCGGTGACCGCGATCGCGGGGGCGCTCAGGCACCCCGGCCGCTTCGTGGGCCTGCACTTCTTCAACCCGGCGCCGCTGCTCCCGCTGGTCGAGGTCGTCAGCGGCTTCGCCACCGAGGACGCCGCCGCGACCAGGGCGTACGAGACGGTGAAGGCCTGGGGCAAGACGCCGGTGCGCTGCGCCGACACCCCCGGCTTCATCGTCAACCGCATCGCCCGGCCCTTCTACGCCGAGGCCTTCGCGGTGTACGAGGAGCGCGGCGCGGACGCGGCCACCATCGACGCGGTGCTGCGCGAGTGCGGAGGGTTCCGGATGGGCCCGTTCGAGCTGACCGACCTCATCGGGCAGGACGTCAACGAGGCGGTGACGCGCTCGGTCTGGGAGTCCTTCTTCCAGAGCCCCAAGTTCACGCCGTCCCTGGCCCAGCGCCGCCTGGTCGAGTCCGGACTGCACGGCCGCAAGAGCGGGCGCGGCTGGTACTCCTATGAGGCATCCGGCACGTCCTCACAAGAGGTCGTGCGTCCCGAGCCGCACACCGCGCCGCCCGCGAAGGCTCCGGCGGCCGTCACCGTGGTCGGTGACCTGGGGCCGGCCCGCGAACTGGTCGCGATGATGACGGAGGCCGGCATCGACGTGACGACCGTCAACGAGGGCGGTCCCTACATCGAGCTTCCGGGGGATGGACAGCTCGTCCCTGCCGACGGCAAGACGTCCGTCGAGTTCGCCGACGTCGTCTACTTCGACCTCGCCCCCGACTACCGGGGCGCCACCCGGATCGCGCTCTCCGCGAGCGAGGACACCTCCGAGCGCGCCGTCACCGAGGCCGTCGGCCTGTTCCAGAAGCTGGGCAAGGAGGTCAGCGTCATCGGCGACGTCCCGGGCATGATCGTCGCCCGTACCGTCGCGATGCTCGTCGACTTCGCCGCCGACGCCGTCGCCAAGGGCGTCGCCTCGCCCGAGGACATCGACACCGCCATGCGCCTCGGCGTCAACTACCCGCTGGGGCCCGTCGAATGGAACCGGCGCCTCGGCCAGGACTGGGCGTACGACCTCCTCTCGGCGCTGCACGAGCGCTGCCCCACCGGCCGCTACGCCCCCTCGCTCGCGCTCTACCGGCAGGCGTACACGGGCGACCAGGAGACGGGCTCATGACGACCGCCAAGCGCGACACCTACACACCCGAGACGCTGCTCACGGTCGCCGTGCGGGTCTTCAACGAGCGTGGCTACGACGGCACTTCGATGGAGCACCTGTCCAAGGCGGCCGGGATCTCCAAGTCGTCGATCTACCACCATGTCGCAGGCAAGGAGGAGCTGCTGCGCCGGGCGGTGAGCCGCGCCATCGACGGCCTCTTCGGCGTCCTGGACGAGCCGGGCGCGCTGCGCGGCCGTTCCATCGAGCGGGTCGAGTACGTCACTCGACGTACGGTCGAAGTCCTGATGGCCGAACTTCCCTACGTCACCCTGCTGTTGCGCGTCCGCGGCAACACCAAGACGGAACGCTGGGCGATGGAGCGCCGCAGGGAGTTCGACCAGCGGGTCTCCGATCTGCTGAAGGCGGCCGCCGCGGACGGCGACCTCCGCGCCGACCTGGACATTCGGCTGGCGACCCGGCTGCTCTTCGGCATGGTCAACTCGCTGGTGGAGTGGTACCGGCCACAGCGCGAGGGCGAGGCGGACGGCGACCAGGTGGCGGACACCGTGGTCAGGATGGCCTTCGAGGGGTTGCGGACCGGCCATTGAGCTCCGGGCCCGTTGACTGAGGCACCGAAGCGGATCACCATCCACGGTCATGGCTGCCCTGCGAACTCCTGCGCCCTTTGTGTCCGTCTGCGCCACAGTGCTGCTCATGGGCCTGGCGCTGTCCGGGTGCAGTGGTGAGGGCGGCAGAAACGATGCGGCGAAGTCGCCGGACGCGAGAGCCGCGGTCAAGAAGGCCGAGGCCCAGCCCACCGCACCCGCGCCGCCGGTCAAGGGCGACGACTTCGGCTGCCTCACGCCCGACCAGGCCAAGGCGGGCTCCATCGTCTTCAAGAGCGCGACGGGATCGCTCACTGGCGGCTTTCTGACCGGTAGTGGCAATACCGGGATCGTTCTCGCCCACCAGGTGGACGGAAACGTCTGCCAGTGGAAGGACAAGGCCGTCGAACTCGGCAAGGCGGGCTTCCGCGTACTCGCGGTCAACAACACGACCGGTGACGCGGCCGACGAGATCGAGGGAGCGGCCGCCGTGCTGCGCACCGAGGGCGCCTGGAAGCTGCTCCTCATGGGCGCGTCCAAGGGAGGCACGGCGACCCTGGAGGCGGCCGCCCACATGCCGCTGAAGCCGGACGCGGTGGTCGCGCTGTCCGCCCCCGAGACGTACGGCCCGATGGACGCGCTCGCCGCCGCCAAGACCCTCACCGTCCCGGTGCTCTACATGGCCGGCGACCAGGACGGCACGTTCGCCACGGCCGCCCGGGAGCTGAGCGGGGCGAGCACCAAGGCCCCGGAGAACCGGCTCGTCCCGGTCAAGGGATCGGCCTCGCACGGAGTGGCACTCCTCGCCGCCCCGGACAACTGGAACACGGTCCTCGCCTTCCTGAAGAAGTACTGCACCTGAGCGCCGAGTACCGCGCGCGGGCCAGCCCCCTAAGCGGGGTCCAGATCCGTCTCCTCGAACACCAGCAGGGTGCGCGTCGAGAGCACCTCCGGGATGGACTGGATGCGGGTCAGGACGAGCTCGCGCAGCGCCCTGTTGTCGGGCGTGTGCACCAGGAGCAGAACGTCGAAGTCGCCGCTCACCAGGGCGATATGGGCGGCCCCGGGCAGTTCCTTGAGCTGTGCGCGGACCGTGCGCCACGAGTTCTGCACGATCTTGAGCGTGATGTACGCGGCCGCGCCCTGGCCCGCCCTCTCGTGGTCCACGCGCGCGGTGAAGCCCTGGATCACGTTGTCCTCGACGAGCCGGTTGATCCGCGCGTAGGCGTTGGCCCGCGAGACGTGCACCCGCTCGGCCACGGACCGTATCGAGGCCCTGCCGTCCGTCTGCAGGATCCGCAGGATGTCATGGTCGATCTCGTCCAGCGGGCGCGGCGGCACCGGCCGGATCTCGCCGGTGGCCATTTGTTCAGCTGCCATGTCCCCCCGCCTTCCTGTTGTGGACGACCTGTTCCCATCCCAGGCTGTGGAGAACCGTTTGTCCACAGGCTGAAGGTGCCTGTAGCCAAAATGCGTCCACGACCGAACAATCGGTAGGTGAGGGGCGTCACACTCGCGCCCTGCCCTGGATGTCCGCTCCCCACAAGGAGGTGCATTGGCATGACGGTCCAAGAGCTCCCCGGTGCCGCCGCATACCGGCCGACCCCTCCGCCCGCCTGGCGGCCGCGCACCGACCCCGCGCCGCTCCTCCCGGACCCCGAGCCCCACCGGGTCCTGGGGACCGGCGCCGAGCTCGACCGCGAGCTGATGCTGAAGCTGTACGCCGAGCTGGTGCGTGGCCGCCGCTTCAACGCGCAGGCCACCGCCCTCACCAAGCAGGGCCGCCTCGCCGTGTACCCCTCCTCGACCGGCCAGGAGGCCTGCGAGGTCGCAGCCGCCCTCGCCCTGGAGGAGCGCGACTGGCTGTTCCCGAGCTATCGCGACACCCTCGCCGCCGTCGCCCGAGGCCTGGACCCCGTACAGGCGCTGACGCTGCTCCGGGGCGACTGGCACACCGGCTACGACCCGCGCGAGCACCGCATCGCGCCGCTGTGCACCCCCCTCGCCACCCAGCTCCCGCACGCGGTGGGCCTGGCCCACGCGGCCCGCCTCAAGGGCGACGACGTGGTGGCGCTCGCCCTGGTCGGCGACGGCGGCACCAGCGAGGGCGACTTCCACGAGGCGTTGAACTTCGCGGCCGTATGGCAGGCCCCGGTGGTCTTCCTGGTCCAGAACAACGGCTTCGCGATCTCTGTGCCGCTCGCCAAGCAGACCGCCGCGCCCTCCCTCGCCCACAAGGCCGTCGGCTACGGCATGCCGGGCCGCCTGGTCGACGGCAACGACGCGCCCGCCGTGCACCAGGTGCTGTCCGAGGCCGTCGCCCGGGCCCGGCGCGGTGGCGGACCCACCCTGATCGAGGCCGTCACGTATCGCATGGAGGCGCACACCAACGCCGACGACGCGACGCGCTACCGGGGCTCCGCCGAGGTCGACGCCTGGCGCGACCACGACCCGATCCGGCTCCTGGAGGGCGAGCTGACCGCCCGCGGCATCCTCGACGAGGACGGCATACGCGCCGCCGCCGAGGCCGCCGAGACCATGGCCGCGGCGCTGCGCGACCAGATGAACGCCGACCCGGTCCTCAACCCCATGGACCTCTTCGCGCAGGTCTACGCCGAGCAGAACGGCCAACTGCGCGAGCAGGCGGCCCAGTTGCGCGCCGAGCTGGAAGCCGAGGCCCGCTGATGGCCACCGCCACCGACAAGAAGCCCGCCACCATGGCACAGGCCCTGCAGCGCGCGATGCGCGACGCCATGGCCGAGGACCCCACTGTCCACGTCCTCGGAGAGGACGTCGGCACCCTGGGCGGCGTCTTCCGGGTCACCGACGGGCTCGCCAAGGAGTTCGGCGAGGACCGCTGCACCGACACCCCGCTCGCCGAGGCCGGCATCCTCGGCACAGCCGTCGGCATGGCGATGTACGGGCTGCGGCCGGTCGTCGAGATGCAGTTCGACGCCTTCGCCTACCCGGCGTTCGAGCAGCTCATCAGCCACGTAGCCAAGATGCGCAACCGCACCCGCGGCGCCATGGCGATGCCCATCGTGGTGCGCGTGCCCTACGGCGGCGGCATCGGCGGCGTCGAGCACCACAGTGATTCCAGCGAGGCCTACTACATGGCGACGCCCGGCCTCCAGGTCGTCACCCCGGCCACCGTGGAGGACGCGTACGGTCTGCTCAGGGCCGCCATCGCCTCCGACGACCCGGTCGTCTTCCTGGAGCCCAAGCGGCTGTACTGGTCGAAGTCCGACTGGTCGCCCGAGGCCCCCACGGCCGTGGAACCCATAGGCAAGGCCGTCGTACGGCGCACCGGGCGCAGCGCCACGCTCGTCACCTACGGGCCGTCCGTGCCGGTGTGCATGGAGGCGGCCGAGGCGGCTCGCGAGGAGGGCTGGGACCTCGAAGTCGTCGACCTGCGCTCCCTGGTGCCGTTCGACGACGAAACGGTGTGCGCGTCGGTGCGCCGCACTGGACGGGCCGTGGTCGTCCACGAGTCGGCGGGATTCGGCGGCCCCGGCGGCGAGATCGCCGCGCGCATCACCGAGCGCTGCTTCCACCACCTGGAGGCGCCCGTGCTGCGGGTCGCCGGCTTCGACATCCCCTATCCGCCGCCGATGCTGGAGAAGCACCATCTGCCGGGCGTGGACCGGGTGCTGGACGCCGTGGCGCGGCTGCAGTGGGAGGCGGAGCACTGATGCCGAAGGTGTTGGAGTTCAAGCTGCCCGACCTCGGCGAGGGGCTCACCGAGGCGGAGATCGTGCGCTGGCTCGTCGCGGTCGGCGATGTGGTGGCCGTGGACCAGCCGGTGGTCGAGGTGGAGACGGCCAAGGCGATGGTCGAGGTGCCCTGCCCGTACGGAGGGGTGGTCACCGCCCGGTTCGGCGAGGAGGGCACCGAACTGCCCGTCGGCGCACCCCTGTTGACCGTCGCGGTCGGTGCCCCGCAGGAGCAGGGGGCCGCCGAGGGGGCCGAGTCCTCTGAATACTCGGGCAACGTCCTGGTCGGCTACGGGACGGCCGCGGCCACCACCCGCCGCCGCTCCCGTGTGCGACCCGCCACGCCGGCCGCTCCGCCTGCCACTGCCCCGGCCGCGCCTCTCGCCCCGGTCGAGCTGGCAGGGCCCGTGCCGGTCATCTCGCCGCTGGTCCGCAGACTGGCCCGTGAACACGGCCTCGATCTGCGGGAGTTGAAGGGCTCCGGGCCCCAGGGCCTCATCCTGCGCGCCGATGTGGAGTCGGCGATGCAGGCCCCGGCCCCGGCTCCGGCACCCGCCGCACCCGTCACCGTCACTCCATCGACTCCGACGCCGACCCCGTCCTGCGGAGAGCGGATCGCGCTGAAGGGCATCCGGGGCGCGGTCGCCGACAAGCTCAGCCGCAGCCGTACCGAAATCCCCGACGCCACCTGCTGGGTGGACGCCGACGCCACGGAGCTGATGGCGGCCCGCGCCGCCATGAACGCCGCGGGCGGCCCCAAGGTGTCCGTTCTCGCACTGCTCGCCCGGATCTGCACGGCGGCCCTGACCCGCTTCCCCGAGCTCAACGCGACCGTGGACATGGCGGCCCGCGAGATCGTGCGGCTGCCCGAGGTACATCTGGGCTTCGCGGCCCAGACCGAGCGAGGCCTGGTCGTTCCGGTCGTCCGTGACGCCCACACCCGCAACGTCGACTCGCTGGGTGCCGAGCTCGCCCGGCTCACCGAGGCGGCTCGCACGGGCACGCTGACCCCGGCCCAGCTGACCGGCGGCACCTTCACCCTCAACAACTACGGGGTGTTCGGCGTCGACGGCTCCACGCCGATCATCAACCACCCCGAGGCGGCGATGCTGGGCGTGGGCCGCATCATCCCCAAGCCCTGGGTGCACGAGGGCGAGCTCGCGGTGCGCCAAGTGGTCCAGCTGTCCCTCACCTTCGACCACCGGGTGTGCGACGGCGGCACGGCGGGCGGCTTCCTGCGCTACGTCGCGGACTGTGTGGAACACCCGGCAGTGCTGCTGCGCACCCTGTGACGAACGGCCCCGTGGGCTCCGGACGTTCGCGGGGGTGGCGGTGATCGTCCGGCGGCGGCCCATACTCGGGGGATGACCGCGTATGACGCCGCAGCACCCGCGTATGAGGCCGCAGCATCCGCGCCGTATGACGCCGTAGTGCTCGCCGGAGGCGCCGCCAGGCGGCTCGGCGGCGCCGACAAACCCGGGCTCAGCGTGGGCGGCCGGTCCCTGCTCGACCGGGTCCTCACCGCCTGCGAGGGTGCCGCGACCACCGTGGTGGTGGGCGGGCGGCGGCCCACCGCGCGGCCTGTGGTGTGGACACGGGAGGAACCGGCCGGCGGCGGACCGCTGGCCGCCCTGGACGCCGGGCTGCGCCGCACCTCGGCCCCGAACGTGCTCGTGCTCTCGGCCGATCTGCCGTTCCTGACAGCGCCGACCGTCGCCGCCCTCCTCGCCGAGCTGCGGCGCACCGGCGGCGAAGGCGCGCTCTGCACCGACGCCGACGGCCGCGACCAGCCCCTGGTCGCCGTCTACCGCGCCGAACCACTGCGCCGCGAGCTGACGCTGCTCGCCACCGAGCACGGCTCGCTCGCCGGTCTGCCGCTGCGACTGCTCACCCGCGAACTCGACCTCGCGCGCATCACCGCGGACCCGCTCGCCTCCTTCGACTGCGACACCTGGGAGGACCTCGCCGCCGCCCGGGCCCGGATCAGGGACGATGGGGGCGTGCTGGACGAATGGATCACCGCAGTCAAGGACGAACTGGGCATCGAGCTGGACGTCGACACCGGCGTCCTGCTGGACCTCGCCAGGGACGCCGCCCACGGCGTCGCCCGGCCCGCCGCGCCGCTCACCACCTTCCTGGTCGGCTACGCGGCCGCCAAGGCGGGCGGCGAGGGCAGGGACGTGGCGGAGGCGGCCCGTAAGGCGGCCGCGCTCGCCAACCGCTGGGCGGCCGAGACCGAGGCCGCCGACGGCCCGAAGAACGACGCCGGATGACCGCCCGGAGCCCAGAGGCGGACGACGGGTCCGACGAGGCTCTCGCCCTGCTGCGCGAGGCCAGGACCCCGGCGACCCCGGCAGGGGAGACCCGGCCGACGGGCCCAGGCCGCGCGGAGGCATCCGGCGCCCCACAGGCGCCCCGCCGCCGGCCCTCCGCCTGGGCCGATGCCCGGGCCGTGGCCGCCCGGGCGGGCCGCGCGGCGCCGGCCCGCTCGCACCGGGTGCCGCTGGAGCAGGCCCTCGGTGAGATCCTCACCGAACCGCTCACCGCGCTCACCGACCTGCCGTCCTTCGACACCTCCGCCATGGACGGCTGGGCCGTCGCCGGGCCCGGCCCCTGGGCGGTGCAGGACGGCGGGATCCTCGCCGGACACGCCGCGCCCGGCGCCCTCGCCGACGGCGAAGCGGTACGCATCGCCACCGGGGCCCGCATCCCCGCCGGTGCCACCGCGGTGATCCGCAGCGAACACGCCCGCACCGACGAGGCCCGCACCCAGCTCCAGGCCGACCACGTGGTCCTGCACGGCCAGGACATCCGCCCTCGGGGCCAGGAGTGCCGCTCGGGCGATGTGCTGCTGCCTGCCACCGCGCTGGTCACCCCGGCCGTGCTCGGCCTGGCCGCGGCCGCCGGATACGACGAGCTGGGCACCGTACCGAGGCCCCGCGTCGAGATCCTGGTGCTCGGCGACGAACTGCTCACGCGGGGACTCCCCCACGACGGGCTGATCCGAGACGCGCTCGGCCCGATGCTCGGGTTCTGGCTGCGCGCACTCGGCGCCGAAGTGATCGGCACCCGGCGGCTGAAGGACGACGCCGGGGCGCTGCTCGCCGCCGTCACCGGTTCCTCGGCCGACCTCGTGGTCACAACGGGCGGCACGGCCGGCGGACCCGTCGACCACGTCCACCCCGTGCTGCACAAGGCCGGTGCCGAGCTCCTGATCGACGGGGTCGCCGTGCGGCCCGGCCATCCCATGCTGCTGGCGCAGATCGGGGTGGGAAAGCACCTGGTGGGGCTGCCCGGCAACCCGCTCGCCGCGGTCTCCGGGCTCCTCACCCTGGCCGAGCCGCTGCTGCGTGAACTAGCGCACCGGGCAAGGGCGGTGACGTACACCGTGCCGCTGCGCAACGACGTGCAGGGGCATCCGCACGACACCCGGCTCGTGCCGGTGGTGCACCGTGCGGAACGGGTCGTGCCGCTGCACTACAACGGACCGGCGATGCTGCGCGGGATCGCGGCCGCCGACGGGCTCGCGGTGGTGCCGCCCGGCGGGGCGCGGGCGGGCCAGGAGGTGGAGATCCTCGATCTGCCGTGGGCTCAAGCCGGCTCGGGCGAAGGGTGTTTCACGTGAAACACGTCACGGGCGCCCGCGCTTCGGGTGCCCTCTCCAAGGCCGCCCTCGACATCAACTCCCGTTCGCTCGAAGGGCGTTTCACGTGAAACAGCACGCCCGCAGTTTCAACTCCCGCCTGAATGAAGGGTGTTTCACGTGAAACTGCCCGGCCATGACGCGATGGCACGCCAGGCGGGCGAGAATCTGATCACCCGGCGGGTTCAGCTGCCCCGCCGGGTCGTCGATCGGCCGCTGCGCCAGGTCGCCAAGCGGCTCCTCATGGCGCTCGCCGTGTTGATACTGACGACCCTCATCGTCTGGATAGACCGCGAGGGCTATCACGACAACGCCAACGGCAAGGTCGACTTTCTCGACTCCGTCTACTACGCCACTGTCACGCTCTCCACGACGGGCTACGGCGACATCGTCCCCTACAGCGACAGCGCCCGACTCACCAACATCCTGCTGGTCACGCCGCTGCGCGTGCTGTTTCTGATCATTCTCGTCGGAACCACTCTCGAAGTCCTCACCGAACGGACCCGTGAAGAGTGGCGGCTCAACCGCTGGAAGGCTCAATTGCGAGAGCACACCGTCGTCGTCGGCTTCGGGACGAAGGGCCGTTCGGCGATCCAGACCCTGTGTGCGACGGGTCTGAAGAAGGACCAGGTCGTGGTCGTCGATCCGAGCGCGAAGGTGATCGAGGCCGCCAACGCGGAGGGTTTCGTCGGCGTCATCGGGGACGCCACTCGCAGCGACGTGCTGCTGCGGGCCGAACTGCAAAAGGCCCGCCAAGTCGTCATCGCCACCCAGCGCGACGACACCGCGGTCCTGGTCACGCTGACGGCCCGCCAGCTCAACCGGGGAGCGAAGATCGTCGCCGCGGTGCGGGAGGAGGAGAACGCGCCGCTGCTGCGCCAGTCCGGCGCGGACGCCGTCATCACCAGCGCCAGCGCGGCCGGCCGGCTGCTCGGCCTCTCCGTGCTCAGCCCGAGCGCGGGCACCGTGATGGAGGACCTGATCCACCAGGGCAGTGGGCTCGACATGGTGGAGCGGCCCGTGAAGAAGAGCGAGGTCGGTCGCGGGGTGCGGGAGACCGATGACCTGGTGGTGAGCGTGCTGCGCGGCCATCGGCTGCTTGCGTACGACGACGCGAAGGCGAACCCGCTTCAGCTCACCGACCGGCTCATCACGATCGTCCGAGCCGGTGGCGCGCCGGCCGGGGGTCAGCCGGAGTAGCGTCGGCCGCATGTATGCGATCACGATTCCTGAGCCGGGCGGTCCCGAGGCGCTGGTCTGGGCCGAGGTCCCCGATCCCGTGCCGAGCGAGGGCGAGGTCCTCGTCGAGGTGGCCGCCGCCGCCGTCAACCGTGCCGATGTGCTCCAGCGCCAGGGCTTCTACAACCCGCCGCCCGGGGCCTCCCCGTACCCCGGCCTGGAGTGCTCCGGGCGGATCGCCGCGCTCGGGCCGGGGGTGTCCGGGTGGAGCGTCGGCGACGAGGTGTGCGCGCTGCTCGGCGGCGGCGGTTACGCCGAGAAGGTGGCCGTGCCGATCGGGCAGCTGCTGCCCGTGCCCGACGGCGTGGACCTGGCCGAGGCGGCCGCTCTGCCCGAGGTCGTCTGCACCGTGTGGTCCAACGTGTTCATGGTGTCCCACCTGCGGCCCGGCGAGACGCTCCTGGTGCACGGAGGGGCCAGCGGCATCGGCACGATGGCGATCCAGCTCGGCAAGGCGATCGGCGCCAAGGTGGCGGTCACGGCGGGCGGTCCCGACAAGCTGGCGCGCTGCGCCGAACTGGGCGCGGACATCCTCATCGACTACCGCGAACAGGACTTTGTGGACGAGGTGTTGAAGGCCACGGACGGCGTCGGAGCCGACGTCATCCTCGACATCATGGGCGCCAAGTACCTGGAGCGGAACGTGCGGGCGCTCGCCGTCAACGGGCGGCTCGCGGTGATCGGCCTCCAGGGCGGCGCCAAGGGCGAGCTGAACCTGGGCGCGCTGCTCACCAAGCGGGCCGCGGTCACCGCGACCTCGCTGCGGGGCCGGCCCGCGTCGGAGAAGGCGGCGATCGTGGCGGCCGTGCGCGAGCATGTGTGGCCGCTGATCGCCGGGGGCCGGGTGCGGCCCGTGGTGGACCGCAGGCTGCCGCTGTCGGACGCGGCCGAGGGCCATCGGGTGCTCGAAGCCTCCACCCATGTGGGCAAGGTGCTGCTGACGGCCTGACGGCTGGGTGAACGTGCGGAGGGGGCGCCGGGAAGGCGCCCCCTCTCACTGCTCACGGCCCGATACGACGGTCCGGGTTACAGGTACGGGCCCGAGCGGGCGCCCGCGTGCGGGCTGCCCTCGTCATCGTCGTCGTGCGACGAACCGGGCGGCAGCGCGCGGCGCATCTGCTCCAGCTGGGCGCGGGCCGCCATCTGCTGGGCGAACAGAGCCGTCTGGATCCCGTGGAAGAGACCTTCGAGCCAGCCGACCAACTGGGCCTGTGCGATGCGGAGTTCGGCTTCGGAGGGGATCGCCTCGTCGGTGAACGGCAGGGAGAGCCGCTCCAGTTCCTCGACCAGCTCCGGCGCCAGGCCGTCTTCCAGTTCCTTCACGGACGAGGCGTGGATGTCCTTCAGGCGCACGCGGCTCGCCTCGTCGAGAGGAGCCGCGCGGACTTCCTCAAGGAGCTGCTTGATCATGCTGCCGATACGCATGACCTTGGCCGGCTGTTCAACCATCTCCGTCACCGGGACCTCGCGGGACTCGTCGTCTCCACCGCCGATGGCCATGCCGTCCTGGCCTACGACCAGGATGTGGGGGCTGTCCGGCGACTTATCGTTCCTCGGCATCTCCATGCCGCCCATTCTCTCGCACACGTGCCTCACATCACGTTGTGCCCCCGGGAAGGGGTGAT
The DNA here is from genome assembly GCF_053597395.1 of Streptomyces sp. NPDC001415. Taxonomy (NCBI): domain Bacteria; kingdom Bacillati; phylum Actinomycetota; class Actinomycetes; order Kitasatosporales; family Streptomycetaceae; genus Streptomyces; species Streptomyces sp. NPDC001415. The sequence goes on from NZ_JBSFIE010000007.1 coordinate 209,123, forward strand.
CCACCGCTCGCCGGGTGACGATTCCCGCCGGATGAACGAGGTTTCACGTGACCGGACGAGCGAGGTTTCACGTGAAACACGGGCAACTCCTCGGGGCCCTTTCACGGTCGCCGGAGCCGCAGCGCCAGGAATCCGAGCCCCAAGCCGGTCAGCGTCAGGCCCGCCCCCAGCGAGAGGACGTGCACGCGCAGTTCGGCGCCGGTGGATACGGCCTGCGGCCCTTGATGGTGCCGGGACGCGGGAAGCACCCCTTCGGTCGTGGGGGTGGGCACAGGCGGCGGGGGCTGCGGAGGCTTCGCGGGCTGGGGGAGCTCTGGGGGCGGAACCTGCGCGGGGGGCTGCGGGTCCGCTTCGTCCTGGGCCGGTGCCACCTCGTCGGGATCCACCGCCTCGGGGGCGTCCGGCAGGAGGTTGTGCTGCGGCTCCACCCGGCCAGGCCGGGTCCGGCCCTCGCCCGCCCGGCTGCCCGCCAGGCGCTGGTCCTCGGAGGCGGACCGCGAGGGTTCGGTACGGGGCGAGGCCTGCGCCCTACCGGAGGGAACCGTGCTCGGGGACGGGCCCGGTGACGGGGTGCCGACGGCGACCGCGTACGACAGGGGCGTCAGGAGCAGCGCCCCCGACAGCGAGGCGGCCGCGGCGAGCGACCGGATCCCTGGAGCCATGGGGCCCCTTCCCGTACGGACGTGCAGGATCGCCTGGGGTGACCGAATCAGCGTCACACGGGGCGAGTTGTGCGGCATCCCGGGAAGTGCCGGGCGTGCGCCGAATGGGCCGGGCAGCGCCGTCCGACCTGCCCTGCGCATGCGCGAAGGCCCGGCACCAGGGGTGCCGGGCCTTGTCCGAACGAGCGGTGGGCGGTTACTGCGCGGGCGCGTTGCCCGATGAGATCTGCAGCGTGAACTGCGCGTTCTTCTTGTCCACGTCCACGCCGGCGGCGGGGAACTGGGTGATCACGACGTCCTGGCCCCACTGGCCGTTGTCGACGGTCTCGGTGTTGACCTTCCAGCCCGCGGCCTGGATGCAGGACTTCACCGCCAGGATGTCCTTGTACGTGAAGTCGGGCGCCTGGACCTTGCCCGGGTCCACCGTGGAGGTCTGCGGCGAGGTGCACTTCTCGGTGTCCATCGTGCGTCCGCGCTCCGGGCCCTTGTGGCCCGCGGCCGACGACGAGCTGGCCTTGGCGTCGCCGCCGGTGCCGCCCGAGTCGTCCTTGTTCATCATGACTGCCGTGACCAGGCCGCCGATCGCGAGCAGAGCCACCGCGATCGCCCCCACGATCACCGGGGTGTTCCGCTTCGAACCGCCGGAGGCGGCCGGAGAGGCCTGCGGGGAGATGGTGTACGGCGGCGGTGTCTGGGTCGCCATCGGGGCGGGCTGCTGCGCCTGCTGCGGATATCCGTACGACGGCTGCGGGGTCGGCGCCGGAGTGGGAGGGCCGTAGGGGCCCGGCTGGTACGGCGTCTGCACGCTGCCCTGCGGGCCGGGCGCGGCCTGGGAGTCGAGCGGCGGGAAGACCGTGGAGCCGACGCCCGCACCGCTGACGGGCGGGGCGCCACCGGTGATGACCGGGGCCGCGCCCATCTGTCCGGCGTTGGCGATCCGCAGGATCTCGTCGTGCATGGCCTGGGCGCTCGGGAAGCGCTCGTTCGGGTTCTTCTTCAGGGCGCGGGCGACCAGCGCGTCCACGGCCGGCGTGATCGACCGGTTGACCGAGGAGGGCGCGACCGGTTCCTCCTGCACGTGTGCGTACGCGATGGCCAGCGGCGAGTCCGCGTCGAAGGGGATGCGCCCGGTCAGCAGCTGGAAGAGCATGATGCCGACCGAGTACAGGTCGGAGCGGGCGTCCACGCCGCGGCCGAGGGCCTGCTCGGGCGAGAGGTACTGCGGGGTGCCGACGACCATGCCGGTCTGGGTCATGGAGGTGACGCCGGACTGCATGGCGCGGGCGATGCCGAAGTCCATGACCTTGACGATGCCACGCTTGGTCATCATGACGTTGCCCGGCTTGATGTCCCGGTGGACCAGGCCCATCTCGTGGCTGACCTCAAGGGCGGCCAGCACGTCGGCGGTCACCTTGAGGGCCTTGTCGGCGGGCATCGCGCCGTACTGCTGGATGTCGCGGTGCAGCGTCGAGCCGAGCGGCTCGCCCTCCACGTACTCCATGACGATGTACGGCATCACGCCGTCGCCGCCCGCGGCGGAGCCGCTGAACATCACCGTGTCCTCGCCGGTGTCGAAGACGGAGACGATGTTGGTGTGCTGCAGCTTGGCGACAGCCTGGGCCTCGCGGCGGAACCGCTCGCGGAAGGACTGTTCCCGGCCGAGTTCGGTGTGCAGCGTCTTGATGGCCACCTGGCGGTCCAGCGCGGAGTCGTACGCGAGGTACACCGATGCCATGCCGCCCTCGCCGAGGAGGTCGCGCAGCTGGTAGCGCCCGCCCGCGATGGATCCGCCCGCATAGCGGCCGTGTGCGCCGTCCTGGCTCATGACTGTGCATCCCCCTTGGCGCGGTGGCCAGTGCTGATCCTCGATTTTTCAGGCCAAGTCTGCCCGAGGGGGAACCCACGTCAAGCCGGGTGCCCGTTCCGTGACCGTACGCGCTGGAAGAGTCTCGCAAGCGTTACAGGACCGGCATCGAAAACGTACGGGATTTGCATGGGTACACGCGGAACCGTTTGGATGGCCGGTCCATCCCGGACCGGGGCCCCGCGTTGACGCTGTAGCGTGCACTACTGCACAACCAGCGGATGAGCACGACGGAAGACCGTAAGGAAGACCGCGGACGCGGCCAGATACGACGGCGAGGACTGATGGCACCCGAACCCGACGGAAACGGCGCCGGGATGGCCGATGCGCAGGACCACGAGTCGTGGGTCGGCGGACTCGTCGGCGACGGCCGCTACCGCCTCACCCACCGGCTCGGCCGCGGCGGCATGGCCGAGGTGTTCGCCGCCGAGGACGTGCGCCTGGGCCGTACCGTCGCCGTGAAGCTGCTCCGCGCCGATCTCGCCGAGGACCCGGTGTCCAAGGCGCGCTTCACGCGTGAAGCACAGTCGGTGGCAGGACTCAACCACCATGCGGTGGTGGCGGTGTACGACTCCGGTGAGGACTTCGTGGGCGGCCAGACCGTCCCGTACATCGTGATGGAGCTCGTCGAGGGCCGCACCATCCGCGACCTCCTGGTGGACGCGGACGCCCCGCCGCCGGAGCAGGCGCTGATCATCGTCTCCGGCGTCCTCGAAGCGCTCGCGTACTCGCACCAGCACGGCATCGTGCACCGTGACATCAAGCCCGCCAACGTGATCATCACGGACACGGGTGCGGTCAAGGTGATGGACTTCGGCATCGCGCGGGCGCTGCACGGCGCACAGTCGACGATGACCCAGACCGGCATGGTCATGGGCACCCCGCAGTACCTGTCGCCCGAGCAGGCGCTCGGCAAGGCCGTCGACCACCGCTCGGACCTGTACGCGACCGGCTGCCTGCTGTACGAACTCCTCGCGCTGCGGCCCCCGTTCATCGGCGAGACGCCGCTGAGCGTGGTCTACCAGCACGTCCAGGACATGCCGGTGCCGCCGTCGCAGGTGGCCCATGTCGCGCCGCCGGAACTCGACGGCCTCGTCATGCGTTCTCTCGCCAAGGACCCGGACGACCGTTTCCAGTCCGCCGAGGAGATGCGCGGCCTGGTCCAGTACGGCCTGCAGATGCTCCAGGCGCAGGGCGGCCACACCGGCACCTGGAACACCGGCCCCGTCGAGCTGATGCACGAGGGCGCCCACACCCCGGCGATGGGCAGCCCCGGCGCGACGGCGGCCATGGGCCACCCCGTGCACGGGGAGACCTCTCAGTTCGGCGGGCCGATCCTGCCGCCGATGAACCCGGACGACGGCGGTTACGACGGCTACGACCGCGGTGGCCGCAGGCAGGGCGGCGGCGGCCGCGGCGGCAAGATGGTGCTGTTCGTGGTGCTCGCGATCGTCGCGATCGCGGCGGGTGTCGCCTTCGCGCTGAAGGCCACGCAGGGCTCGGGCGGAAGCTCCGGGGGCGGCGGGGGCACCTCCTCCACTTCCCCGAAGACCTCACCGTCGGTCTCCCAGTCGGACACCCCGTCGACGCCGGACACCCCGGACACCAGCCAGGGCCAGTCCTACGGCAGCTCGAACGGCAACGGTGAGTCGCCCTCCCGGCATCGCTCGCGCTCCGCCTCGCCGTCGCCGAGCAAGTCGCAGTCCTCGCGCCCCCCGGGCACCAGTGAGGGCACGACGTCCGGTACGGATCAGGGCACCAGTGAGGGCACCAGCTCCGGGAACACCGGCACCTCCAGCGGCAACACGGGGACGTCGTCCGGGAACACGGGCACCACCGACGGCAGCAGCTCCGGCAACACGGGGACCTCGGCCGGGAACACGGGCACCTCGACGGGCACCAACACCGGTACCACCCAGGGCACCAACACCGGCACCTCCGCCGGTCCCGGCGGGTCCTCGCCCAGCCCCGGGCACTGACCCGGGGGCCCTCAGCCGGCGAACGCCTCGCACACCGCCTCGTACTCGCGGGTCCACCAGACCGCCAGGGCCGACGCCGCAGGAAACTGCGGGTCGGCCCTTCGGTCGTGCAGCTGGTAGCGCCAGCGCAGGATCCAGAAGTCGTTGAGCCGCTCCCACCACACCCGGTGCACCGCGGCCGCCAGCTCCTCGGCATCCGCCCCGGCGGCCCGCCGGTAGGCGCGCGCGTAGGCCCGTACCTTCGCCAGCTCCAGCTCGCCCGAGGGGCGTACGAAGAAGATCGCTGCGGCCCGTACCGCCTCCTCGGCGCGGGGCTGGACGCCGAGGCGGTCCCAGTCGACGATCGCGGCGGGTTCGGCCGAGCGGCCCTCGCCCCGGTACAGCAGGTTCAGCGGGTGGAAGTCGCCGTGCACCCAGGCGCCGGTGGCGGGGGCCGCAGGGCGGCGGTGGGCGTGCCGGGCGAGCAGCACCCGCCGCTCCAGGAGCCGGTGTTCGGCGAGTTCGTCGAAGGCGTCGCGGGGCCGGTGCCTGCGGGCCCGGGCCACCAGGTCGTCGATGAGCGCGAGGGTGTCCGCGGGGTCGGCGCTGAGGTGCTCGGCCTGCGGCACGTCGGGCTCCATGACCTGGGCGAGGCACGTGTGGACGAGCCCGAGCAGCGCCCCGAGCCGGCGGGATTCCACGGCGCAGAGCTGGGCGCCGTCACGGTGGCGGCCGTGCACCCAGGGGTGCAGGGCGTAGCAGTGGCCGCCGATCACCGCGACGGTGTCGCCGTCGGCGTCCGGTACGGGCGGGGCGACGGGCACGCCGAGGGCCTGGAGGCGTTCGGTGGCGCGGTGCTGGCGGGCGATGGCCTCGTGGTCGCCGTCCAGGTGGTGCTTGAGGAAGTAGTCGCCGCGGGTGGTGGCGAGCCGGTAGCCGCGGTTCAGCAGGCCCTGGGCGACCCGTTCGCAGGAGAGCGGCTCACCGGGGGATTCGTAGCGGCGCAGGAGGTCGCCCACGGGGGGAGTTGCAGATGAGCGCGGCACTCTTCAGATGTTAGATCACGCCACGTGCTTGAGTTGTCGCTCTTTGGAGTAGTCCAGCGAATGGACGGTCACGAACTGGGGTTCGATGCGCATGTACACGGCGTCGAAGGGCTCCCCGTCGACCTCGCGGGGTTGGTCGCCGAACAGTGCCAGCTCCTCGGCGGTCGGCTCGAAGGGCTCGGCGGTCCCGGTGAACTGCACCGACCACACGTCGACCTCCCCCGAGCCGAGGTTGTCCGCGCCGTAGGCGACCACGCTGCCCAGGCAGGCGTGGTGGTAGCCGAGGCCCGCGTGCAGGCGCAGCAGGACGCAGCCGTCGACCACGATGTGGCGCGCCGGGGCGACGAACGGCAGGGCTCGCATGCTGGTCGCGACGCGGCCGTACGGAACGCGGCCGAGCAGCTCGATGGCGCGGGCTTCCTCGAAGGGCATGCCCCCACTTTCGCGGTCCGCGGCGGCCGGTGAAAGAGCCCGGGGCCCCGCGCATCCGGGCCGTAGGTCCCGAATGGCGCGGGGCGGCGCCGGAAAGAGCGTGGCTGACCGAGGCGCATGCGACGGAAGGAACTCAGCGGCGGGCGGTCAGTGGTTCTTCTCCGCCTGGATCCGGGCCACGTACGCGGCAGCCTGGGAGCGGCGCTCCATGCCGAGCTTGGACAGGAGCGACGAGACGTAGTTCTTGATGGTCTTCTCCGCGAGGTGCAGGCGCTCGCCGATGACGCGGTTGGTGAGGCCCTCGCCGATCAGGTCGAGGATCTTGCGTTCCTGCTCGGTGAGGTTGGCCAGGCGGTCGTCGCCCTTGCTCTTGCCGCCGTCGCGCAGCCGCTCCAGGACGCGGGCGGTGGCCACCGGGTCGAGCAGCGACTTGCCGGCCGCCACGTCACGTACGGCGGTCAGGAGTTCGCTTCCGCGGATCGCCTTGAGGACGTACCCGGAGGCGCCGGCCATGATCGCGTCGAAGAGGGCCTCGTCGTCCGCGAACGAGGTGAGCATCAGGCATTTGATGTCCTCGTTCTGCGAACGGATCTCGCGGCAGACCTCGACTCCGCTGCCGTCCGGGAGCCGGACGTCGAGCACGGCGACGTCCGGGCGGGTGGCGGGGATCCTGACCAGGGCGTCAGCGGCGGTACCGGCTTCGCCGACCACTTCGATGTCGTCCTCGACGGAAAGCATTTCGTGGACGCCGCGACGAACCACCTCGTGGTCATCGAGCAGGAATACGGTGATTTTGCCTGGTTCGCGCACGGAATCAGTCTCACACATTCGTCCGAAGCCCGCCGGAGAGTGCCATAAGAGACCCCTTCCCGAACCTGCGCGACCGGGATAACGTGCCGTTGTTCCGGCGGCCTGCAAGGCTGTGACCAGCGGCTGTTCCCTACTTTCTCGATTTACTTGGAAATCCAAGCAAAATCGCAGGTCAAGTGGGGTTTCGCAGTAATGCGCAGCACTGGGTAACGTGCCTTTGGCAGGGCGCTCGCCGGGGCACCTGTCACGCCTGATCCCCGGCCGAGCGCGCACACCCCCGTGCACTTGAGACGGACAGGCGAGCCTCCCCCAAGCTCTGGACGAGCCGGGGGGACCCCCAGGCTCACCGGCGAACCCGGGAGCCGGACAGACGGAGGAGCACGCACGTGACCGTGGAGAGCACTGCCGCGCGCAAACCGCGACGCAGTAGCAAGCGCACCGCCGGCGCCGGCGCGAAGAAGGCCGCCGAGCCCGAGCTCGTACAGCTGCTGACGCCCGAGGGCGAGCGGGTCGAGCACCCTGATTACGACATCGACCTGAGCCCCGAAGAACTGCGCGGTCTCTACCGCGACATGGTGCTGACCCGGCGTTTCGATGCCGAGGCCACCGCCCTGCAGCGCCAGGGCGAGTTGGGCCTGTGGGCCTCGCTGCTCGGCCAGGAGGCCGCCCAGATCGGCTCCGGGCGTGCGCTGCGGGACGACGACTACGTCTTCCCGACCTACCGCGAGCACGGCGTCGCCTGGTGCCGCGGCGTCGACCCGACGAACCTGCTCGGCATGTTCCGTGGCGTCAACCACGGCGGCTGGGACCCCAACAGCAACAATTTCCACCTGTACACGATCGTCATCGGCTCGCAGACGCTGCACGCGACCGGTTACGCGATGGGCATCGCCAAGGACGGCGCGGACAGCGCCGTGGTCGCCTACTTCGGCGACGGTGCCTCCAGCCAGGGCGACGTCGCGGAGGCCTTCACCTTCTCCGCCGTCTACAACGCCCCGGTCGTGTTCTTCTGCCAGAACAACCAGTGGGCGATCTCCGAGCCCACCGAGAAGCAGATGCGCGTGCCGCTCTACCAGCGCGCGCAGGGCTTCGGCTTCCCCGGAGTGCGGGTCGACGGCAACGACGTGCTGGCCTGCCTGGCCGTGACGAAGTCCGCCCTGGAGCGGGCCCGCCGGGGCGAAGGGCCCACCCTGGTCGAGGCGTTCACCTACCGGATGGGCGCCCACACCACCTCCGACGACCCGACGAAGTACCGGGCCGACGAGGAGCGCGAGGCATGGGAGGCCAAGGACCCGATCCTGCGCCTTCGCGCCTACCTGGAGAGCGCGGGTCACGCGGACGCCGCGTTCTTCGAGGAGCTGGAGAGCGAGTCGGAGACGCTGGGCAAGCGGGTGCGCGAGGCGGTCCGCGCCATGCCCGACCCCGAGCCCATGGCGATCTTCGAGAACATCTACGCCGACGGCCACGCGCTGGTCGACGAGGAACGGGCCCAGTTCGTGGCCTACCAGGCCTCGTTCACGGACGGGGAGGGCAACTAGCCATGACCGTACAGAAGTTGCCGATCGCCAAGGCGATCAACGAGTCGCTGCGCAAGGCGATGGAGACCGACCCCAAGGTCCTGATCATGGGCGAGGACGTCGGCAAGCTCGGCGGTGTCTTCCGGGTCACCGACGGCCTGTTCAAGGACTTCGGCGAGGACCGGGTGATCGACACCCCGCTCGCTGAGTCCGGCATCGTCGGCACCGCCATCGGCCTGGCCCTGCGCGGCTACCGGCCGGTCGTGGAGATCCAGTTCGACGGCTTCGTCTTCCCGGCGTACGACCAGATCGTCACCCAGCTCGCCAAGATGCACGCCCGTGCGCTCGGCAAGATCAAGCTGCCGGTCGTCGTGCGTATCCCGTACGGCGGCGGCATCGGCGCGGTCGAGCACCACAGCGAGTCGCCCGAGGCGCTGTTCGCGCACGTGGCGGGCCTGAAGGTGGTCAGCCCCTCGAATGCCTCGGACGCGTACTGGATGATGCAGCAGGCCATCCAGTCCGACGACCCGGTGATCTTCTTCGAGCCGAAGCGCCGTTACTGGGACAAGGGCGAGGTCGACACGGACGCCATCCCGGGTCCGCTGCACAAGGCCCGCACCGTACGCGATGGTTCGGATCTCACGCTGGTGGCGTACGGCCCGATGGTGAAGGTCTGCCTCGAAGCCGCGGCGGCCGCTCAGGAAGAGGGCAAGTCGATCGAGGTCGTGGACCTGCGCTCGATGTCGCCGATCGACTTCGACGCCGTCCAGGCCTCGGTCGAGCGCACCGGCCGACTGGTCGTCGTGCACGAGGCGCCGGTCTTCTACGGCGCCGGAGCGGAGATCGCCGCGCGGATCACCGAGCGGTGCTTCTACCACCTGGAGGCCCCGGTGCTCCGGGTCGGCGGCTACCACGCCCCGTACCCGCCGGCGCGCCTGGAGGAGGAGTACCTGCCGGGTCTCGACCGGGTGCTCGACGCCGTCGACCGCTCGCTGGCGTACTGAGGTGACGACAATGACTGAGAACGCTGCCCGCTACCGCGAGTTCAAGATGCCGGACGTCGGCGAGGGGCTCACCGAGGCGGAGATCCTCAAGTGGTACGTCCAGCCCGGTGACACCGTCACCGACGGCCAGGTGGTGTGTGAGGTCGAGACTGCGAAGGCGGCCGTCGAACTCCCCATCCCCTACGACGGCGTGGTGCAGAAACTGCACTTCGAAGAGGGCGTGACGGTGGACGTCGGCACGGCCATCATCACCGTCGACGTGGCCCCCGGCAGCGGGGACGCCCCGGTCGCCGAGGCCGCGCCGGCCACCGTGCCCGCCGTCCCTGCCGAGCCCGCCGAGGACGACGCGCCCAAGGGCCGTCAGCCCGTCCTGGTCGGCTACGGGGTTTCCGAGGCCTCGACCAAGCGCCGCCCGCGCAAGGGGATTTCGGTTCCCGAGCAGGCCCCGGCCGAGGCTCTGCGCGCCGTGCAGACCGAGCTGAACGGCCAGGCTCCGGCCCAGGTCCGCCCGCTCGCCAAGCCGCCGGTCCGCAAGCTCGCCAAGGACCTCGGCATCGACCTCGCCACCGTGGTGCCGACCGGCCCCGACGGCATCGTCACCCGGCAGGACGTGCACGCGGCGGCCGCGCCCGTCGCCGAAACCGCGCCCGTTTCACGTGAAACAACTCCCGCTCCGGCGGCGGCCGTTCAGGCCTCCGAGGCCCGCGAGACGCGGATCCCGGTCAAGGGCGTACGCAAGGCCACCGCGCAGGCCATGATCGGATCGGCGTTCACGGCGCCGCACGTCACGGAGTTCGTGACGGTCGACGTGACGCGGACGATGAAGCTGGTCGAGCAGCTGAAGTCCGACAAGGACATGGCGGGCCTGCGGGTCAACCCGCTGCTCCTGATCGCCAAGGCGCTTCTGGTCGCGATCAAGCGCAACCCGGACGTCAACGCCTCGTGGGACGAGGCTAACCAGGAGATCGTCCTCAAGCACTATGTGAACCTGGGCATCGCGGCGGCGACTCCGCGCGGTCTGATCGTCCCGAACATCAAGGACGCCCACGCCAAGACCCTGCCGCAACTGGCCGAGTCGCTGGGCGAGTTGGTGTCGACGGCGCGCGAGGGCAAGACGTCGCCCGCGGCGATGTCGGGCGGCACGGTGACCATCACCAACGTCGGCGTGTTCGGCGTGGACACCGGCACCCCGATCCTGAACCCGGGCGAGTCCGCGATCCTCGCGGTCGGTGCGATCAAGCTCCAGCCGTGGGTCCACAAGGGCAAGGTCAAGCCGCGCCAGGTCACCACGCTCGCGCTCTCCTTCGACCACCGCCTGGTCGACGGCGAGCTCGGCTCGAAGGTCCTCGCCGATGTCGCGGCGGTCCTGGAACAGCCGAAGCGGCTCATCACCTGGGGCTAGGGCCGGACAGGCCCAATGCGCCCCGCCCGGCCCCCGGCGCGCATCCGTGCGCCGGGGGCCGAGGCATGTCCGGGTGGACACGGCCGCGGGCAGGGCGGAAGGTGAGGGGGAGGGCGGCTTCGGCCGTCCGTACCGCGACCCGGGCGGCCTGCCGTGGCCCGGACGCCACCTTGTGACATGCGCAGACGGGGCTGAGGGGAGTCGTTCATGCCGACGTACGCCCGCGCCGCGCTCGGCGCCGTGATCGCCGCGGCGGCCCTCACCGGAGCGCTGCTCGCCTCGACGGCCGCCACCCCGGAGGACCGGGCCCCCGCGTCCAAGGCCTGCACCGCCTCCCTGGAGGCCGACATCGGAGCCGGCACCTCCGCGCTGATGACCCTGAGCACGAGCGGCCCGACGGTCAGTTTCAAGGACGGCCCCGGCCACCCGATCCCGAGCCTCGGCAAGCTCGACCGCACGCACCCCAAGCTGCCCGCCTCGGCCGGCATCCGCGCCGAGATCCTCAAGCCGTACGGCACCGCCCCGCAGCTCAGAACCAAGGTCGAGGGCGGCGCCCCGTACGACGTCCAGGACTTCCCCAAGCTGCCCAAGGGCTGCAAGGTGACCGGCACCAAGTAGGCGTCCAAATAGTGGCAAATCACCCACCCGTGTGAGCCCGCTCGCCTGCCTGCGTGAGCCACCCGTGTGAGCCACCCGTGTGAGCCACCCGCGTGAGCCCGCCCGCGTGAGCCCGCCCGTGCCTCCCGTGCGCCGTCCCGCGATCCGGACGGCGCTTTCTGATGCACCCCTGTTGTATCTATCCTGTGCGCATGTCTCCCGCCCCGGCCCCCGCCACCAAGCAGCCCCCCGCCGCAGACCGCGTCTACCTGCACGTCAAGCAGGCCGTACTCGACCGCCGCTACGAGGGCGGCACGCTGCTCACCGAGGGTGAACTGGCCGAGGCGGTCGGGGTTTCGCGGACGCCCGTGCGCGAAGCGCTGCTCAAGCTCGAAGTCGAAGGGCTGATCAAGCTCTATCCGAAGAAGGGCGCCCTGGTGCTCGCCGTCTCCGCGCAGGAGACCGCCGACGTGGTCGAAACCCGGCTGCTCGTCGAGGAGTTCGCGGTGCGCCGGGCCGTACCCGCCCCCGAGCGACTCGTCGTACGCCTCCAGGAACTCCTGGCCGAGCAGAAGGCGCACGCCGCCGCCGGGGACCTGGCCGCCGTCGCCGTCAGCGACCGCTGCTTCCACGCCGAGATCGTGCGCAACGCCGGCAACGAGATCCTGGCCCGGCTCTACGACCAGATGCGGGACCGTCAGCTGCGGATGGGCGTCGCCGTCATGCACGCCCAGCCCGACCGCATCGCCAAGAACATCGCCGAGCACGAGGAAATGCTGGCCGCGATCAGGGACGGCGACGGCGAGCGGGCCGCGCACTGCGTGCGCCAGCACCTCAGCTGGGTCAAGGTCCTGGTCAGGGGGGACGACCGATGAATTCAGCCGCACCACCCGCGCCACAGCCGCTGGGCGGGCGCCGGGCCGTGTTCGTGTGGGGCATCGGCGTCGGCGTCTACTTCGTCGCGGTCATCTTCCGCACCTCGCTCGGCGTCGCGGGCCTGGACGCCGCCGACCGCTTCCATGTCAACGCCTCGGCGCTGTCCACCTTCTCCATACTCCAGCTGCTCGTGTACGCGGGGATGCAGATACCCGTCGGCCTCATGGTCGACCGGCTCGGCACCAAGAAGGTCCTGGTGCTCGGGACCGTCCTGTTCACCGTCGGCCAGCTCGGCTTCGCCCTGTCGCCCTCGTACGCCACCGCGCTCGGCTCCCGGGCGCTGCTCGGCTGCGGTGACGCGATGACCTTCATCAGTGTGCTGCGGCTCGGCTCGCGCTGGTTCCCCGCCAAGCACGGGCCCATGATCGGGCAGGTCGCCGCGCTGTTCGGGATGGCCGGCAACCTGGTGTCCACCCTTGTGATAGCCCGCGCGCTGCACGGCATCGGCTGGACGGGGACCTTCGCGGGCAGCTCGCTCGCCGGAGTCGCCGTCCTCGTCCTGGTGCTGCTCTTCCTGCACGACCACCCCGAGGGCCACGAGCCGCCGCCCGCGCACCGCGCAGGGGCCGCCTTCGTACGCCGCCAGATCGTCGAGTCGTGGCGCGAGCCCGGCACCCGGCTCGGGATGTGGGTGCACTTCACGACGCAGTTCCCCGCGATGGTGTTCCTGCTCCTGTGGGGGATGCCCTTCCTCGTCGAGGCGCAGGGCCTCGACCGGGGCACGGCGGGCGGACTGCTGACCCTTGTGGTGCTGTCCAACATGGTCGTGGGCCTGGTGTATGGCCAGCTCATCGCCCGCCACCACGCGGCCCGGCTGCCGCTGGCGCTCGGCACCGTAGGAGCGACCGCGCTCATGTGGGCCGCCACCCTTGCCTATCCGGGGGCGCATGCGCCGATGTGGCTGCTCGTCACACTGTGCGTCGTGCTCGGTGCGTGCGGGCCCGCCTCGATGATCGGCTTCGACTTCTCGCGCCCCGCCAATCCGCCGGAGCGCCAGGGCACCGCGTCCGGCATCACCAACATGGGCGGCTTCATCGCCTCCATGACGACGCTGCTCGCGGTGGGCGTGCTCCTTGACGCGACCGGCGACAACTACCGGATCGCGTTCTCGTCGGTGTTCTTCCTGGAGGCGCTGGGCCTGGCCCAGATCCTGCGGCTGCGCGTGCGGGCGCAGCGCCGCGAGCGGGACCACCTGGTCGCGAGCAGGGTGGAGGCCGTGCACGTCCCGGTGTAGCCGGAACCCCTTGGTGCCACTGCGCGACCGTCGCGTTGGCGCCACGGCGCGACCACTGGACTACGGGGTGACCGCGAACTCCCGCAGGATCGCGTCCGCCAGCGCCCGGTCGCCCTCCGCCTTCACCCGGTCGACGACCGCGTGCGGTCGGACCCGGCCGCAGGCGAGCCGTACGAAGGTCTCCCAGTCCATGGCCAGGGTGACCAGCGGGCCGAGCGAGGGCGCGCCGTCGATGGTGCCGTGCCCGTCCGCATCCACCCGTACCGTGCGCAGGAACTCCAGCGGGCCGTGGATGTCGAAGACGACGGCGGAGTTGGGCGGCGCGCCCGCGTCCTTCGCGACGACCCGGGGCAGCGTGTGCAGCAGGATGTCGCGGGCCACGTACGCCCCCGGAGAGTCCAGGTTCCCCGGCTTGTTGAGGGCCCAGCGCAGGTCCTGCTCGTGCACCCACACATCGAACGCCCGCATCCGCAGCGCGAGTTCCAGGGTCTGCTCGGCGCCGAGCGGGGCGCGCACCTTGGTGTCGGGGTCCCGGTTCTCGTTGCGCAGCTGACGCGCCCGACGGATGATCGTGTACTCCAGCTCGGAGGTCATCTCCGGCGCCGTATGGTGCCGGCGCACATCGACCTGCATCTCCATATAGCGAGCGAGCTCGGTCTGTACGTGGAAGATGTCGCGCGGCAGGGTGTGGATCGGCCTCGGATCGCCCAACTGCTCGCACTCCATGCCGATGATGTGCGACACGATGTCCCGTACCGACCAGTTGGGGCACGGCGTGGCTCGGTTCCACTCGCCCTCGACGAGCGGCTGCACCAGCTCCGATATCGCGTCGATGGAGTGGGTCCAGGCATCGGCGTAGGTCTGAAGGCTGGGATGGACGGTCACGGGACCCCTCGGCGGTTCTTTTGTACGCGGGCTGGACTGCGGTACTGCGTGGGAGGCTTGGTGGCTTGGGGGGTCCGGGGGTCTCCCCCGGAAGGTCACAGTACGCTGCCGGGCAGTACCCCGGCAGTGCTTTCGTATGACGATCGTAGGCTGTTTCCCATAGTGCTGACGGCTCGAAAGCCAGGACGGTGGTACCGTGCGCGCCTCGCTCATTCAGATCGATGTAAACCCGGCTGAATCCATCAATTCCCGCCGCCGACGCGTAGGTTCGCTGGTCCGGGAGCAACGAAGCAGCGACCTCGTCGTGCTCCCCGAGCTGTGGACGGTCGGGGCGTTCGCGTACGAACTCTTCGCCGACGAGGCCGAGAAGCTCGACGGGACCACGGCCCGGGAGATGTCCGAGGCGGCCCGGGACGCCGGGATCTGGCTGCACGCCGGGTCCGTTCCGGAGCGGGGCGAGGACGGCGCGCTCTACAACACCTCCCTCGTCTTCTCGCCCGACGGCGAACTCGCGCACAGCTACCGGAAGATCCACCGCTTCGGCTTCGACAAGGGCGAGGCGGTGCTGATGGGCGCGGGCTCGGACCTGGTCACCGTCCCGCTGCCGGACCTCACGCTCGGCCTGGCCACCTGCTACGACCTCCGCTTCCCCGAACTGTTCCGGGGCCTCGTCGACGCGGGCGCCCACGCCTTCGTGATCCCGGCCGGCTGGCCCGAGCGCCGCCGCGCCCACTGGACGCTGCTCGCACGGGCCCGAGCCGTCGAGAACCAGGCGTACGTGCTGGCCTGCGGCACGGCCGGGACCCATGCGGGGGTGCCCCAGGCGGGACACAGCATCGTGGTGGACCCCTGGGGCGAGGTCCTCGCGGAGGCCGGCCCCGGGGAGGAGATCCTGACCGTGGACCTCGATCCGGCGAAGGTCTTTGAAACCCGGGAGGCGTTTCCGGCCCTCAAGGACAGGGTGCTGGGTTTGGACACGCCCAAGCCCTAAGCGCGCTGCTGGCGGGGTCAGTCCTCGTGGCCCCGCTCCTTCTCGTCCATGCGGATCACGCAGATCACCACCGCGAGCAGCAGCGCCGCGTCCGCGTCCTCCCGTACGACGTTCACCGCGTACGTCTCGCGGACCCGGAACCACTTGCGCGACACGTGGGCCAGCAGTTCCCCGTCGTACTCGACGGTGAACTCGCGGTCCAGGATCTTGCCCGTCACGTCGAGCTCGGTGCCCTCGGCCAGGCTGACCCGGTAGTGGTTGCGCAGCAGCGAGAGCCGCTTGCGGCGGACCTTCGCGAGGATCTGGTCGTCCCGCTCGATGGTCATCGCGTCGCGCAGGCTGAACATCTTCTCCCGCAGCGTGATCAGCACCCGCCCGGACGGGTCCTTCAGCTCCAGGGTGTCGCGCAGCCGCAGCGCCTTGCCGTCGGCGAGGAAGGCGTGCCGGCCGTCCTCGGTGTCGATCCAGTAGTCGTCACCGATGGCGAAGATCTTGTCCCGCACGAGGTATTTCATGGGGACACCCATGCCCGCGCCGGGACCCCGCCGAACGGCGACACAGGGTGTTCACACCGGGATGGCAAGCTTGAACCATGAACGATGCCGCCCCGGCGCCCACCCCCGCGCCCGCCCCCCGCCGTGCCCGCGTCCGTGCCCCCGAGCTGATCGGCAAGGGTGGCTGGCTCAATACGGGAGGGAAGGAGCTGAGCCTGGCCGGCCTCCGCGGCCGCATCGTGATCCTCGACTTCTGGACCTTCTGCTGCATCAACTGCCTCCACGTGCTCGACGAGCTGCGCGAGCTGGAGGAGAAGCACCGGGACACCGTCGTGATCGTCGGCGTGCACTCGCCCAAGTTCGTGCACGAGGCCGAGCACCAGGCCGTCGTCGATGCCGTGGAGCGGTACGGGGTGGAGCACCCGGTGCTCGACGATCCCGAGCTCGCCACCTGGAAGCAGTACGCGGTGCGCGCCTGGCCCACGCTCGTGGTGATCGACCCCGAGGGGTACATCGTCGCCCAGCACGCCGGCGAGGGCCATGCCCATGCCATCGAGCGGCTCGTCGAGGAGCTGGAGGCCGAGCACGGGGCGAAGGGGACGCTGCGGCGCGGGGACGGGCCCTACGTGCCGCCGGAGCCGGTCGCCACCGACCTGCGCTTCCCCGGCAAGGCGATCGTGCTGCCCAGCGGGAACTTCCTGGTGTCCGACACCACCCGCCACCAGCTGGTCGAGCTCGCCCCGGACGGGGAGGGCGTCGTGCGGCGGATCGGCGGGGAGGGGCAGTTCAAGGAGCCCCAGGGGCTCGCGCTGCTCCCGGACGGGAAGGTCGTCGTCGCCGATACCGTGCATCACGCTCTGCGCGTCTTCGACCCGGTCAGCGGGGACATCGAGTTGCTCGCCGGGACCGGTACGCAGTGGTGGCAGGGGCGGCCGACCTCCGGGCCCGCCCTGGAAATCGACCTGTCCTCGCCGTGGGACGTCGCCTGGTGGCGGGGCAAGGTGTGGATCGCCATGGCGGGCGTGCACCAGCTGTGGACGTACGACCCCGAGACCAGGACCGTGGAGGTCGCGGCCGGGACCACCAACGAGGGGCTCGTCGACGGGCCCGGCGACGAGGCCTGGTTCGCGCAGCCGTCCGGGCTCGCGGCCACCGAGGACCGGCTCTGGGTCGCCGACTCGGAGACCTCCGCGCTGCGGTACGTGGACGTGGAGGGTGTGGTGCACACCGCCGTCGGGACCGGGCTCTTCGACTTCGGGCACCGGGACGGGGCGGCGGGGCAGGCGCTGCTCCAGCACCCGCTTGGCGTCACCGCGCTGCCGGACGGCTCGGTCGCCGTCGCGGACACGTACAACCACGCGCTGCGCCGCTACGACCCGGCCGGCGGTGAAGTGACCACGCTGGCAACGGACTTGAGGGAGCCGAGTGACGCGGTGCTCGCCGGGGACGACATCGTCGTCGTCGAGTCGGCGCGGCACCGGCTGACCCGGCTGCGGTTGCCCGAGGAGGCCGTACGGGTCGAGGCGGTGGCGCACCGCACCCAGCGTTCGGCGACCGAAGTCGCCCCGGGCAGGCTCCGGTTGGACGTCGTGTTCCAGGCGCCCGCCGGGCAGAAGCTGGACACCCGGTACGGTCCCTCGACCCGGCTGCTCGTCTCCTCGACCCCGCCCGAGCTGCTGCTCGCGGGCGAGGGGACCGGCACCGACCTCGCGCGTGAGCTCAGCCTGAATCCGGAGGTCGCCGAGGGCGTGCTGCACGTGTCGGCGATGGCGGCCTCGTGCGACGACGACCCCGAGAACGAGTACCCGGCCTGCCACGTCCACCAGCAGGACTGGGGCGTCCCCGTACGGCTCGCCGAGGGCGGCGTGAGCAGGCTGCCGCTGGTCCTTGCCGGGATGGACGCGGCCGGGGCGTCCTAGCCGGAGCCCGGGCCTCGACCGAAGCCGGCCCCGACCGGCGCCCGGCCCTATCCGAAGGCCGGCCTGAACGGGCCGGTGCGTGGGGTCGGGCCGCACAGGGCCAGGGCGGACGGGCGGCCGTGGGCGTCCAGGACCGGCAGGGTGTTCACGGTGCCGGAGCCGGGCAGCGTCACGCGCACCGTGCTGCCCCGGGCCGGGCAGCCGCGGCGCGGCGCGTAGTGCACCTTCGCGATCCCGTTCGCCCCGGGGTGCAGGGCGAAGGGCTTCGCGAACGGCTTGGCCGGGGTCGAGACGAGCGGGGCGGCCCGGCCGCTGTCGTCGAGGATGCTCAGCGTCGGGGCGCCGTGCAGGACGCAGGTGTGGCCGGAGGTGTTGCGGACCACCAGGACCGCGTCGTCGGCGGCCCGCACGTCGGCGCCGGGCCGGGAGCCGGCCCCGCCGCGGAGGTCGCCCGCGGTGCGGAACGTCAGGGACAGCGCGCTGGGCGAGCAGAAGACGCGGGCGTCCTCACCGCCGTCGCCGGGCTGGCCCGTGCGGGTGTCCGTGCCGGGTATGGACGGCGCCGGGCTTGCGGAGGGTGATACGGGCGGGGTCGCCGAACTGGCGCCGGGCTGCGGGCTCTTCGCGGCGGTGCTCTGGCCGGGTGCCGATACGGACGGGGCGGGCGGCTCGTCCCGCGAAGAGCCGGACCGGGGTGCGCCGGAGCTGTGTGACACCGTTGTCGTACCGGTGCCGGGAGCGGCGGCGGGTACGCGGTCCGTGCAGGCCGTCAGCGCGGCGAGCAGCACGGCGAGGCCGACGACGGCCGTTCCCCTGCCCCTTGCCCCGCGCATCGCGCCCCCGCTCCGAATCAAGCAATCAACTGATCAAGTACATGTGCCGTGTACCGCGTACGAGTACCGCGTATGTGCGCCGAGCACATGTGCCGCACCAGCCTCGTGGGTGTGCCTATCGTTTGGCTAACGTGCCCGTGAAGGCAAGACGTTCGGCACGAGGCGGCGCGTCGTCGCGCGGCCCGCGGACGTACGCGGACGGCGCAAGGGTACGCGGGCCGAGGCCGGGCAAGGTCACGGGGGCCGGGCGGGGCTACGCGGGCGGCAGTGCCGCCAGGTTGGCGCGGGCCGCGGTCGCGCCCTCCTCGTAGCCGTGGTCGTCGGCCTCGCGGGCCGCGTCGGTGAGTTGGCGGCGGGCCTCCTCGGTGCGGCCGAGGCCGGCCAGGGCCTCGCCGTAGCTGGTGCGCAGCAGCACCCGGCGCGGGATCGCCTCGGGGGAGGGGCCGAGTTCGAGGCCGCGCTGGGAGTGTTCCAGGGCCAGGTGGTAGGCGCCGGCGGTGAGGAAGTGCCGGGCCAGGTGCTGGTGGGCGAGCATCTCGGTGGAGCGGTCGCGGGACCGGCCCGCGAGGGTCAGCGCGTGCCCGAGCAGGTCGCCGGCCCGGTCGGCCTCGCCGTACTGGGCGAGGATGAGGGCGAGGTTGATGCGGGCGATGGCCTCGCTGGTGATGTCGCCGGCCTGGCGGGCGAGGTCGGGGGCCTTCTCCAGCTGGGCGAGTGCCTCGTCGTAGCGGCCCTCCTCGTGCAGGACCCAGCCGAGCAGGGCGCGGGTGCGGGACTGCGCGTCGAGCTCCTGCTCCAACTCGGCTGATTCCAGGGCCTGTTCGAGGAGCGGGACCCAGCCGTCGCGGACCCGCCACAGGATCAGCGGCCACTGGAGGAGCACGAGCCGCCAGGCGCGGTCGTGCATGCCGGCGGCGACGGCGGCGGCGATGGCCCCGCGCAGGGTGGCCCGTTCGGCCTCGTACCAGGCGAGCGCGGCCTGGCGGTCCTCGAACTCGCGCACCGCCGCCGGGCGACGGGCTCCGGGCGGCGGTACGAAGCAGGGCTGGCTGCCGGGCTCGGCGGTGGCGGTCGCGACGAGGCCGGTGTGCAGGTAGTGGTCCAGGAGGCGGGCGAGGCCGTCGGGGTCGGCCTCGGGGGCGAGCGCGCGGGCGTAGAGGCGTACCAGGTCGTGGAGGGTGTACGAGTCCGGCCGGGTGCGCGGGTCGTGGCCGTGCGGGCCCGATTCGACGACGAGGTGGGCGGCGGCGAGGCGGTCGAGGGCGGCGGCGGCCTGGTCGGGGGTGCAGCCGGCGAGGGCGGCGGCGGTGTAGCGGTCGAGTTCGGAGCCGGTGTGCAGGCCGAGCGCGCGGAACATCCGGCGGGCCTGCTCGGGCAGTTGCTGCACGGTCAGGCGCAGGGCGGCGGCGACCCCGGTGTCCTCGACGCGGAGCAGCCCAAGGCGGCGCTGTTCGTCGGCGAGTTCACCGGCGAGGGCGGCGAGTGTCCACTGGGGGCGGGCGGCGAGGCGGGCGGCGGTGACCCGCAGGGCGAGCGGTAGGCCGTCGCAGAGCGCGGCGAGACGGGCGGCGGCCTCGGGTTCGGCGGCGACGCGGTCCTCGCCGAGGACGGCGGCGAGCAGCGCGGTGCAGTCGGCGGCGGGCAGTTCGTCGAGGCGGACGGGGCGGGCCGCGTCGGAGGCGACGAGGCCGCCCAGCCGGTCGCGGCTGGTGACCAGGGTGACGCAGTGGTCGCCGCCGGGCAGCAGCGGGCGGACCTGCTCGGAGTCGCGGGCGTTGTCGAGCACGATGAGCATCCGGCGGTCGGCGGTCATCGAGCGGTACAGCGCCCCCATGCCCGCCTCGGTCTCGGGTATGCGCTGGACGGGCACGCCGAGCGCCAGCAGGAACTCCCTCAGTACGACGGTGACTTGGCGGGCCGGGGTGTCGCTGTAGCCGCACAGGTCGGCGAAGAGGCGGCCGTCGGGGAAGTCGCCCTGGCGCTCGTGGGCCCAGTGCACGGCGAGCGCGGTCTTGCCGACCCCGGCGCCGCCGGTGACCACCGCGACCGCGCCGTACTGTCCGGCGGCGGCCAGACCGAGCGCGGTGAGCTCGGCCTGGCGACCGGTGAAGCCGCGGGGCCTGCGCGGCAGCAACTCCGGTATGGAGGCGGCCGGTTCGGGCTCGGCGGCGGCCGGCTCGGACGGGGGGATGACGGGGGTGCCGGTGCGCAGGATCTCGGCGTACGCCTCGGAGAGGGCGGGGCCCGGGTCGACGCCGAGCTCGTCGGCGAGCAGCCGGCGGGTGCGGTGGAACCATTCGAGGGCGTCGGATTGGCGGCCCGAGCGGCTCAGGGCCAGCATCAGCGCGGCCGAGATGGGCTCGCGCAGGGGGTGGGCTACGGCTTCGGTGCGGAGCACGGCGGCGGCCCGGCCGTGCTCGCCGAGCTCCCCGTACGCCTCGGCGAGGGCCTCCACCGAGGCGAGCCTGAGCTCTTCGAGGGTGTGGGACGCGGCTTGCAGGGGCGGGCTGGTGACGGTGCCGGTGAGGGCGGGGCCCTGCCACAGGGCGAGCGCCTCGCGCAGCATGAGCACCGCGTCGCCGGGGCGGCGCTGGCCGCGGGCGAGCGTGACGAGCTCCTCGAAGCGGTGCGCGTCGATGAGGGTCTCGGGAAGCCGGAGGACGTACGCGGGGCCCTGTGTGGCCAGTTCGATGCCGTACGCCTCGGCACCGTGCTCGGCGAGCAGGGCGCGCAGCCGCGATATGTGGCCCTGAAGGACGGTGCGGGAGTGCAGGGGCGGCTCTTCGTCCCACAGGGCCTCGGTGAGGCGTTCCACGGGTACGGCGGTGTTGGGCTGGAGCAGCAGCATGGCCAGCAGGGTGCGGCGCTTGGCGGGGCCGAGCGCGAGGAACGCGCCGTCCTCCGCCGCCACGGCCACCGTTCCCAGGACGCGGAACTCCACGGTGGCGGTACCCCCTTGCTCCCCGTTCCCGGTTTCCTCCGGGCCTGGTCAGGGCCCGGACAGTCGAGGATACGCGGGGTCGAGGGGGTGAGGTTCACGTCCCGGGGCGCAGGTGGCGCGGGTCACGTGAGGTGGTCGACACAGCTGCCCGCGCCGGTCGGGCCGGGTCGGGTCAGCTCAGGTCAGGTGGTCGCGGCGGTCCTCCTCCACGATGGTGGTGGCCGGCGGCAGGAAGCGCCGCCTGCGCAGCACGCTGGTGAAGACGGCCACGCCGATGATGCCGACCGCCATCAGGATCAGGCCCACGACGTCGAGGTTCACACCCCTGGCGTGCCAGTCCGTCGCGAACGTGAGGATCGCCCCCACCGCGATGAGGATGATGCATCCGCCCAGTCCCATGAAGCTCGCCTCCGTACAAGGGGGTTGACTGGCCGGGTACCCGGGCCCGGGAGGGTCAACCCCCTTGTACGGGGCGGTGGTTCAGCTTGTGCGGTGCGGTGGTTCAGGCTGCCAGGAAGGCGGTCAGGGCGTTCGCGAGCAGGTGCGGGTCGTCGGCGCCGCACAGTTCGCGGGCGCTGTGCATCGACAGGATGGCCACACCGATGTCGACGGTCTGGATACCGTGCCGGGCCGCGGTGATCGGGCCGATCGTCGTGCCGCAGGGCATCGCGTTGTTGGAGACGAAGGTCTGCCACGGCACCCCGGCGCGCTCGCAGGCCGCCGCGAACACGGCGCGGCCGGCGCCGTCGGTGGCGTACCGGGCGTTCACGTTGACCTTGAGGATGGGGCCGCCGTTGGCGCGCGGGTGGTGCGTGGGGTCGTGCCGCTCGGCGTAGTTGGGGTGCACGGCGTGGCCGGTGTCGGAGGAGAGGCAGATCGTTCCCGCGAAGGCGCGGGCGCGGTCCTCGTAGGTGCCGCCGCGGGCGAACACCGAGCGTTCCATGACGTTGCCGAGCAGCGGGCCGTCGGCTCCGGTGTCGGCCTGTGAGCCGTCCTCCTCGTGGTCGAAGGCGGCGAACACGGGGATGAAGGGGAGGTCTTCGGAGCCGGACACCGCGGCGAGGGCGGCCGCCCCGGCGTGCACGGAGAGCAGGTTGTCCATGCGGGGCCCGGCCACCAGCTCCCGGTCGCGGCCCAGGTAGGCGGGCGGCTCGACGGAGTGCAGCATCAGGTCCCAGCCGGCCACCTCGCCCTCGTCGAGCTCGGCCTCCTGCTCCAGGAAGCGGATCAGGTCGCCTTCCTGTACGTCGTCGCCGAGGCCCCAGATCGGCTGGAGGTGGCGCTGGCGGTCGAGCTTGAGCCCGTCGGTGTTGACCGAGCGGTCCAGGTGCACGGCCAGCTGCGGTACGCGCAGGAGGGGGCGGTCCACGTTGACCAGGCGGTGGCTGCCGTCCCTCAGGGTGAGGCGGCCGGCGATGCCGAGGTCGCGGTCGAGCCAGGTGTTGAGCAGCGTCCCGCCATAGACCTCGACGGCGACCTGCCGCCAGCCGTACGCCCCCGAGTCGGGCTGCGGCTTCACGCGCAGGTTCGGGGAGTCGGTGTGGGCGCCGACGATCCGGTACGGGGTGTGGGGCTGGGCGTCCTCGGGGACGTACCAGGCCACGATGGCGCCGCCGCGCAGCACGTACTTCCCGCCGTGCGTGCCGTCCCAGGCGTCCGTCTCCTGGACCTGCCGGAACCCGGCCTTCTCCAGGCGTGCGGCCGCGTTGGCCACGGCGTGGTACTGCGACGGGCTCGCCGCGAGGAAGGTCATCAGGTCGTCGGTGTGGCCGCGGTCGAAGCGGGGCGGTGTGCTCATGCGGCCACCCTAGCGGCGCCGCACCCCCGCTCCCCGGGGCTCCGCCCCGGACCCCCAGGGGGCTTGCCCACCCACCCGCCCGTGCAAGGAGTTGGGGTCCGCCCCTGGGGCTGCGCCCCAGACCCCGTTCGCGCCTCAAGGGCGCTCGTCCTCAAACGCCGGACGGGCTGAAATGCCTCTGTGCTGGCCAGCACAGAGGCAGTTAGGGGCGCGGGGAACTGCGCGAGCACCACGTACGGTCCGCAGCCGAACCCGTGCCTCCCCGTACGGAAAACCCTGCTCCCCCGCACACGCGGAACAGAGGCTTCCGGGCACGGGAAGGGGGCCCCTTCCGGGCATGCGGAAAGGGGCCCGGGGTCCGACCACCCCGAGCCCCCGGTACCGCGTGGGCTAGAACGCCGCCTCGTCCAGCTCCATCAGCGAGCCGTCCACCGTCTCGGCCAGCGCACGCGCCGTACCGACACCCGGCAGAACGTTCGCGGCGAAGAACTTCGCGGCCGCGACCTTGCCGGTGTAGAAGGGGACGTCCTTCGCCGAGACGGACGCCGAGGACAGCTTCTCGGCCGCGACAGCCGCACCCTTGAGGAGCAGGTAGCCGACCACCACGTCGCCCGAAGCCATCAGCAGGCGGGTCGTGTTGAGGCCCACCTTGTAGATGTTCTTGACGTCCTCACCGGTCGCCGTCAGGTCGGTGATCATCGTGCCGACGATCGCCTCCAGGTCGACGGCCGCCTTGGCGAGGGCGTCGAGCGCGCCGCCCAGCGCCTCGTTGCCGTTCTGCTCGGCGAGGAACTTCTTGATCTCCTCGGAGAGGGTGTTCAGCGCGGCACCCTGGTCACGGACGATCTTCCGGAAGAAGAAGTCCTGGCCCTGGATCGCCGTCGTGCCCTCGTACAGCGTGTCGATCTTGGCGTCACGGATGTACTGCTCGATCGGGTACTCCTGGAGGTACCCGGAGCCGCCGAAGGTCTGCAGCGACTCGGACGACAGCTTCTCGTACGACTTCTCCGAGCCGTAGCCCTTCACGATGGGCAGCAGGAGGTCGTTCAGGCCGATCAGGGACTTCGCGTCCTCGCCCGCCGCCTCCTTCACCTGGATCGCGTCCTGGACGGCGGCGGTGTAGAGGACGAGCGAGCGCATGCCCTCCGCGTACGCCTTCTGCGTCATCAACGAACGCCGTACGTCCGGGTGGTGAGTGATCGTCACCTTCGGCGCGGTCTTGTCCATGAACTGCGAGAGGTCGCTGCCCTGGACGCGCTCCTTGGCGTACTCAAGCGCGTTCAGGTAGCCCGTCGACAGCGTCGCGATGGCCTTCGTGCCGACCATCATGCGGGCGAACTCGATGATCATGAACATCTGGCGGATGCCGTCGTGCTTGTCGCCGATCAGCCAGCCCTTGGCGGGGTGCTGGTCGCCGAACGTCATCTCGCACGTGTTGGACGCCTTCAGGCCCATCTTGTGCTCGACGTTCGTCGCGTACACGCCGTTGCGCTCGCCCAGCTCGCCGGTCTCCCAGTCGAAGTGGAACTTGGGGACCAGGAAGAGCGACAGGCCCTTGGTGCCCGGGCCGTGGCCCTCGGGGCGGGCGAGGACGTAGTGGAGGATGTTCTCCTCCATGTCGTGCTCACCGGACGTGATGAAGCGCTTCACGCCCTCGATGTGCCAGGAGCCGTCCGGCTGCTCGACGGCCTTGGTGCGGCCGGCGCCGACGTCCGAACCGGCGTCCGGCTCGGTCAGCACCATCGTGGAGCCCCAGCGCTTCTCGACCGCGATCTCGGCGACCTTCTTCTGCGCCTCGTTGCCCTCGGCGAAGAGGATGCCGGCGAACGCCGGGCCCGAGGAGTACATCCAGATCGCCGGGTTCGAGCCGAGGAGCAGCTCCGCGTACGCCCAGATCAGGGAGCGCGGCGAAACGGTGCCGCCGATCTCCTCGGGCAGGCCCAGGCGCCAGTACTCGGAGTCCATGAACGCCTTGTACGAGCTCTTGAAGGACTCCGGGACCGGCGCGGTGTTGGTCGCCGGGTCGAAGACCGGCGGGTTGCGGTCGGCGTCCGCGAAGGAGTCGGCCAGCTCGTTCTCGGCGAGACGGGCTATCTCCTCCAGGATCGACTTGGCGGTGTCGACGTCCATCTCCCCGAACGGGCCGGTGCCGTACAGCTTGTCGCGTCCGAGCACCTCGAAGAGGTTGAACTCGATGTCGCGGAGATTCGACTTGTAGTGCCCCATGGCGACGGCTCCGTAAGCAGGGTGTCGGTTACATCTACCAGCAAGTAGGTCAGTACCTCCGATGATGCTACCCACCGGTAATAACGCGCAACCTTTGGCCGAGAACTGTGACGCGTCAGGCAGAGAAACTCCGCTGGGCCGGGTGCTCCCGGTGGGGCGAGCCCCCCAGCGCCGCCGTGAGCGCCCGCGCGGTGGCCGTATTGCAGTTCCCGAGCAGCACGAGCGGGGGCGTGCCGAAGTCCCGCCCGAGCGAGGGCAGCGTGATCCCGTGCCCGGCGAGCGCGGCCCGCAGCTCCATGACGACCTTGTACGTGTCGTCCTGGCGGGAGGGGAGGGGGGTGGACGCGGTCATGGACGCCTCCTGTGAGTGCGGTGTGTGACGAACTCCTCACAGAGTGGCGCCGAGTCCTTTACCTTCGGAAGTGGTTCGCGTTACACCCGGCAACTGGCAAATGGCGGTGGTGAGTTGTGCCCCCTCGCAAGGACACGGACGCGTCGGCGAACGTGCCGTCCTTCTACGGTGCGGAGCTGCGCTACAAGCGCGAGGCGGCGGGCCTCACGCTTGAGCAACTGGCCGAGGGCAGCTTCCGCGGCGTGCCGTTCCTGAGCCAGATCGAGCGCGGCGAGCGCCGTATGCCGCTGGATCTGGCGAAGCACGTGGACGAGCGCCTCGGCACGGAC
Source organism: Streptomyces sp. NPDC001415 (assembly GCF_053597395.1). Taxonomy (NCBI): domain Bacteria; kingdom Bacillati; phylum Actinomycetota; class Actinomycetes; order Kitasatosporales; family Streptomycetaceae; genus Streptomyces; species Streptomyces sp. NPDC001415. The sequence continues at coordinate 235,353 of NZ_JBSFIE010000007.1, forward strand.
GGCTTTTTCCAGCGCCGCTGTGAAGACGCCCGCCGGGCGAAGCAGTCCGGACATGCGGAGTACTTCGCTGATGTTGCGGAGATGGAGCGAGGGTCGGAGACCATTGAGGAGTGGGCGCCCATGCTGGTGCCGGGGCTGTTGCAAACCCCGGAGTACGCAAGGGCGATCGTGCGGGCGGCGATGCCCCGCGCCGCTGGCGATGAGGTCGAGGAGAAGGTGTCGGCCCGCATGGCACGGGTCTCGCTCTTCGAGCAGGACCAGCCTCCGGAGTTCTGGGCGATCCTCGATGAGTCGGTGGTCCGGCGGCGGGTGCTGCCGCCGTTGCAGATGGCCGAACTGCTGGAGCACATCGCCGAGGTGATCCACGCTACGCGCGGCATTTTGCAGATCGTGCCGGAAACAGTCGCTTCCCATCCGTTCATGATGGGGACTGCCAGGGTGATGACTTTCCCTGATGCGCCCCCCGTTGCCTACATGGAGGGCCTGCACAGCGGTCAACTCGTCGACTATCCGGCCCTCGTGAAGCAATACCGGAGGTCGTACGATCTGCTCAGGGCCGCCGCTCTGTCCCCCCAGGCGTCCCTCGCCATGATCGAAAAGACGGCAGAGGACTTCCGAAATGGCAAGCAGCGATGTTGATTTGACCGGGGCGTTCTGGCGCAAGAGCAGCTACAGCAACGGCACAGGCGGCGAGTGCGTCGAGGTGGCCGAGGGTTTCCTTGGCGCGGCCCGCTGGCGCAAGAGCACGTACAGCAACGCCACCGGCGGTGACTGCGTCGAGGTCGCCGACAACCTCCCCGGAGTTGTCCCCGTCCGGGACAGCAAGGTCACGGGCGGGCCCGCGCTGATCATCGCAGCCAGCGCCTGGGCGCCCTTCGTCGAGGCGGTCAAGGGCGCGGCGCTTCGCGCCTGAGACGCGGTGTTCGGCGGCACCCCGCGTCGGTAGGCTGGGCGCCATGTACGGCTACGACCAGCACGCAGGCGGACCCGGCGCCCAGCAGCAGTACGCCCCGCCCCAGCAGCAGATGCAGGGTGGGTACGGGGAGCAGCCGCTGTACCCCGAGCCGTCGCCGCCCTCGCTGGCCGACGCGGTGCGGGCGTTCACGACCGGGTCGCTCTCGGCCGAGGACTTCCAGCAGATCTTCGCCTCGTCCAAGGTGTACTGCCCGCGCGGCGACAACCCCGGGTTCCTGGCGCTGCACAACACCCAGCAGCCGGTCATCCCGATGTTCACCTCGCTCAAGGAGCTGCGCCGGTACGCGGGCAAGGAGTCGAAGTACTTCGTCATCACCGGCGCCGAGGTCATCGACCTGCTGCCCACCGGGTACGGCTTCGTGCTCGACATGGAGGGCGACCACCGGATGGTCTTCGACGCGAAGGCCGTGGAGCAGATGGTCGACTTCGCGATGCGGCGGATGTACGGATAGCCCGCCCTTTGAACGACTGAACGGCCTCGCTTTCGGGCCCGTACCCCTTGGGGTGCGGGCCCGAAGTGCGTCCGGGGCCGGGCGGGAATGGGACCGCCTTGCAGGATGTTCACCATTCAACTACTTTGGATGCAGAGCATCCCCGCAAGGAGGGCCGTCCCATGCCTGCTGTGACCGTCGAAAACCCGCTGACCCTGCCGCGCGTATCCGCGCCGGAGGGAGCCTCGGCGCGGCCCGTTCTTGCCGTGACCACCGCGCCCCAGGGGTTCGAGGGGGAGGGATTCCCGGTGCGCCGCGCGTTCGCCGGGATCAACTACAAGTACCTCGACCCGTTCATCATGATGGACCAGATGGGTGAGGTGGAGTACGCGCCGGGCGAGCCCAAGGGCACCCCGTGGCACCCGCACCGCGGCTTCGAGACGGTCACGTACCTGCTCGACGGCACTTTCGTGCACCAGGACTCCAACGGTGGCGGCGGCACCATCACCGACGGCGACACCCAGTGGATGACGGCGGGCTCCGGGCTGCTGCACATCGAGGCGCCGCCGGAGTCGCTCGTCATGTCCGGCGGGCTCTTCCACGGGCTCCAGCTGTGGGTCAACCTGCCGGCCGCCGACAAGATGAAGGACCCCCGCTACCAGGACATCCGGGGCGGCCAGGTCCAGCTGCTCACCTCCGAGGACGGGGGCGCGCTGCTCCGGGTCATCGCGGGCTCGCTCGACGGGCACGAGGGGCCGGGCATCACGCACACCCCGATCACGATGGTGCACGCCACGCTGCGGCCGGGCGCGTCCGTCACGCTGCCGTGGCGCTCCGACTTCAACGGGCTCGCTTACGTGCTGGCCGGGCGCGGCTCCGTGGGGACCGAGGGGAGGCCCGTCCACATGGGCCAGACCGCGGTGTTCGGGGACGGTGGCTCGCTGACCGTACGGGCCGACTCCCGCCAGGACTCCCACGCGCCCGACCTGGAGGTCGTGCTGCTCGGCGGCCGCCCGATCCGCGAGCCGATGGCCCACTACGGCCCGTTCGTCATGAACACGCGGGCCGAACTGGAGCAGGCCTTCGAGGACTTCCAGAAGGGCCGGCTCGGCACGATCCCGGCGGTCCACGGCATGTAACCCCGGTCCCGGCGCACCCCGGTGCGCCGGTGCGGCTGGTGTAACTGACGCCGCGTCACCCGGGCGGACCGTACCCCGCGCGACCCCGGACGTCCCGTGGTCCGCTGGCAGGGTGGACACACGCACCCTGCTCCCCGAACCTGCCCGGCGGCTCGGCGCGTGGTGCGTGCTCGTGCTGCTCGTCGCCGGGGTCGTGGGCGTCGGCGCCTGGCTCTGCATCGTGTTCAAGACCGCCGTCACCCCCGTGCTGCTCGCCCTGCTCGGGACCGCGCTGCTCGGGCCCGTGCACCGGTGGCTGATCCGGATGAAGCTGAAGCGGTCGCTCGCCGCCGCGATCACCTGCGTGGCGCTGGTGGGGGTCGTCGGCGGGGCCGGGTACGTCGTGGTCAGTGCGCTCATCGACACCGGGGACCAGATCGTCGCCTCGCTCAAGCAGGCCGGGCAGTGGGTGGCCGATCACTTCGGGGTGGCCGGCGGGGACGGCGTCACCAACCTCGCCGACAACGCCAAGCGGCTGCTTTCCAAGTTCGGGGCGGGCGCGGCCAGCGGGCTGCTCGAAGGGCTCAGCCTGCTCGGCTCGCTCCTCGCCACCAGCGTGCTCGCGCTCCTGCTCACCTTCTTCTTCCTCAAGGACTCCGACCGGGCCGTCGGCCTCGCCCACTCCCTCGCCCCGCGCGGCGCCGGCGACACCGTCGAGGCCATGGCCCGCCGCGCCTTCGAGGCGGTCGAAGGGTTCATGCGGGGGACCACGATCATCGCGTTCATCGATGCCGTATGCATCACGTCGGGGCTGGTGATTCTGCGGGTGCCCGGCGCCATCGGGCTCGGCGCGCTCGTCTTCATCGGGGCGTACATCCCCTACCTCGGCGCCTTCGTCTCCGGGGCCGTCGCCGTGCTCGTCGCGCTCGCCGACCGCGGGTTCGGCATCGCGCTGTGGACGCTCGGGATCGTCCTCGCCGTGCAGCAGCTCGAAGGGCACATCCTGCAGCCCGTCATCCAGAGCCGCACCGTCCAGATGCACCCCGCGATGATCATGATCGCGCTGACCGCGGGCGCCAGTGTCGCGGGGCTGATCGGGATGCTGCTCGCGGTGCCGGTCGCGGCGGCGGCCTTCGCGGTGCTCGGGGAGCTGCGGAAGCGCTACTCCGCGGACGGGCCGCCGGAGCCCGCCGGGCCGCCCGCCGCACCCTCCCCACCCGTCTCGTAGAGCTCGAACCAGATCGACTTCCCGTCGCCCCTCGGGTCGACCCCCCACGCGTCCGCCAGCATCTCCATCAGGATCAGGCCGCGGCCACTGGAGGCCATCTCGCCGGGGCGGCGCCGGTGCGGGAGTTCGTCGCTGGCGTCGGCCACCTCGACGCGCAGGCGGCGGGTGCCGAGCGGGCCCCTCGCCTCCGCCACGAGCAGTGCGTCGCCGTCGGTGTGGACCAGGACGTTGGTGACCATCTCGGAGATCATCAGGACCGCCGAGTCGACCTGCTCCTCGTCCGCCCAGTCGTGCAGGAGCTCGCGCAGTTGCTTGCGGGCGCCCGCGATCCGCTCCGGTTCGGTCTGGGCGACGGTCAGCGCGGTGCGGCGGACCGGGGTGGGCGGGGCCGCCCCGGCGCCACCCGTGACGTTGCGGCGGAGCAGCAGCAGCGCGATGTCGTCCTCGCGGCGGTCGACCAGAGGGCCCGTGGTGTGGTGCGAGGAGGGGCCGTGCACGGCCTGGACGAGTTCGTCGGCGAGCTGTTCCAGGCTGTCGCCGGTGTGCTTCTCCAGGACCGGCCGCAGCCGTGTCCAGCCGCTGGCCATGTCGTGGCCGCCGGTCTCGATCAGGCCGTCCGTACAGATCATGATCGTCTCGTCGGGGTCGAGGACGAGCCGGGTCGTGGGGTAGTCGGAGTCGGCCTCGATGCCCAGCGGGAGGCCGCCCGCGGTGGGGCGGATCAGGGCGGTGCCGTCGGCGGTGCGGATCACCGGGTCGGGGTGGCCGGCCCGGGCGATGTCGAGGGTGCCGGTGGCCGGGTCGACCTCGATGTACAGGCAGGTGGCGAAGCGCGGCGCGTAGTCCTCGTACCCGTCGCCGTGGGGGTCGGGCACCCCGTACGACTCGGTGATCCCGTACAGGAAGCGGGAGGCGCGGGAGAGGACCGCGTCGGGGCTGTGGCCCTCGCTCGCGTACGCCCTGAGCGCGATGCGCAACTGGCCCATCAGGCCCGCGGCCCGCACGTCGTGGCCCTGCACGTCGCCGATGACCAGGGCGAACCGGCCTGCGCCGGTCCCCGTACGGGAGCCGGGCAGCGGGATCATGTCGTACCAGTCGCCGCCGACCTGGAGGCCGCCGCCGGTCGGGACGTAGCGGGCGGCCACCGTCATGCCGGGGATCTCCGGGCCGAGCGTCGGCATCATCGAGCGCTGGAGGCCGAGCGAGAGCTCGCGCTCGTTCTCGGCCTCGCCCGCCCTGGCCAGGGCCTGCGCCAGCATGCGGGCGACGGTGGTGAGGACCGAGCGCTCGTCGGGGGTGAAGGCGACGGGGTTCTTGAACGCCGCCATCCAGGCGCCGATCGTGCGCCCCGCGACGATCAGCGGGACGAACGCCCACGACTGGCGGTCGAAGCGCTGGGCCAGCGGCCAGGTGGCGGGGAAGCGGCGCCGGTACTCCTGCGGGGTGGGCAGATAGATCGCCCGTCCGTTGCGTACGACGTCGGCGGCCGGATAGTCCATGTCGAGCGCCATGTCCGCGAACGGCCCGTCGTCCCCGGGGTTGTGCCCGTGGTGCCCGATGATCGTCAGCCGCTCGCCGGCCACCCCGAAGACGGCGAGGCCGTCCGGCGAGAAGCCCGGCATGGAGAGCGAGGCGGCGACCCTGAGCACCTCGGCGGTGGAGCGGGCCTCGGCGAGCGCACGGCCGGCGTCGAGGAGGAAGGCCTCGCGCGAGCGCCGCCAGTCGCCGGTGATGGAGGGGTGGGCGGCGGTGGTGCCGGGCTGCGGCTCGGCGACCTCCTGGATGGTGCCGATCAGGAGGAAGTCGTCGCCGCTGATCATGGGCTTGGAGCGGCTGCGTACGGTGCGCAGGACGTGCCCGTGCTCGTCCATGATCCGCAGCCGGACCTCGGCGAGGGTGCCCTCGGCCAGGGCGAGGTTCACGATGCCGTCGACCTCGTTCCAGTCGACGGGGTGGAAGCGGGAGCGTACGGCCGACTCGCTCAGGGTGGCCGGCTGCGCGGGCAGACCGAGTAGCCGGGCGGCCTCCGCGTCGAGGGTGACCGTCCCGGATGCGTTGTCCCAGCGCCACAGGCCAGTCGCGATCGCGGCCAGGACGTCCTCTGTGCGCATTGCCCCTATTTAAGAAGATCCGAGGACCGGCCGCCACCGTGAAGAGGATGGGGCCGCACTGAGAAGACGACCGGTCGCACCGGTAGGAGTCTCGGTCGCCACGGAGAAATGGGCCCCAGCACCGGGCGGTAACCTGGACTGGTTGATTCCCGCCTGTCTCGCGAAGAATCTCGCGAAGATCGCGGCCACGGTTCGCGAAGAATTGGATGAATGATGCACCGGTACCGGTCCCACACCTGCGGTGAGCTCCGCGCCTCCGACGTCGGCAGCGACGTCCGGCTGAGCGGCTGGCTGCACAATCGCCGAGACCTGGGCGGCATTCTCTTCATCGACCTGCGGGACCACTACGGCATCACGCAGCTGGTCGCCAGGCCCGGCACGGCCGGCGCGGAGGCCCTGGACAAGCTGTCCAAGGAGACCGTCGTACGCGTCGACGGCAAGGTCGTCTCGCGCGGCGCCGAGAACGTGAACGGTGAGCTGGCGACCGGCGAGATCGAGATCGAGGTCGGCGAGGTCGAGGTGCTCGGCGCCGCCGCCCCGCTGCCCTTCACGATCAACGCCGAGGACGGCGTGAACGAGGAGCGGCGCCTGGAGTACCGCTTCCTGGACCTGCGCCGCGAGCGCATGCACCGCAACATCATGCTGCGCAGCGCCGTGATCGCCTCGATCCGCTCGAAGATGGTCGCGCTGGGCTTCAACGAGATGGCCACCCCGATCCTGGCGGCGACCTCCCCCGAGGGTGCGCGTGACTTCGTGGTCCCGTCCCGTCTGAACCCGGGCAAGTTCTACGCGCTGCCGCAGGCCCCGCAGCAGTTCAAGCAGCTCCTGATGATCTCCGGCTTCGACCGGTACTTCCAGATCGCGCCCTGCTTCCGCGACGAGGACGCCCGTGCGGACCGCTCGCCGGGCGAGTTCTACCAGCTCGACGTCGAGATGAGCTTCGTGGAGCAGGAGGACGTCTTCCAGCCCATCGAGAAGCTGATGACGGAACTCTTCGAGGAGTTCGGCGGCGGCCGTCACGTCACCTCCCCCTTCCCCCGCATCCCGTTCCGCGAGTCGATGCTCAAGTACGGCAACGACAAGCCCGACCTGCGCGCCAAGCTCGAACTCGCCGACATCACCGACGTGTTCGAGGGCTCGGAGTTCAAGGCGTTCGCCGGCAAGCACGTGCGGGCGCTCCCGGTGCCGGACGTGGCCGGCCAGTCCCGGAAGTTCTTCGACGGGCTCGGCGAGTACGCCGTCTCGCTCGGCGCGCAGGGCCTGGCATGGGTGCGGGTCGGCGAGGACGGTTCGCTGTCCGGTCCGATCGCGAAGTTCCTGACCGACGAGAACGTCAAGGTGCTCACCGAGCGCCTCGGCCTCGTCCCCGGGCACGCGGTGTTCTTCGGCGCGGGTGAGTTCGACGAGGTCTCCAAGATCATGTCGGGCGTACGCGTCGAGGCCGCCAAGCGGGCCGGGCACTTCGAGGAGGGCGTGTTCCGCTTCTGCTGGATCGTCGACTTCCCGATGTACGAGAAGGACGAGGAGACCGGCAAGATCGACTTCTCGCACAACCCCTTCTCCATGCCGCAGGGCGGTCTGGAGGCCCTGGAGACCCAGGACCCGCTGGACGTCCTGGGCTGGCAGTACGACATCGTCTGCAACGGCATCGAGCTGTCGTCGGGCGCGATCCGTAACCACGAGCCCGACATCATGTTCAAGGCGTTCGAGATCGCGGGGTACGACCGGGAGACCGTGGAGCGCGAGTTCGGCGGCATGCTCAAGGCGTTCCGCCTCGGCGCCCCGCCGCACGGCGGCATCGCGCCGGGCGTCGACCGCATGGTGATGCTGCTCGCGGACGAGCCGAACATCCGGGAGACCATCGCGTTCCCGCTGAACGGCAACGCGCAGGACCTGATGATGGGCGCGCCGACGGAGCTGGACGAGTCGCGCCTGCGCGAGCTGAACATCGCGCTGCGCAAGCCGGTGTCGGAGAAGTAGGCATTTCCATAAGGGGCGTTGCCCCTTCCCAACCCCCTGGGCTTCGGCTCGGGGGGTTGGTTTGTTTCCCCACCCCGCCCCTTCCCGAGACCCTCAGGGGGTGAGGGGGAGGGGGCTTCCCGGGGCTCCGCCCCGGACCCGGCGGGGGGCTGCGCCTGTACCCCTGCCTTGGGGCTTCCCGCTTCGAGCTTGGCCCTGGTGCGGCCCCCATGCGGCGATCGCCTCCATGTAGGGGGATGTGCTTCGTGCGCTCCCTGTACAGCAGCGCCCCCGGGTGTAGGGAGCCCGGGGGCGCTGCGGAGGTCATGGCCTCCCGGGCCGCTGAGTTCGTGCCCTCAGTTCTTCGAGCGGGCGAAGAACTCCACCTCTGCTATCGCCACCTGCTTGTCCTTCGCCGCGCCGAACGCCGAGCGCAGGATGATGCGGACCGAGGCCGCGTCTCGTACGCGGACGTCTATGCGTTGCACTCCGCCGTCGTTGATGGAGCGGTGCGACGTGTGCTGCTTGCCGCTGGAGTCGGTCACCACCAGGTCGAACTCCTGGGGGCGGGCCTGTTCCGACTGCTGGCCCTGGCGCTTCGACGTGCCCGGGGTGATCAGCAGGGCGAGGAGGTCGGTCGGCTGGCCGAACGTCGCTTCCAGGTACGTGCCCGCCGCGTCGTTCGCGTAGCCCGTGCCCCACCACGTGTTGGAGTAGCTGTCGCCCGCCAGTTCCGCCTTGTGCTGTGGGTCCGAGTGGGATGCCGCCCATGCCGTCGGGTGTACGGCCACCCGCTTGGCGAAGTGGTCCTGGACCGCCCGTGCCGCCGGCGGGCCGCCTATGACCCCTCCAACCACTACCGCCACAACCGCCGTTGCTATCAGCGCCCTTGCTATCCAGCGCTTCCTGTCCCTGTGCAGCGGGGGACGCTGGCCCGCGTACGGGCCCGTCGCGTTGTCCTCGCGGCGCGGGGTCAGCTGGGTCGCGCAGCTTCGGCAGAAGTTGCGGTGCTGGTGGTTCGGGGTGCCGCAGGCCGGGCACGGGGTGCCGTTTTCCGGGGCGGGGGTGGGGGTGGCCGTGCGGACCTTGGGGCGGGCTGCCTCGGGGCGGCCGGGGAGGACCGTTCCCGGGGCGCCGGGGGGCTGGGCTGCGCTTGGTTCCTGTACGGGGACGAGGAGGGCCCTTGCCGCGTCTGTCGCCGAAGTTGCCCTTGCCTCGGGGAGGGGGGTGGTGTTGCCCTCGTCGGCCGCCACGGCGGGGATGGGGGTTGTCGCGGCTTCCGGGGCCGCGGCCGGGGCGGGGTTCGCTTCCGGTGCGGCGGGGCCGGGCGCGGTGTCCGGGGTTCCGGCAGCGGGGGTGTCATGCGGCGCGGTTGCGCCCGCAGCGGGGGCATCACCCGAGGGAGCCGCGCCCGCTGCGGAGGCGGCCGGGGCGGCATCCCCCGACGGCTTGGGCGCGGCGTTGCCCGAAGGCGTGCCCGGGGTCGCAGCGCCTGAAGGCGCACCCGGGGTCGCATCCCCCGAAGGGGTCCGGTCTGCCGACGGGCTCGGCGGGGTCGTCGGGGCGGTCCAGCGGAGGAAGGCTCCGCAGGAGTCGCAGAACGATTGGCCCGTGGCTCGGGCCGGGGTGCCGCAGTCGGGGCAGGGGACCATGGCCGGGGTGGACATGAAAGGTCAATTCCCTTCGTGGGTAAGGGTTTTCGCGGATACCTCGGCCGTGAAAGGGAGGTGGGCGGGGCGGGCCGCCGCCACCACCGCCTGGAGGCGGTGAGGGTCGACGGAGGACGGGTCGGGGACTCGGAGGGTCACCCGGAGGGAGGGCCTCGGGGCACCCGGGAACGGGCCGAGGGGGCGGGCCGACCAGGTCGCTCCGCCGCTCTCGGTGATCTCGGGGCGTACCCCGAAGGCCAGTTGGACCGCCTGCGCCAGGCCCTGGGCCGTGCCCCGGACCCGGTGCAGGGAGACCGCCGTCGCCACGGCATGGCGGCGGATCTCCAGCGGCTCCGTGCCGTCGAGCTCCGCGCCCACCCAGCCCGTCAGCCAGTCCACGAAGTCCTCCGGGGCAAGGGCCGGGTCGAAGTACGCCTCCAGGCAGTCCAGGACGTTGAACAGCGGGGCCAGGACCACGTCCAGGCCCTCGACGAAGCGCTGGGCGAAGTCGTCGTCCGCGTACACCGCGGGCAGCTCGCCGCCCAGCGGGTGCGACGAGCCGAGCCCCTCCACCGATCCCCGCGCGCTCATCGCGCCTCGATCACGCGCACGCGGTGGTCGAAGGGGAAGAGGAGTGCCGAGGGGGAGAGTTCGATGCGGTCCGTCGCGTCGCCTCGGCGGCCGGTCAGGGGGTCCGCCGGGTGCAACAACACCTCGTCCACCAGTTCCACACCCGGGACCCTCTGCAACGCCGCGAAGATCTCTCCTGCCCGCAGCGGGCGGCCGAACGGCCAGCCCGTGCCGTGGGCGCCGCCCGTCAGCGGGTCCAGGTAGGAGTAGAGGGCGTTCAGCGCCTCGTCGCGTACGTGGTCCGCCTTCGCCGCGCGGAACGAGTGCAAGGTGGCCACTACCGTCACGCCCTGGTAGAACGGCGGGCCCACCGCCAGGCGGGTGCCCAGCGGGCGGCGGTCGTCCAGGAAGGTCGTCACGCGGCCCAACAGCTCGTCGCCCGGGACCAGTTGCTCGAAGCGCAGCCGTCCACCCCGGTCGGGGACGGCCTGCGGGACGACCAGGACGCGTACCGCGTTGTCGCCCGACTCGGCCGCGTCCGCCGCCAGGCACGCGATGCGGGCGGTCTCGGGGGCGGCGCGGCGGGCCAGCTCCTCGTAGTCGCGGGCGGTCACCGCGCGCTCCTGGGCGCGCAGCGCGATCGGCGCGCGCGTCTTGGCCTCCTCGACGGTCTCGCCGTCGACCCCGCCACGCGCCGCCTCCCGGTTCTCCACGCGGGAGATGTACGGAATCGAGCTGCGCAGGACCTGGATCGAACCCCGGGCGACGTTGCCGGCGCGGCCGCCGCCGGTGCCGTAGCGGGAGGCACGGATGGCCGCGCCCTTGATCGGTACGGCGCCGAACTGCCGTACCGTGCCGTCCGGTTGGCGCACGGACGGGCCGAAGGCGATCTCGCCCGTCGCCGCGTCGAGGGTGAAGTGGCGGTCGAAGGGGCCGGACGCGGCGAAGTCGTCCACCGACTCCCACTCCTCCCAGCCCTCGCCCGCCGAGATCTCCAGGCGTACGCCGCCGACGACCGGCGCGTTCGCCAGCATCAGGCGCTGGCCCGGGACGCCCTCGGAGTCGCCGAGGGACTCGTCCCGTACCGTCTCGGCGTGCGAGACCCGCGTGGTGCCGCCGATGGTGAACGCGGAGGCGCTGCGCACCGTCGGCGAGACGCTGTAGAACGGCTGGCCGGGGGCGGCCTCCACGACGCGGCAGCGCAGCCAGCCCGCGTCCAGGCGGCCCATCCGGGACACCGCGTGCCCGGCCGGCATGTGCAGGACGACCTCGCCGGGGCGGTTGAGACCGCCCGTGCTGTCCTCGGCGACCTCGCACTCGGTCCAGCCGTCGGCCGTCCACGCCTCCCACACCAGGGGCGGCTGGCGCGGGTCGACGCCGACGCCGTCGACGCGGCTCTCCATGCGCACCGCGGCCGTGCAGTTCGGCAGGGCCGCCGACAGGCCGAAGAGCAGCACGTCGCCGGGGAGCGGGCCGGAGCTGAACACCGAGACGTCGGTGCCGCCGAGCACGTCCTGCGAGCAGTCCTCGGGTGCGGAGCCGACGGGCTGGCGCAGTACGTGGTCGAGGTGGCAGGGCACGATCGTCAGATCGTCGTCGGTCGCGAAGACCACCGCCTCCTCGGTCTCGGTGCGGCCGGTGGCGACCTCGGTGCCCCGGGGCAGCAGGACCGGCTCCGACTGCGGCGCGGACAGCCAGAACGTCACCGACGCCCTGGCCGCCGACGGCGGGAACAGGGTCACGCCGAGCAGGTCGAGGAAGGCCAGCTGGTTCTTCTCGGGGACCCGGTTGAGCCGGTACACGAGCTGGTCGGCCATGTGCGCGACGGCTTCGATGAGGGTGACACCCGGGTCGGAGACGTTGTGGTCGCTCCACTCGGGGCAGCGCTGCTGGATGTAGCGCTTGGCGTCGTCGACGAACTGCTGGAAGCGGCGGTCGTCGAGATGAGGTGCGGGCAGGGCCATCAGTGTCGTTCGCTTTCGCCGGCCGTCGGGCCTGGCTGGTCGCCGCCCTCGGAGGGAATCACATAGAAGGGGAAGACGAGGCTGCGCGGGTTGTTGGTGCCGCGCACCGAGTACCGCACGTCGATGTGCAGCACGGTCGGCTCGTCGGGCGCCGGGGTCACCGTGACCTCCTCGACCTCGATCCTGGGCTCCCAGCGGTCGAGCGAGGTGCGCACCTCGTAGCGGATGCGCCCCGCGGTGGCGTCGTTGACGGGCGCGAACACCAGGTCGTGCACCGCGCAGCCGAACTCGGGACGCATGGGGCGCTCGCCCGGCGCGGTGGCCAGCACCAGGCGCATGGACTCCTCGATCTCGCGGTCGCGCCGGGCCAGGGCGATGCCGCCGCCCGGGTCGGTGCGCATCGGGAACGCCCAGCCGGCCCCGACGAAGTGTTCGCTCATCTCAACTCTCCTAGATGATCGGCATGCCGTTGGACAGCGGGGCCGGAGACGTCAGCTCGATGGCGGCCGCTCCGCTGATGGCGACAGTGGCCGCGGTGATGCTGGCGTTGGCGATCGCGGTGATGGCCGCCTCACCGGCCGCGTTGAGCGACACCGCGCCTCCCGCGACGACGGACGCCTCGCCACCGGCCTTCACGTCGAAGGCGAGGCCCGCCTTGACGTTGACGGCCATGCCGGCGTCGATCTCGATGCCGGCGCCCGCCTTCATGCTGAGGAGGCCGCCGGCCTTCAGGGACAGGTTGCCGCCCGCCTCGATGTCGACGCCCCGCATGCCCTTGATCTCGACGGTGCCGTCGCTGTTGATGGTGAGGGAGGTGCGGGCCTCGTTCATCTGGATGTGCAGCCTGCCCTTGCCGGTGCGCAGCCGGATGCCGCTGGAGAGGCGGGCCGCCCCGCCCTCTTCGAGCAGCTCGACGGTGTGGCCGCTGCGGGCGGTCAGGGAACGCCAGTTGATCTGCCCGCTGGTCGGGTCGACCACGGGGATGTTGTCGGGTTCGCGGGTGTGCTTGTCGATGCCGTTGTAGAGCCCGGCGATGACGTACGGGTGCTCAAGGGAGCCCCGGTCGAAGGCGCAGAGCACCTCGTCGTTGACGTCGGGAAGGAGCAGCCCGCCGCCGCCCTTGCCGCCGAACTGGGCGACCCGGCACCAGTCGCTCTCGTACGTCTCGGACAGCCACGGGAAGCGCAGCCGGACCCGGCCGAGCCGCAGCGGGTCCTTGGTGTTGGTGACCAGGGCGACGGCCACGCCCGGCATGGGGGGCGCCTGGTCGGTGCCGCCCGCGGCGAGCCCGTACAGCGAACGGAACTGGCGGCCCGAGACGGTCAGCCAGGTCGTGTACTGCTCGCCGGACGCGAAGACGTGGCGTACGCCGGTGGCCGTGTACTTGCCCTCGAAGGGGAAGCCGGCGCCCTTCACGGCGATGGGGGTGCCGGGCTTGAGGTCGGGGTTGCCGGTGACGGCGACCTCAAGCTCGGCGAACGCGCCGGTGACGTCGTCGGCCAGCGCCTTCGCGGCATGGGTGACCTCGGACAGGGTGGTGTACGGGACCTGCGTGGCGGTGAGCTCGGCCGCGCCGAACGGGGTGGTCACCGTGGCCGGGGTGATGTCGGCGACGATGTCCTTGCTGGTGACCGCGGGGGCGGGGGCGGCGAGCTGCCGCTTGGTGCGCATGTCCCAGCCGCGCACGTTGACCTTCTTGACCTGCCCGGCCGACGTCATCGCGATCCGGCTGTGCAGGGTGTTCGTGCCGAAGTCGAGGACGTACGGGCTCTGGGCGGCCGGGGTCGTGTCGGACGGCGCGCCGGAGGCGGGCTTCAGCTCGGAGAAGTTGAGCTTGCCCATGTTGTCGAAGGACAGCCGGACGTCGTTCTCGGCCGCGAGGCGCGACAGGAAGTCCCAGTCGGTGATGTTGGGCTGGGTCGCCAGGTCGTACACCGTGGGCGTCGAATCGATCTTGCCGAGCGAGAGGCCGTTGAGGCCTGCGACGCGGCGCACGATGTCGGACGCGGTCATGCTCGGGTAGCCGGCGACGCGGCGGTTGCGCAGCAGCCGGTGGCCGGGGTCGTAGCCGCGCACGACGAGCTGGCGGCCGGTGCCGGGCTCGGCGTCGATCTCCAGGGCGGTGACCTCGCCGGTCAGCATCGGGTCGCCGCGCCGGCTGTCGGTGAACGGGCTCAGCACCACCTTCGCGCCGATCTTCAGCATCGGGTACTTGGTGGTGACGACGCCGTCCTTGTCGCTGAAGGTCAGCTGGAAGGCGGAGGGCACGTTGACGGAGGCGTCGACCCAGCCCTCGATGAGGCGCACGGCCAGCGGGTCGGGCAGGACCGTCCCGTTGATCTGGACGTGCAGGACGGTGGTGAAGGTCTTCTCGCTCATACGGCGCCCTCCGAGGAAGCGGGCAGGAGCAGCTCGGTGCCGGGGCGCAGCCGCATCGGGTCGTCGATCTCGTTCGCCTCGGCGATCACCCGCCAGCGGGTGGCGTCGCCGTACTCGCGCCAGGCGAGCGAGGCCAGGGTGTCCCCGGCGACCGTGCGGTGCACCCGGCGCGCGGAGAGGGCGCCCGAGGTCGGGTTCTGGCCCTTGGTGTTGGTCGCGACCTCGGTGAGCGAGAGGTTGCAAGTGGCGCGCAGGGGCGTGCCGTTGGGGCTGAACAGCGTGTAGTTGGCGTTCACGCTGGTGACGTACGCCGTGAACTCGACGGTCGAGAACGAGCCCCAGCTGAACTTCACGAACGGCGGCGACGGCGCCTTGGAGGCCACGCTCTGCGGGGTCACCTCGCAGCACGAGAGCAGCAGGTCGACCTGCTTCTGCACGGTGTTGGAGCTCGGCGTGCCCGACGCGTCGAGGAACACCTCCAGCTGGAGGGCCGCGGGCTGCGCGCCGGTGAACTTGGCGGGCGCGCCCCGGGTGTAGGCGATGGCCGGCATGACGACCCAGGTGGAGGACCGGCCGAGCTGCACCTGCGACGGGTTGAACTGGAACTTGACCTCGCCCATGAGCCCGCCGACCGCGCCACCGAGGTCGGTGGGCGGCTGGTGGATGGCGAGGGTGGCGCGGGACAGACCCGCTGCCTTTCCTCCGGTGGGAGCGGCCATGCTCACGCACCCCCCGCGTCGGTGAAGCCGTGGTGGGCGATCTCCAGCGTCTCGGTGGCCACGCTCGGGCTGGCCGGGTCGAGGCTCGGCCCCGTCCAGCGCACGGGAAGGACCTCGACGAGGCCCCACTGCGCGACGATCGAACCGTCGGCGCGCAGGGCCGCGATCTGCGCGGTGGGCCGGGTGATGCCGGTGGCGAGCGAGGAGATCCAGGACGCCACCTTGGAGGTGTCGGCGGTCAGCGGGCGGGTCAGCCGGATCGTGGAGAACGTGACCCGGGTGGGCAACTGCCACACGAACCCGTTGTTGCCGCCCTCCTGGCGCTGCTCCACCTCGACCTCGGACGCGAGACCGTCGCAGCCGTTGAACAGGCCGAGGTTCTGGCCGTCGATGGTCAGCTTGAAGAAGACGGTGGAGCCGGGGTCAAGGGTGGTGGGCATGGGGTGGTCTTCCGTCGGTAGGAGTTTTCAGGGGGCTGGTCACGGGCGGGTGGTGGCGGTCAGCGGTCGCGCAGGCGGCCGATCCGCTCCCGGTCCCCGCGGAGCTCGGCGCGGAGCAGACGGGAGAGCGGGGCGACCAGGCGTCTGGCCAACGCGTCGATGTCGGGGGCCTGTTCGCCGGCCCCCGCTGCCGCCGGCGGTTCGGTGGCCGGCGCGGGCGCGGTGGCGGGTGGGGCCTGTGATGCGGCTTTCCGTTGTACGGGGGGCTCGGGCTGCCGTTGTACGAAGGGCTGCTGCGGGGCGGGCGCGGGGGGCGGGCTGCTCCGTCGTACGGGGATGACGGGCGCCGGGGTCGGCTCCGCGGCCCGCTGTACGGAGGGTTGCGCCATGCCCCGGGATGCGGCGGGCGCGGCGGGACGGTGGAGGGGGACGACGACGGGGCGGGTGTCGGTGGTGGGGGGCGCCTGCCTGAGCGGTACGGCGGCGGGCGCGGCTGCGCCGGTGGGCGCGCCGGTTGCCGTACTGGCTGTGCGGGCCGGGCTGGTTGCCGTGCCGGCAGGGCTGACCGGGTTGCCCGGAGCCGCTTGGTGCCGGGTGGTGAGGGGGCGGGCGGAGGCGAGCGGGGGACCGGCAACTGCCGCACGCTGAAGGGGAGTTGGCGCGGGGAGGCGGACCTTACGGAGGGGTGTGGCCGGGTCGGCGGGAGGGGTGGCGGCGCGCTGGATGGCGGGTTGTGCGGAGGTGGGCGTGGCCGGGGCGGGTGAGGCGGGGCTGGGCGAGGTGGCGCCCGGCGTGATGCCGGGAGCGAGGCCAGGGGGCGCGCTCGCAGGCATGCCCGGGATGGCGCTGCGGGAGATGCTCGGGCCGGCCTTGGGCGGGGTGTTCGGGGTGTTCGGCGTGATGGGGGCGCCGATCAGGGGGCGTCGGCGGGGGGCGTCCGGGGTGGTGGTGTTGTTCTGGACGCGGGTGACCCGGCGGACCATCGGCTTGCGTTGTACGGGGGGTGCCGCCGGGGGCGGGGTGGTGGCCCCCGCATCGGTGGGGGGAACCGATGCGGGGACGTTGGAGGGGCCGTCGGGAGCGACGGCGGGAGTGACGGCAGGGGTGGGCGCGGGTGCGGGCGCCTTGGGGGCGGGCCGCACCACGCCGACGGGGTCGAGGTGGTGGGAGGGGCGGACCGGCCGGGGCGCGGACGTGAGCGAACGCCGCTCGGAGGGGGCGGCTGCCCGCTGAACCGGCATCGGGACCCGGGGAGCCGCGCCCGGACCGGGGCGGCTCGGCGCGGCCGTAACGACCCGCTGGACGACGGGAGTCGCCCCGGACGCGGTGCGGGGGGTCTCCGCCGAGCGGGGTCCCGCCGGGCCGGACGCCGCCTCGCCGGCACGCCGAGCCACCCCGGGCGCGGCCTGAGCGGGGTTGCCCGACGGGGCGTTCCGCTCGGCGCTCGGCTGCGTGCTCGGCGGCGCGGTTGGCTGGGCACTCTGCCTGGTGCTCGACCGGGTGTCGTCCGGACCAACTGCCCGCTGAACCAGGGGAGTTGAGTCGTCACCCGGTATCGGCATCGGCGTCGGCATCGCGGCGGTCCGCTGCGCGGGGGCGGGCGAGTCGGACGGACGGGGCGTCGAGGCCCGCTGTACGACGTCCGGGCCGGGGGGCGTCGTCGCGCTGGGCGGGGTCGTGAGGGCCCGCTGGACCGGGGGGCCGATGGGGTTTGCCGGTACGGGCTTGTCCGCGCGGCGGGGTGCGGGCGGGGCGGGGGCCGTCGCAGGGGTGGGCGCGGGGGTGGGCGCGGGGGTGGCCTGCGGAGCCGAAGGCGCAGGGAGCGTCGGAGCCGTGCGGGAGTTGTCCGCCGCGCCCTGCGAAGTCTTGGCGGGGTTGGCGGTCTCGCCGCGTACGGGCATGGCGGAGGGGGCGTCGGGAGCGGACGGGGGCGTGGGGGTGACGGCCCGCTGGACGGGGGGAGTTGAGGCAGGCCGGGCCGGACCGGCCGGGGTGGGAGTCGCGCTGGGGGTGGGAGCCGGGCCGCTCTGCGCGGGTGCGGCCCATCGCTGTATCGCGGGAGCCGCGGTGGACGAAGCGCCGGGGGTGCTCGCGGGCTTGGGCGCGCCCTGGACGGGGCTGGGCGTCGCGCCCGGGGCGGGGACGGCGGGCTCCTGCGCCGAAGAGGCCTGCGTGGTACGGGAGGTGTCGGCCGGGGCGGCGGGTGTTGTGGCTGCGCGCTGCACCGGGGGCGCCGGTGTCGCGGGCGTGGCTGGCTCCGCCACGGGGCCGGGGTTGTTCGACTCGCCACGCACGGGCATGGCGGGTCGCCGCACGGCGGCGGGCGGTTCGGGCGTGACCGCCCGCTGCGCGGGGGTGGCTGCGCTGGGCGTGGCGGGGCTTGTCGGCCCCGAGCTGGTCGCAGGCTTGACTGCCCGCTGTACTGCGGGAGCCGTACCGGAGGGTGCCGGGCTCGTGGCCCCCGGGTCTGCCGCAGGCTTGACTGCACGCCGCACGGCGGGAGCCGTACCGGGCGCGGGTGACGGAGTCGGCTCCGGCGGGCGGGGTCCGTTGTGCCCACCCGTGGGCTGCGCCCGCTGCACGGGGGTGGTCGCGCTGGGGGTGGCGGGGCTTGTCGGTTCCGCGCCGGCCGCAGGCTTGACTGCCCGCTGCACAGCGTCAGTTGAGCCGGCCGCGGCGGGCGAGGCCGGTGCGGGCGCGGCGCCGGGCTTGTTCGTGGAGCCGACTGCGGGCTTGGCCGCCCGCTGCACGGTATGGGCCGTGCCGGCCGGAGCCGAGGCAGTTGGTCCCGGAGCCGCTCCCGGGTTGTCCGCCGGGCCGGTCGCGGGCTTGGCCGCCCGCTGCACGGTATGAGCCCCGCGGGGGCCGGCCGGGTCCGCCGAACCCGAGTCACCCGTAGCCTTGGCCGCCCGCTGCACAGCAGGAGCAGCCCCAGGCAGGACCGGGCTCGCCTGAGCCTCAACAGCACGCTGTACAGCGGGAGTTGAGCCTGCCGGGGGCTCACCAACGGCGCCCGGCGCCGTGGCCGAGGCCGACGTAGAAGCTGCCCGCTGTACGGGCGTCGCATCCGGCCCGCTCGCACGAGCAACCGCCCGCTGCACCGGACCCGTAACCGGGGCCGATGAGGAAGCCGACGGCTGAACTGTCCCCGCAGCCGGACCCGACCCGGAAGCCGCCCGCCGCACCGGTGTCGGCGCGAGGGCCGAAGCGGCACCCGCCTCCCCCGCACTCGCCTCCCCCGCACCCGGAAGCTCGCTCCTCCCCGCCACCGGCAACCGCAGTACCGGAAGCGGAAGGGACGACGGTGAACCCGCTACCGGGGTCAGGGCGTTGTGGAGGACTCCGTGGGGGGCCGTGGGGGAGACCGCGTGGGTCAGGGGGCGGACCACCGAGAGGTCCTGGTGGGCGGCCAGGGTGGAGCCGAAGGACGGCTCCGCCGTGAGGCGGGGGGCCGCCAGGGCGCGCTGCATCAACGGCGCGGCCGCCCAGCCCCCGTCGCCCTGGACGGGCGAGGGGGCAGGGATCGGCTCGGAAGCCGGGGACGGGGCCCCTTCGATCCCCGCCGGCCGGTTACGCCGGCGCTTGAACAGGCCCATCCCCCGTCACCGCTCCCCTTCGCCTTGTTCCACCAGTGCCGCCACCCGCCGTACGTACGCCCGCCGGTCCGCATGCTCCAGGTCGAGGATGGAGTCCATGTCCCAGTGGAAGTGGTAGGCGAGGTACGCGGTCTCCTCCTCGATCCGGTCGGCCGCGTACGTCACGATTCCCCCAGGCGGCTCCCGGCCAGCTCGACCTCGAAGGACTGCTCGCAGTGCGGGCAGGCCACGGCCGCCCGGGTGTGGCCCTCGGCGTTGATCTGCCGGTAGAAGTCCTGGAGGAAGGCCAGGTCGGAGGCGAACATGTTCTCCACCGTGCCGTCGTGGACGTCACCGAGCGTGCCGAGCCGGGTGATGACCCGGCCGAGCAGGACCACCGACAGGTACGCCGGGTTCTCGCGGACCCGCACGTCCCGCAGCGGGACCAGCTCGTCGCGGGCCGTGGCGAGCCGCATCGCGCCGCGCCGGTGCACGGTGCCCGCCTCGTCCACGTATCCGCGCGGCAACTCGAACTCGAACTCGGTGCGCAGGGTGTCCCGCGCACCCCCGCCGGAGGCGGACGTGGCCTCCGCGCCGGGAGTTCCGGCGAGACCGGCAACTCCGGGAACTCCGACGACTCCAGGACCTTCGCGGCGCATTACTCGATGACCAGCTCTTCGAAGGTGATGGAGACCTGCTCGGTCATGGCCGAGGCGTCGCCGGCCTTGACCGCGCTGATCTCGACCTTGTTGCACCAGGCGTTGCGCAGGTGGTAGCGCTTCACCGGGTTGTCCATGTAGTCCATCATGATGATGGACGCGTTCTTGCGGGCCGAGCCCATGTTCCCGTCGATGGACTGCTTGATCCACTCGGAGAACGTGGCGGACTGCGTGGCGCCGCGCGTCACCGTGCACTCGCCGGCCTTCTTGACGCCGGGCAGCTTCTTGATGATCGGCTTGCCGTCGGCCGAGACCTGCTGGTACTCGATGACGTCCTGCTCCATCGAGAGGCTGCTGACCTCCTGCAGGTACTCGACCATGATGCCGTCGATCTGCAGGCCGAAGTTGTGTGTGGTGAGCGCATCACCAGGCTGAAGCGACATGCTGGGTTACTCCTGTTCGGGCGAAATCGGCAAAAATACGAGCGGGTCGAGGTGCGCCTACTCCTCCAGCTCGCCGCCGCCGCCCGAGAACTGGGCGAGCCGGAACACGACGAACTCGGCGGGCTTGACGGGCGCGATGCCGATCTCGCAGACCACGCGGCCCAGGTCGACCGACTCCACCGGGTTGGTCTCCTCGTCGCACTTCACGTAGAAGGCGTCCTCGGGGCGCGCGCCGAACAGGGCGCCGTTGCGCCACTCGTTGACCAGGAAGGCGGAGATGTTGCGGCGGATCCGGGCCCACAGCGCCTGGTCGTTCGGCTCGAACACGACCCACTGGGTGCCGATCAGGATCGACTCTTCCAGGTAGTTGAAGTACCGGCGCACGTTCAGGTAGCGCCAGGCCGGGTCCGAGGCAAGGGTGCGGGCGCCCCAGACGCGGATGCCGCGGCCCGGGAAGGCGCGGATGCAGTTGACGCCGACCGGGTTCAGGAGGTCCTGCTCGCCGCGGGTGATCTGGAGTTCCAGGTCGACCGCGCCGCGCACGATCTCGTTCGCCGGGGCCTTGTGCACGCCGCGCTCGGCGTCGTTGCGGGCCCAGATGCCGGCCATGTGCCCGGACGGCGGCACGATCTTGGTCTGACCGGTGGAGGGGTCGAAGGACTTGATCCACGGGTAGTAGAGGGCGGCGTACCGGGAGTCGTAACCGGCGCCCTCCATCCGCCACTTGCGGATGTCGCGGGCGTTGAGGCCGGGCGGCGGGTCGAGGACGGCCATGCGGTCGCCCATCAGCTCGCAGTGCGCGACCAGGCCCAGCTGGACGGCCTTGACCTGCTCCAGGTCGATCAGACCCTGCTGGTAGGCGGCCATCAGGTCCGGCACCGCGACCATGTTGATCTCGTCGAAGGCCTCCAGGCCGCCGAAGCCGGTGCGGTCGGCGGAGTCGCCGATGAACTGGCCGGTCTCGATCCGGGCGAGGGTGCCACCGGCGGGGGCCGGCGCGGGAGCGGCGACCGGCGGGGCCAGGGTGACGGCCTGCGCGTCCGGCTTGGCCAGCTGGCCACCGGCCGCGGCCTCCTCGACGGTGATCGTCTTGGAGCGCTGCTTGACCTGCGTGACGACGAAGTTGCGAGCCGACTTCTTCGCGCTGACGTCGAAGTTCTCGACGACGGTGTCGCCGTCCTTGACGACCAGCTTGAAGCGGTCCGCGTCCTTCTCCTCGGCGTCCTGCACCTCGACGGTCAGCGCGCCGCCGTTGGAGCCCGCCGTGATCGCGGAGACCTTGAACGTGCCGAGCGCCACGGCCTCGCCGGCGGTGATCGCCTGCGGCGCGGCGGCGGCCGCGGCCTGCGGGGCGGCCTGCCCGGCGCCGTTGTCGGACCCGCCGACACGCACGACGTAGGCGGCCGTACCGCCGTTGTTGAAGAAGCCGTAGACGGAGTGCGCCAGGTAGTACCCGTCCGTGAACTCGCCGAACTCGGCGACGTACTGGGACCAGTTCGTCACCAGCGTCGGCTCGTTCAGCGGCCCCACGGGCGCGAGCCCGACGAAGGCGGCAACGGAGGTGCCGACCCCTTCGATGGGGCGGGATCCGCTGGCGACTTCCTCGACGTAGACGCCGGGGGACAGGTAGTTGGGCACGGGAAGCTGCTCCTTGTTACTGGGTGTACGGAGGGTGCGGGCTAGCGCCCGAAGACTTTGGGGCCCAGCTGAGCGCGGGGCGGACGGCTCACTCCGAATCCGAGCTGCATGCGGTTGTCCCCCGCCCCCCGAAACGCTGCTACCGGCCAATTACCCCTCAAGCCTCGCGCGGCCCGGCCCGCGCGGGGAGGGGAGAAGGTGCGTGGACGAGGGCAGCACAAGGTGCCCTTCCGGTCATCGGCGCGGGTTCGTCCGGCCGGATCGGGTACGGGTGGGGCCCGGGGGCCCGAAAGCGGACAATCCGGAAGAGGGCGGGTCAGGTCGGACCAGGTCAGGCCTCGTCCTCGTCCTCGGTCAGCGAGATCGGCCCCGGTGGCGGGCAGGGCCGGCCGTTGCTCAGCCGGTTCGCCTCGCGCACCTTCTCCAGTAGTTCCTCCCTCCGTCGGGCGTCCTCGGCCGCCTGCTGTTCCGCACTGCTGTCACCCATTGGCGCGCACCCCCTAGGCACGTATGCCGACTCCCGTTCACGCCGCCCCTGTCCGTGATCGTGCAGTAGCTGTCCGTACTCCCAGCAGCGTGCTCCCCCGACGGCTAGCCTGAACAGTGGGCGCGGCTCTCCAACTCCTTTGTACGGAAGCATGGTTGGGCGAGTGTGTGCGGAAGGGTGTGCTGTCGATGGCCGGTCGCGGACGTGCCGAGCAGGTGCAGTCGCCGCGCGAGTTCTACGGCGAGGAGCTGCGGCTGCGGCGCGAGGCGGCGGGCCTGACCCAGAGCGAGCTCGGCGAGCGGGTCATCTGCTCGGGCTCGCTCATCGCGCACTTCGAGGCGGGCCGGCGCAAGCCGCGCCCGGACCTCGCGGAGCGGCTCGACGCGGCGCTCGGCACGGAGGGCTTCTTCGTGCGGATGCTGCGCACCCTGGACACGTTCCGCTTCGCCGATCACTTCGCGGCCGCCGCCGACGCCGAGCAACTGGCCACCGTCATCGAGGAGTACGCCCCGATTCTGGTGCCCGGCATCCTCCAGACCGAGGCGTACGCGCGGGCCGTGTTCCGCGCCTACCAGCCGCAGGCGCACCCCGACGAGCTGGAGACCAAGGTCGTGAACCGGCTGCGCCGGGCCAATATCCTGGCCGACCACGACAGCCCCCACGTGTGGGTGATCCTTGGCGAAAACGTTCTGGGCACGGCGGTCGGCGGCCCGGCCGTGATGGCCGAACAGCTGAGGCACGTGGCCGCCCTGGGGCGCTCGGGCCGGGTCCTGACGCAGGTCGTACCGCGTGCGGAGGGCGCGCACGGGGCGATGGGCAGCATGCTCAGCCTGATGCGGTTCGCGGACGAACCGGACCTCGCCTATGTCGAGGGCATCCACACCGGGGTCCTGCACGACGATCCGGCGGTGGTCGGCCGCTGCCGGTATGCCTACGATCTGGCACGGGCCGCCGCGTTGCCGCCGGAGGCGTCCCTGGCTCTGCTCGAAACGGCGGCGGAGGAATACGACCATGAGCACTGAGCGCACCCCGGACCCGGCCCCGGCCGCCCCCGGTCCCACCGGCTGGCGGAAGTCGAGCCACAGCGCGGGTGACAACGGCAGCTGCCTGGAGGTCGCCGAGTCGGGCTTCGCCTCCCGCCTCCTCGTCCCCGTACGCGACAGCAAGCGGCCGGGCGGCCCGGCCCTGTTCTTTCCGGCGCGGGCCTGGACGGCGTTCATCGAGGGGGTCAAAGCCTGAACTCCCCTACTGCGCGGCCGTGTTGGGCCCGGCCGGCGGGCGGCCGACCCGCAGCGTCATGGGGTTGTTGAAGTAGCCCGAGGCCGCCTGCTGCTCGTGGAAGCTCTCGCCGGGGCCACCGCCGTAGACGCGGAAGAACCAGGAGCGGCAGGTGTGGTCCTCGAAGTCGTTCTGCAGCTGGATGCGCGGCAGGCCCCGGTTCCTCTTCACGGCGGGGTCCTTGACCAGGGCGGCCAGCACGTCGTCGAACTTCTTCTTGAAAGCCTGCTGGTCGTCGCTCTCCAGGAGCGGCTTGAGCTGGCTGAACCAGCCGCCGCCGCTCTTGGCCCGCTGGTAGAGGAGCTCGTACAGCTCGGAGCGGGCCCTGGCGTCGAACTCGTTGCGCGCGTAGTTCTCCAGGGTGACCTGGCAGGTGCCGTCCAGGGAGCGCGCGACGACCGCCGCGAAGTGGTAGCCCCACACGTTCTCGCCGCGCTCCACGGCGGGCGACACCGAATGGTCGCGGCCGTCCTGCGCCAGCATGCTGAAGATCCCGAAGCCCTCGCCGGGGCCGGGCGAGGCGTACTTGTTGATGCCCAGGCGGGCCTCGGTGTCGTCCCGGCCGCCGTCGCGGACGGCCTCGCCGTAGCTGCGGCCGAGGTCCCCGGCCGGGGCCTGGTCGCCCTGGGCGGCGGCGACCGCGCCGGGCACGTCGAGGGTGTTGGTGGTGTCCTGGGCGACCGCGCCGGCCAGGCGGTTCGCGCGGGCGTCGCTGTCGGAGCTGGGGGTGAGCAGGAAGTTCCCGTCGCCGCCGCCGAGCACCGCCTGCGCCCGCTTGGAGTGCTCGGAGCCGATCAGGGAGCACGCGACCGAGATGCAGGTGGAGCGCAACAGCGAGACGAACGGCCCCAGTTGGCTCTCGGGCGTGGCGTCCCTGACGACGGCGGGCTGTACGCGGAGCAACCGCTGGGCGCCGACGCCGATGCTCCGGCCGCCGGTGACCAGCTCGACGGTGCTGTTGACCGCGCGCAGCGCCGCGTTGGCCGTGTCGACGACGGCCTGCACCGCGTAGAACTCCTTGGGCTCGTCCACCCCGTGGACGGCGAGCGTGCCGTCGTCGGCCACCCGGAGCGGGGCGTCGGCGGGGCCGACCTCGGCGAGCTCGTACCGCAGCCGTTCCCGGATGTCGCGTGGTTCGCCGCCGCCACCCATCGCGACCACCGGCTCCGGACCCTGCGCGACGAAGTACGGCCCGCGCTCGCCGGGTTGGGGCGTCGCGTCGTACGTGCCGCCCGGATGATCGGTGATCCGCTGGATCGACGCGGGCTCCCGGCCGCGTTCGGCGGACGGAGCCAACAGCTGGGCCACCGCCGCGTTCCCGGCGGTGCGGTGAAGCCGGGCGAGTGCGGATTCGCGCCGCGTCGAGCCGGCCACCGGGGTGCTCGGGCGTCGCTCGGCCTGCTGTTCCTGCGTGACCCGCACGATGGGTGCACTCCCCTCGGTCGTTGCCTCGCGATTCTTGACGCCTCCGATGCGGAACGCAGGAGGCGAAAGGCCCGTCTTGGGGGCAGGGAGGGTGCCCTTTCGACCGGTTACCCACGGGGTACAGGGCCAGTTCAAGCCAACTCCTTGTGCGATACATCTGGTGGTGCGGGCCCGTGGGAGGTCCTGGCGTAGCGTTTCGGTGGACCGGAAGAACAAGATCCGGAGGGCCGAAAGGGCAAACGTCGGGGGACGCATCGGCCGGGCGAGTGAGAGGAAGAGGCGGCAGCGCGTGACGGTATCCGGCGGAACGGGCGATGGCGGCACAACCGGCGGCATACCCGACGGACTGCGGTTCCGGATGCTCGGGCCCGTCGAGGGCGACCTCGACGGCCGGCCCCTGCGCCTTGGACCGCCCCAGCAACGGGCCCTGCTCGCCGTACTGCTCCTGCGCGAGGGCCGGCCAGTCTCCATGCCGGAGCTCCTCGACGCGATCTGGGGCGAACGGCTGCCCCCGCGCGGCGTCGGCACGCTGCGCACCTACGTGTCGCGGCTGCGCACCCTGCTTGAGCCGTCCCGCCCCGCGCGCACCCCGGCCAGGCTCCTGGTGTCGGCCGACGACGGGTACGCCCTGCGGGTGCCCTCCGCCGCGCTCGACACCGCGGTCTTCGAGGCGCGCCTCGCCGAGGCCGCCCGGCTGCGCGGCGCGGGGGACACCGCGGCCGCCCACCGCGAACTGACCGGAGCGCTCGCCCTGTGGGGCGGCAGCCCCCTCGCCGGCCTGCCCGGCCCGCACGCCGAGCGCCAGCGCGACCGCCTCACCGAGCTGTGGCTGTCCGCCCGCGAGGACCACTTCCACGGCGCCCTGGCCCTGGACCGCCACGCGGCCACGATCGCCTCCCTCCGGGCCTTCGCGGCCGAACACCCCCTGCGCGAGCGAACCCAGGCCCTGCTGATGCTGGCCCTCCACAGAGCAGGCCGCCAAGCGGAAGCGTTCGCGGTGTACGAGGACACGCGCCGAACCCTGGACACGGAACTGGGAGTCCCCCCGGGCCCCGAACTGACCGCTCTGCACACGAGACTGCTGGCCCGCCCGACAGAGACCCCCTCGACGACGTCCCCGGCCGCACGCCGCCCCGCGGACATGCGCCCCGCCTCACCCCGCGTGGATACCAGCCCCTCCACTCACGCCGTGGCCGCACCCGCCGGAATCCCGCTATCCGCCCCCACCCAGCCGCAGCCGGCCCCCGCGCCCAACACCGCGCAGCGGGCCGCCTCCGCGCAACGGGTCGACGGAGCCCAGCCCGGCACCCCGCCCCGGCCGAGCCGCACAACCACCCCCCGCCCCGCCCAACTCCCGCTCCCCATAAGCGACTTCACGGGCCGAGAGGCCCCCCTCAAGGAGCTGACCACCCTCCTGCAAGAGGCCGCGGACGCCCAGGCCATGGGCGTAGCGGTCCTCACCGGCCTCGGCGGCGCGGGCAAGACCGCCCTGGCCGTCACCGCCGCGCACCGCATGCGGCACGCCTTCCCCGACGGCCAGCTGTACGCGGACCTCCGCGGCCAGGACCCGGACCCCGCGGACAGCGCGGACGTCCTGACCCACCTCCTGCGCGCGATGGGCGTGGCCGAGGGCGCGATCCCCGACGACGCGGGCCAGCGCGGGGCGCTCTACCGCTCCCTGCTCGCGGGCAAACGCGTACTCGTCCTGCTGGACAACGCCCACGGCACCGCCCAGATCCGCCCCCTGCTGCCCGGCACCCCCGGCAGCGCGGTACTCGTCACGAGCCGCACCAGGATCGTCGGCCTGCCCGGGGCCCGCCTCCTCGACGTGGAGGCGATGACCGAGCAGGACGCGCTGGCCATGCTCGAAACGATCGTGGGCGGCGAGCGCGTACAGGCGGAACCCGAAGCCGCCCGCCAACTCGTCGCGGTCTGCGGCAGGTTGCCGCTCGCCGTACGCATCGCCGCGGCCCGTCTCACCGCCCGCTCCGACTGGGCGCTGGCCGACCTCACGGACCGGCTGCGCGACGAGCGGCACCGGCTTGACGAGCTGGAGGCGGACGGCCTCGGCGTCGACGCCGCGTTCCGGCTCAGCTACGAAGGGCTGGACGCGGCGGCCGCCCGCGCCTTCCGCCTGACGTCCGCCGCCGCCGTGCCGGTCTTCGGCCGGGCCACCGCGGCCGCGCTGCTCGGCACCGACGAGTACACGGCCGAGGACGCCCTGGAGGCGCTCGTCGACGCCGGTCTCGTCGAGGCCCGCGGCGTGGACCGCTACCGGTTCCACGACCTCGTACGGATCTTCGCCCGCCGGGTCCTCGAAGACTCGCCCGACGCGGCCGAGCGGCCCGCCGCCCAGCGCAGGCTGCTCGACCACGTCCTGGCCACCGTCCGCCACGCGATCCGCCGCCTGCGCCCGCTCAGCGGCGTACCCGCCCTGCTGTACGCGCCGCAGGCGCCCGGGTACCGCCCGGCCGACGCCGAGGCCGCCCGGGCCTGGCTCCAGGAATCGCACCAGCTGATCCGCGCCACCGCCGAGCAGGCACTCGGCAAGGGGCCCTGGGAGGACCCGGGGGCGGAGGCGGTGCGGCTCGCCGTCGACCTCCTCACCGGCTGGGCGCACCTGATCATCGGCACCGGCCGGCGCCGCGAACTCCAGGGCCCGGCCCGCCTCGCCCTGTCCGCGGCGAACCGTCACGGCGACTCCCGCTCGGCGGGCCGGGCGCTGCGCCTGATCGCCGCCGTACCGCGGCAGAACGCCGACACGTTGCGGCGTACGGAACGCACCCTTCGCCAGGCGCTCCGGTTCGCGGCCCTCGCCTCGGACCCGCTGACCGAGTCCGAGGCGGCGCACGAACTCGCCATGATCCTGGCCGCGATGGGCCGCCCCGCCGAGGCGCTGCCCCTGTTCGAGCAGGCGTACGCGCGCTTCGTCGAGCTGGACAGCCGGGGCGACGCGGTGCGCGTCCTCGCCCATGTCGTACGCGCCCACATGCTGCTCGGCCACAAGGAACGCGCCGAGACCGCGGCCGATGAAGTCCTGCGTGCGGCAAGGGAGTTGGGGGACCGGGGCACGCTCGGGCATGTGCTGTACCAGATCGGCTGCGCCCTGCTCGCGGGCGGCCGGCCGGTCCGGGCCGCCGCCCATCTGCGGGAGTCGCGCCAGCACCACCAGTGGGTCGGCGACCTGCGCTGGGAGGCGCTGGCCTGGGCGCGCCTCGCGCACTGCGCGCTCGCCCGGGACCGGCCCGGGGAGGCCGCGGCCTGTGCGACGCAGGCGCTGTCCATCGAGGACGACCTCGGCGACCCGTTCTGCCGGGGCCTCGCCCTCGCGGCACGCGGCCGGGCGCTGCTCGTGCTCGGCGAGACACCGGCGCTGTCCGCGCTTGCCTCGCTGCGCACCGCGCACCGGCTGCTCAGCGCGCGGGGCGCGGCGGAGGCCGACGAGCTGACGTCCCCGCCGTGGACCGCGCCCCCGGCGGCGGGCCGGCCGACCGGCCCGCCGGGCAGCCCGGTCGGCGGGGCTGCGGGTGCAGCCAGGGCTGCCCTCTGACAGAGCCTTTCGGGCAGGGGACCGCCCGGCGCGCCCCCTAGCCTTCGATCATGACCATGTGGACGTCTCTGGACCCGGCCGCCGTCGCCGTAGATCCCGGTGGGCGGGCCACCGCACGGCTGCGGGTACGCAATACCGGGGACACGGTCGAGGAATACCGCCTCTCGGTGGTCGGCACCCCGGCGGGCTGGGCCCGCGTGGAACCCGACACCCTGCGCCTCTATCCCGGCAGCGAGGGCACCGCGGAGATCTCCTTCGCGCCGCCCCGCTCGCCCGACGCCCTGGCGGGCCCGGCCCCGTACGGCATCCGCGTGGAGCCCCGCGAGCACCCCGACGTGCGGGACGTGCTCGAAGGGCAGGTCACGGTCGCGCCCTTCACCGAGGTGCGCGCCGAACTGCTGCCGTCGAGCCTGGTGGGCCGGTTCCGCGGGCGGGCCTCGGTGGCTGTCGACAACCTCGGCAACACCCCGCTCACGGCGTCACTCACCCTGCGCGACGAGACCAACCGGCTCACCTACGACATGGCGCCGAACTCGGTGCAGGTCGCGCCCGGCCGTGCCGCGTTCGCGAAGCTCAACGTCCGTCCGCAGCAGGTCCGTTGGACCGGCCAGGCCGAACAGCACCGCCTCACCGTCGCGGTACGCCGCTCCGGCGACGACACCGGTCGCGAACTCATCGGCACCTTCGACCAGCGTCCGGTGCTGCCGCGCTGGCTGATGGTCGTGGGCAGTGCGATGGTCACGGCGGCCGTGGCGTTCGTCGTGCTGTGGCTGGCCTTCCAGCCGAAGGTGAACACGGCCTCCGGTGAGCTCCAGGCCGGTCCCAGCGCACAGCCGGTGCCGCAGGGCGCCGAATCCCCGCTGCCCTCCGCGCCTCCGTCCGCCCCGCCGCCGCCCCCGGTGAACGCGCCGCCCCCGGCCGGTGACGGCTCGGGCGGCGGTGCAGGCGGTGGCGGCGGAGACAACGCGGCGCCCGACGGCGGCCCGCCCGTCGTCCCCGCGCCCCCGAAGGCGCCGCCCGCGCCGAAGGCGAACGCCAAGTCGGGCCCGGTCTGGGAGATGGGCTTCAAGCCGGACGACATCGTCACGTTCGCGCAGTACCGCCTGGCCACCCTCGGCAGCAGCAACCCCTGCCAGCTGAAGGCCGGCTGGACCGCCGGGGTCATCGACCAGCTCACCGAGACCTCGCTGCGCTGCTACCAGGGCGCCGTCATGCGGGACAAGAACAGCAGCCGCCAGCTGACGCTCACCGACAAGACGCCCGGCACTCTGGGCCGGGCCACGCTCACCTCGCTGTGGGCGCAGGGCATCAGGGTGGACGACGTGAAGAGCGGCGCGAACAACTTCCAGGTCACGAAGCTGACCGCGGCGCTGTGGTGGGCCACCCAGTCCTCCATCTCGAACGACGACCTCACCCGCGACCGCTACTTCGCCAACAAGGGCATCGAGTACTTCCGGTCCGGACAGAAGACCGGCATGCCGACGAAGTCGGAGGCCGGTCTCGCGAAGGCGATCAAGGCGTACCAGGCGTCCGTCAACCTCCCGCAGAGCGGTGTCGCGGACGCGCAGACCATCAACTGGCTGATCGGCGGCGCGGTCAAGGACACCGGAAAGCCGGGCCGTTAGCGCGGGCGTTAGCGGACGTTAGGCGCTGCTGATCGCGGCCTGACAGGCTGCTCGCCTCCACAGATTCCCGGGCGGTTGTTCCCCCGCGACCGCCCGGGTCCAACACCTCGCGCCGCCCCCGCCGGGGCCCACCCGACTAGGGGCGATGGTCGCTCGGGCAGTCGGTCCTGCCCCCGGAACTGCCCCTTCCGTCCCTGTACTTCGGCCCCCGCCGGAATTAACTCGGGGGGTGAGTATGTGGACTGCCCTGGAGCCCCCCGCCACCACCGTCGCCCCCGGTGACAGCGCCGTCGTACGGCTGCGGGTGCGCAATACGGGGGACACCGTCGAGGAGTACCGGCTCTCGCCGGTCGGGGACGCCGCCGGCTGGGCGAGCGTCGAACCGGCCGTGCTGCGCCTCTACCCGGGGGCGGAGGGGACTGCCGAGGTCACCTTCGCGCCGCCGCGCACCCCGGACGCCCTGGCGGGCCCGAGCCCCTTCGGCATCCGGGTCGAGCCGCGCGAGCATCCGGGCGAGGCCAATGTCGTCGAGGGCCGGCTCACCATCAGCCCGTTCGCCGAGATGCGCGCCGAGCTGGTCCCGCGCACGGTGAAGGGCCGGCGCGTGGCCAAGGGCCGGGTGGCCGTCGACAACCTGGGCAACCAGCCGCTGACCGCCTCCTTCTCCACCCGGGACAACGGCGACACCTTCACCGTCGAGGCCAACCCCAACGCGGTCCAGGTCGACCCGGGCCGGGCCGGGTTCGCCGAGGTGCAGCTCACCGCGGCGAACGTGAGCTGGTTCGGCGGGATACGCCAACAGCAGTTCACCGTCTCGGTGTTGAGGTCGGGCGAGCCCGCCCCGCAGGAGCTGCGCGGCACCTATGTGCAGCCCTCGGTGTTCCCGCGCTGGGTGCTCGCGGTCGGGTCGGTGCTCGTCGCGGCGGCCGTGGCGTTCGCGCTGATCTGGTTCCAGCACGACGTGGGCGTCAAGAGCCAGGCGTCCGAGAAGGCGCCCTCCAAGGAAGAGCCGCTTCCGCAGGGCTCCAACACCCCGCTGCCGTCCGCCCCGCCGGCGCCCTCGAAGCAGCCGCCGCCTCCCTCCGTACCCGCGCCGCCCGCCCCCGCCGGCGACCAGCCGAAGCCGAAGGGCCCCGGCGGCGACAAGCCCGGAGGCGACAAGCCGAAGCCGCCCCAGTACGACCCGAACAAGCTGGTGCGGATCCAGTCCGGGCTCGGGTGGTACATGACGACGGCCACCGACCAGAAGCCGGAGGGCCGCTACGTCTACACCGCGCGCGAGATCCGCAACAATCCCACGTGGGACCAGTACTGGTACGTCCGCCCGCTGCCGAACAACGAGTTCGCGTTCTCGTCGTCCTCCGAGGACTGGGCCGTGGCGGACAACACCAAGGAGGGCAACCAGATCCAGATGTGGGGCGCGTCCGGGGGCAAAGCCAGCCTGACGAACGGTCAGATGACCAGCAACCAGAAGTGGTCGATCCAGCCGATCGACGGTGCGGACGGCTTTGTCCGCCTGGTCAGCAAGGACGGGGGCTGGTGCCTGTCAGACCTGTCCCCCAACGACACGAAGCTCCAGGTCGCGGAGGTCCGTCCCTGCGGAGCCCTCCCGGCGGACCAGCAACGCTGGAAGATCGTCCCGTAGGGACGACGCCGGGTGCGGCGGGGTGCCCTGCCAAGGGCAGCCCCGCCAGGGGCGCGGGGAACTGCGCGACCGGCCACCGACGGCCCGCAGTCGAAGCACCCCGCCCCCCGGCAGGGGCTACGGCGCCCAAGCCGCCCCCGCCCCCGGCACAAGCCGCCCGGACTTCACGTACTCCCGCCGCGCACCGGCACGGACATCCTCCGCGGTCACCGGAGTTCCCCGCCCCGCCGCGAGATACCCCGCGGTCACCGCGGCCGACCGAATGGAACCCCCCGCCAGCTCGAACTCCTTCGCACACGCGTCGAGTTCGGAGGCGAGCCCCTCCTCCTGGGGCACCCCGGCCAGGCAGCTGCGCCACAGGGTCGCGCGCAGCGACACGTCCGGGAACGGGAAGTCCACCACCAGGTCGAGCCGTCGCGTGAAGGCCTCGTCGATGTTCGCCCGCAGGTTGGTCGTGAGGACCGCGATTCCGTCGAAGGCCTCAAGGCGCTGCAACAGGTACGCGCTCTCCAGGTTCGCGTACCGGTCGTGCGAGCTCTTCACCTCCGACCTCTTGCCGAACACCGCGTCCGCCTCGTCGAAGAGCAGCACCGAGTCGGTACGGTCCGCCTCGACGAAGATCTTCTCCAGGTTCTTCTCGGTCTCGCCGACGTACTTGTCGACCACCGAGGAGAGGTCCACCACGTACATGTCGAGGCCCAGTTCACCCGCCACGACCTCCGCCGCCAGCGTCTTGCCCGTGCCGGAGTCCCCCGCGAACAGCGCGACCACCCCCCGCCCGCGTCCGCCGCCCGTACGCAGCCGCCACTCCCCGAGCACCCGGTCCCGGTGCCTGGCCCGCCCCGCGAGCTCGTGCAGCATGGCGAGCGGCTCCTCGGGCAGGACGAGGTCCGCGAACCCGACGGCGGGCCGCACCCGGCGCGCATGCCGGTCGAGCAGCGGCGCCGAGAGCTGCCGGGCACTCTTCTGTACGTGTCCGAGCCCCACCGGCACCCCTTCGAACCCGGCGAGGGCGAGCGCCCCCCGCGCGGCCCGCCGTACCTGTCCGGCGCCGAGCCGGTAGGGCCCGACAGCCTCCGCCAGATCGCCCTCGTACGCGGGGAGTTCCTCGCTCCAGGCGGTCAGCGGGTCGGTCTCGGCGGCCGTGTCCTCCAGGGCGAGGAGCGCCGCGCCGGGCGCCCAGGTGGGGTCGTACGGGTCGGTCCCGGCGAACACGACGGTCACGTCCGCTACCGCCAACTCCCTTACCAGGGCCCCGGGTTGGTCGTCCGGCAGCTCGACGACCACGGCGCATCCGTTGCCGCGCAGCCGCGCCTCGCGCAGCAAGGCGCGGGCGGCGGCCCGGTCGGTGGCTTCGGGGCGGTGGCGCAGCACGGCCCGCCCGGCGCCGCGCAGGGCGGCCGTCACCGCGTCCGCCCCGCTTCCGGCCCTGCGCTCGCGCAGATGGACGGCGACCGGGTCCGGCGCGAGCGCGATCCGCGCGGCGAGGCCCTCGCCCGGGGCGCTCCCGCCCGGCGGCAGCAACTCGACGTGTGCGCCCATGAGCCGGCCGTCCAGGGCGTCATCGCCCAACAGGTGCGCCACCACCCGCTCCGGGACCCGCAGCGCGCGGCCCGGCAGCGGCCGGTCCTCGTCCTCCAGGGTCACCAGACCCCCGGTGATCAGCGGAGCCGCCGGATGGAGCCGGCCGCGCGCGTCGGGGTCGTACGGCCCGGTCCCGGCGAGTTCCAGGGCGAGGGCGACCGACGCCCGGCGGCGGCCCACGTCGTCGTTGAGGTAGCCGTACAGCGGCTCGAAGCGCCGGTCCACGTCGGGGGCGAGCGCCGCGACGAGGAGCAGTTCGTCGACCGGGCCGAGCCCGAAGTCCCGCGCCAGCGCGGTGAGCCGGTCGCCCGGCTCCGGGGTGAACGGGCCGACGGCGGGTGGCGGTTCGGGCACGCCACCGCCCGCACTGGCCAGCCGGGCCGCGGTCTCCGCCGAGACGTACAGGCCCCGCAGCGGGTCCTGAGCCGTCGGATCGTCGGCGGAACGGGCCTCGACCAGTGCCGCGACCGTGGTCCGCAGCTGGTCGAGCCGGAGCAGCAGGGCACGTGCGGCCTCGTTCACCGACCGCCACCGTCCTGAGCGGCACCGCCCTTGGCAGCACCCACCGAGCCCCGCATCAGCCGCGGCTTCGCGTCGTCCGGCACCCCGTCCCGGCCGCGCACGGTGATCACGCCCTCGGTGACCGGCGGCGCCACGTCGTACACCGGGGTGACCGGGAACGGCGTCGTGATCACCACGTCGAGCGAGGGCTTCAGTTCGCCGCCGAGCGCCGACCAGATGTCGGCCAGCGAGCGCGACTCGGCCGGCGGCACCGCGACCGTCAGGGGGAGGGACACCTTGTACGCCTCAAGGGCCTGCGGTACGTGCTCCTCCGGCAGCATCTCGTGCGGCAGCAGGCATGCCAACGCCCCTGAAAGCAGCCGGTGTTCGTCTTCGGGGCGGCTGGTCCAGGCCGTCAGGAGGTAGGAGAGGCGGTACCAGCGGGGCGGCTGGCGCCTGCGCAGGACGATGCCGTTGGCGTCCCGTTCCGCGTACGAGCCGCGCTCGCGGCGGGCCACGTCCTCGCGGATGTCGTACAGGTAGGCGTTCAGGGTGGGCGTGTTGCGGCGGGCCGCCCAGTCGCGGGTGGGCGCCTCGAAGACGACGTCCCCCGTTCCCTCGGGCAGCGCCCCGCCGCGCAGGATGCGCCGTAGCGCCTCGTCGATTTCGTGGATCATTGAGCCAATTTCCGGAGTGATCGGATGCCGTCGAAGTCAGGTCGCACCGGCGGCTGTTGAGCGGTCAGGGCCGACAGGTGAGCCCGGACCGGCTAGATGTAGCCCTCGCGGAGCGCGTACGCCACCGCATGCGCGCGGTTGGTGAGCTGGAGGCGGGTCATGAGGGCGTGCAGGATGTTCTTGACGGTCCGCTCCGAATAGGCGAGCTTCTCGGAGATCTGCCGGGTGTCCAGACCCTCGGCGACGAGGCGCAGTACGTCGACCTCGCGCGGCGCCATGCCGAAGAGCGGCGCGGTGGAGGAGGACCCGGCGGAGGTGGAGGTGGTCTCCGAGCGGCGCAGTCGGCCGACCTGCACGAGGAGCCTGCTGATCAGGTCCGGCGGCAGCTCGCCCTCGCCGCGCGCCGCACTGTGCACGGCCTTCAACAGGCGCTGCTCGGTGGCCTGATGGCGCCACAGGATGGCGCGTACCCCGTACTCGACCACGGTGAGCAGATCGGGTTCCCGCAGTTCGCGCGCTATGAGCACCACGCGCTGCTCCCCGCCGCGCACGACGCGGCGCAGTTCCGCGGAGGCCGAGTCGTCGACCTGGTCGACGAGCATGACGGCGACCGCGGGGTCGGCCGGGCGGCCGTCCGTCTCGCGGGTCTCCCGGGTGTCGCGCAGGACTTCGACGGTGGGCTGGTGCTGCAGGTGGCTGATCACCCCGGCCCGGCTCAGCGGATCGGAGGCGTGAACGGTCACCGTGACACGATTCGCGAGCAATGGCATTTCCCTGTCCTTTCCCTCTCCCCGTGCGTACCGACCGGCCCACTCTGGTCGGGCCCGATCAACAGCGAATCAACAACCGTTGAATGAGCCACCAATCCGGCCAAGAAGGATCGAAGTCGTCAGGAAAAGAGGTGCGGGGCCCGGGATCGACGACCCCGGGCCCCGCACCTCGTACCGCGAAATCCCTTACGCGGGCTTCTCCTCCAGGCGGGGGAAGAGCACCGCGCCCTTGGTGACCTTCGCACCGGCGGGCAGCGCGCCCCACGTGCCCGCGTCCTGGACGCGCTGTTCGGCGAGCGAGCCGAGCGGGGCCTCCGCGCCGAGCGAGTCCCACAGCTTCTGCGAGGTGTCCGGCATCACCGGGTTGAGCAGGACCGCGACCCCGCGCAGCGATTCCGCGGCGGTGTACAGGATCGTCGCGAGCCGGGCCCTGCCCTCGGGCGATTCGTCCTTGGCGACCTTCCACGGCTCCTGCTCCGTGAGGTAGCCGTTGACCTGCTTGACGAAGTCGAAGACGGCCAGGATGCCGCCCTGGAAGTCGAGTTCGTCGCCGATGCGCCGGTCGGCCTCGGCGACGGCCTTCGCCAGACCGTCCTGGACGGCCTTCTCGGCGTCACCGGCGGCGATGGCCGCGGGCAGCTCGCCGCCGAAGTACTTGCCGACCATCGCGGCCACCCGGGACGCCAAGTTGCCGTAGTCGTTGGCGAGTTCGGAGGTGTAGCGGGCGCTGAAGTCCTCCCAGGAGAACGAGCCGTCCTGGCCGAAGGCGATGGCCCGCAGGAAGTACCAGCGGTAGGCGTCCACGCCGAAGTGCGAGGTGAGGTCCTGCGGCTTGATGCCGGTCAGGTTGGACTTCGACATCTTCTCGCCGCCGACCATCAGCCAGCCGTTGGCGGCGACCCTGCCCGGCACCGGCAGACCGTTGGCCATCAGCATCGCGGGCCAGATGATCGCGTGGAAGCGCAGGATGTCCTTGCCGACGAGGTGCACGTCGGCCGGGAAGATCTCCTCGAACCGGGCCTGGTCGGCGCCGTACCCGACGGCCGTCGCGTAGTTGAGCAGCGCGTCCACCCACACGTAGATGACGTGCTCGGTGTCCCACGGCACCGGCACGCCCCAGTCGAACGTCGACCGCGAGATCGACAGGTCCTGAAGCCCCTTCCGCACGAAGTTCAGGACCTCGTTGCGGGCCGACTCCGGCTGGATGAAGCCCGGGTTCGCCTCGTAGAACTCCAGGAGCTTCGGACCGTACTCGCTCAGCTTGAAGAAGTAGTTCTCCTCCTTGAGGAGCTCCACCGGCTTCTTGTGGATGGCGCACAGCAAGGTGGTGTCGGTGCCGTCGTCGGATTTGATCAGGTCGCCGGGGAGCTTGTACTCCTCGCAGCCCACGCAGTACGGGCCCTCGTACCCGCCCTTGTAGATCTCGCCCTTGTCGTACAGGTCCTGGACGAACTCCTGCACCCGGTCGGTGTGCCGCTTCTGGGTGGTGCGGATGAAGTCGTCGTTCCTGATGTTCAGGTGCTCCCACAAAGGCTGCCACGCCTCGCCGACGAGCTTGTCGCACCACTCCTGCGGGGTGACGCCGTTCGCCTCGGCCGTCCGCATGATCTTCTGGCCGTGCTCGTCCGTGCCCGTCAGGTACCAGACCTTCTCGCCGCGCTGGCGGTGCCAGCGGGTGAGCACGTCACCGGCGACG
Organism: Streptomyces sp. NPDC001415; assembly: GCF_053597395.1. NCBI lineage: Bacteria > Bacillati > Actinomycetota > Actinomycetes > Kitasatosporales > Streptomycetaceae > Streptomyces > Streptomyces sp. NPDC001415. The sequence continues at coordinate 272,449 of NZ_JBSFIE010000007.1, forward strand.
GTGGTGTAGGCGTGGCCCAGGTGCGGGGCGTCGTTGACGTAGTAGATGGGCGTCGAAACGTAGTACGTCGGCGAAGGCATGCGCGGAATCCTATCGGCCGTCGTAGCCGCGCCCGCCCGGGATGTCCGGATGGCGGACGCCGGCGAGGACGTGGCGCGGACGCCGGTCAGGCCAGGAGGGAGGGCGCGGCGCGGGCGCGCGGAGAGGTTTGCGAAACACCCGTTGTCGTAGCAAGGACGCATCCTGGGACGGAAGGGGGCACGTGCACACGAAGGACGAGAACATGCGGGTACTGGTCGCCGAGGACGAGGAGGTCCTCGCCGAGCTCGTCGCCACCGGCCTGCGGCGGGCCGGCTTCGCCGTGGACACGGTCTACAGCGGGGACGCGGCGCTCGCGTACCTCGGGCTGCACGACTACGACGTGGTCGTACTCGACCGGGACCTGCCGCGCGTGCACGGCGACGAGGTGGCCCGCCGCCTGGTCGCGGACGCCTCCCGCACCCGCATCCTCATGCTGACCGCGTCGGCGTCCATGGAGGACCGGGTCGAGGGCCTCGACCTGGGCGCGGACGACTATCTCGGCAAGCCCTTCGAGTTCCCCGAGCTGGTCTCGCGGGTGCGCGCGCTCAGGCGCCGCAGCGCACGGCCGGTCCCGCCGGTCCTGGAGCGGCACGGCCTGCGCCTGGACACCGTGCGGCGCACCGCGCACCGCGACGGCCGGCAGCTCGACCTCTCGCCGAAGGAGTTCGCGGTGCTCCAGATCCTCCTGGAGGCCGACGGCGCGACCGTATCCGCCGAAGAACTCCTGGAGCGCGCCTGGGACGCCAACGCCGACCCCTTCACGGGCGCGGTGCGCGTCGCGATGAGCAAGTTGCGCGGCAAACTCGGCGAGCCCGCGCTGATCCGTACCGTCCAGGGCGTGGGGTACGCGCTGTGAGGGGCCACGTCCGGTGATCCGAACCCGTATAGCGCTGATCTTCGGCGGCGTCTTCCTGGTGCTCGGGGCGGCGCTGCTCGCCGTCGTCAACCTGCTCTCGCGGGCCGGCACCGAAGAGCAGGCGACCGCCATCGCGACCCGCGCGACCACCCTCCAAGTGCCCGGCGCGTCCGCCTACGAGGGCCGGACCACGCCACTGGAGCCGCTCACCGTGTACCGGCTGAGCGCCGACGTCAGCGAGGCCGCGTCCAGCCAGACCGCCCTGTGGTCGACGCTCGCGCTGGTCGCGATCGCGCTGCTCGCGGTCGTGGTGGGCTGGTGGACGGCGGGCCGTCTGCTTCGCCCCGTACACGTCATGACGGCGCGGGCCCGCAAGCTGACCGCGAGCAATCTGCACGAGAGAGTGGGCGCCGCCGGACCCGACGACGAGCTGAAGGAACTCGGCGACACCATCGACGACCTGCTCGGCCGGCTCGAAGCCGCCTTCGACAGCCAGCGCCGCTTCATCGCCAACGCCTCGCACGAACTACGCACCCCGCTCGCCACCCAGCGCGCCGCGATCCAGATCGGCCTCGACGGCGAGCCGGGCCCGGCCGAGATCGAGCGCACCCGCAGCACCCTGCTCGACAACAACCGGCGCAGCGAGCAGCTCATCGAGGGGCTTCTGATGCTGGCCCGCAGCGAGCGGGGCCTGGAGCGGCGCGAGGAGGTGGACCTCGCGGAGGTCGTACGGGAGGAGGCGGCGCGCTACGACTCCGTGAAGGTCGATGCGGCCCCCGCCGCGGTGCGGGGCAACCGGGCGCTCCTCGCCCGCCTCACCGCGAACCTCCTCGCCAACGCGGTCACCTACAACGAACCGGGCGGGGCGGTGGAGGTCACCGTGTACGGCGGCCGTCTCGTGGTGGCCAACCCCACCGGCCCGGTGGTCGCCGAGGAGGAGATCCCGGCCCTGTTCGAGCCCTTCCGGCGGGGCGAGGGCCGCGATCGGATGGGCCCGGGGGCGGGCCTGGGCCTGTCCATCGTGCGCTCCATCGCGGTGGCGCACGGCGGGACGGCCACGGCCGAGCCCGGCGCCGAAGGCGGGCTGACCGTGACCGTCTCGCTCCCGAAGGAGCCGTCCCGGCCGCGTGCCAGGGGCTAGGGGCTAGGGCCGGAACGAGCCGAGCAGCCCCTGATAGACCTCGGCGTCGCTCAGCTCGCGAGGAGCGGGCCCGGCGTGGAAGAACCCGACGTGGTCGTTGTCGGCTTCGGCGGTACGCAGAAAATCAAACGCCTTGGAGTCGTCCTCGCCGAACGCGACGAACTGCCAGTACAGCGGCTTGCCGGCGACGTCCGCGAGCGCCTGGCGGGCGGGCAGCTTGGCGTCGGGCGCGCCGTCGGTCTGGAACACGACGAGCACCGGCCCCTCGTGCCCCGCCTTCTCGACGTGCTCGACGACCTCCTCGACACCCCGGTGATAACTGGTCCGCCCGAGCCGCCCGAGCCCGGCGTGAGTCTCGTCGACGACCCCTTCGTACGAGTCGAGGGTGAGGTCGACGGAGCCGTCGATGTCGGTCGAGAAGAACACCGTGTGCACGGTGGCGTCCTCGTCGAGATGCGCGGCCAGCGCGAGCACCTGCTCGGCGAGCCCCTGCGCACTGCCGTCCTTGTAGTACGGCCGCATGGACCCGGACCGGTCGAGCACGAGGTACACCTTGGCGCGGGCGCCACTGAGCCCCGCCTTCTTGAGCGCGCCCCCGGCGGCCTTGTAGGCCCCGGAGAGCCCGGGCGCCCGGGACTTGACCTTGGCGGCGGAGAGGGCGGGCTTGGGGACGGCCGCGTCGATGGGGGTGGGTTCGGGCTTGGGTTCGGCTTCCACCTGTACGGGCTCGGGGATGGGCTCTGCCTCAACCTGGGCGGGTTCGGGCTCCGGCTCGGGTTCGGGCTCCACCTGTACGGGCTCGGGCTCGACGAGGGGCTCTGCCTGAACGGGCTCGGGCTCGGGGGTGGTGGCCTCCGGCTCCTCCGCGAGCACGGGCTCGACGACCGGCTCGGGGTCAGCCACCGGCTCGGGGTCAGCCACCGGCTCGGGCTTCGCCTCCGTACGGGGCTGAGGCACCTCGGCGACCGGTTCCGGGGAGCCGGAAGAACCAGCGAGGCCGGAGCCGGAATCGGCGCCGGAGCCAGAGTCGGAATCGGACGAGGACGCGGGCGGGCGCGGTCCGTCGAAGGCGGCGGCGACGAGCGCTTCCGCCGAGGTCAGGACGGCTTCCCCCGCCGGGGCCGGAACGGAAGGCGCGGCAGCCTCGGTGGTGACCGGTGCCTCCTCGGTGGTGACCGGTGCTTCGACGGCCTCAGGGGTGCGTTCCGACTGGGGCGGTACGGAAGCCGCCGTCGGCTCGGCACGCTCCGCGCGATCGCGTCCGAACACCTTGCGCAGCAAGCTCCGAATGCCCATGGGCGAGGCCTTTCGCATGAGTTGGGTGCGATAAGTACCGCACTGGGCCAGTTTCCGGGATCAGATCCCTGGCCAGCACGGACACGTAAGGTTAGCGACCCGGGCGACCGTTTCCCGGAAGGGGCCGGTTCAGCGCCCTGAAGAGGCGAGAGGCTGTGACATTTGTGGCTCTGCCGGGATAGGGGGTCCCCCTCCTGTTCGAGCGGAGTCGAGCGGATTGCGTACCGGACGCCCTCCAGCTCCCGGCGGGCCGACGTCGGCAACTCCCGGCGGGCCGACGCCGGCAACTCCCGGCGGTCCCACAGCACTCGTCCGGGTGATAGCGGGCATAGGTGCGCAAACCGTGGGGGAGTGTGAGCGCGCTCGCATTGTTCTTCGTCGCCCGGAGGATCTCCCGTATGCGTCAACTCGCAGGCAAATCCGCCTTGTTGGCATCCGCACCCGCCGCCGCACCGGTTCCTGGCGCCCGGGTCGTCCCGGTCGCCCGTGCCGCCTCGACGTCCGCCCCTGAAGCCGGCGCTGTTGGCTGATCCGTCGATGAGTTCCGTTCGTACGAGGGGCTCGTGGCTCCTCGCCGTGCCCCTGTTCCTTGCCGTGGGCTGCTCCGGGCCGGCTCCGCCGGAGAATCACCCTGACCCCGACGACGTCATCAAGGCCGCCACCCAGCGGCTCACCGACCACTGCCTCAGCCGTCAGGGGTTCGTCCCGCCTCGGCCGGGGCAGAGTCCGACGCCCGAGCAGCAGCAGAAGGTCAGTGCCGCGCTCTTCGGTGCGGGGCCGGCCCAGCTGTCCGTCGACCTTCCCACCGGATACGTCGTACGCGCCCACACCGACGGCTGTCTCGCCGCCGCGCAGCAGCGGCTCTACGGGGATCAGCCGGGCTGGTTCCGGGCGTCGGCGATCGTCAACAACCTCAAGCCCGAGGCCGACCACAACCACCAGAGCCTCGCCGAGGTCCGCGCTCGGCACCCCGCCGAGATCGCCGACTTCGATCGGCTGCGCGCCCACGCGCTGTCCCAGGCCACCGCCCTGCTCAGCAACTCAACGACGACAGGAGAACCGTCCCCGTGAAGCGATTCGCCACCCTCCTCGCCGCCACCCTCATCTCCGCCGGAGCCGTCTTCGCCACCTCCTCCGCCGCCCAGGCCGCACCCTGCCGCAGTGGCTTCTTCTGCGTCTGGACCGACGCCAACTTCCAGGGCATGAAGATCGAGCACAGCGGCGACGACCACTGGTGGGAGGGCGACATGTTCAAGCACGACTCGTCGTGGGCGAACCACGGGGTCTCCGGGCCCGGGGTCAAGGACCACGTCAAGGTGTACGAGGGGCGTGAGCTGCTCGGACGGGTCACCATCTGTCTCGCACCCGGGCAGGAGGTCGGCTACAGCCAGAGCGCCAACGACCATGGCGGGTCGCACACGTGGACCTCACGTTGCTAGGGCCGGAAAGGCCCTGAGGCCGGGGCCCGCTCCTCCAGCCACGCCCGGTACGGGGGTGAATGGGAGGCGGCCTCCCAGTACGCGGACTCCAAGTCCGTTGCCACCCCGGCCAGTTCACCCCCGTACGCCCCGCTGCGGACCGCCAGGAGCAGTCGTACGCCCAGCGGATCGTCCCGCAGGGGGCGTACGGCCATGTCGGAGCGGGGGCGGGAGGTGGGCTGGCAGAGGGTGACGACCTCGCCCGTCGCGACCAGGCCCGCCGCCGTCAGGTAATCGCCGTGCAGGACGCGGGGGTTGAGTCCGGCGGCGTTGAGGACGCGGCGCAGGCCCTCCCATTCGCCGTCCACGCTGGGGTCGACCATCCACTGGTCGCCGGCCAGGTCGGCGAGGTCCACGAGGGTCTTGTGAGCTGCCGGATGGTCGACCGCCAGGCACACGAACTGGGGCTCGCGCTCCACGAGCGTACGGATGTCGAGGCCCGGCGGGATCCGCAGCGGGCAGCCCTCCACTTCGTGTACGAACGCCACGTCCAGCTCGCCCGCCGCGACTTGGCGGAGCAACGCGGTGGCCGAAACCGCCACCTGGAGTTCCGTCTCCGTATCCGGCAGCCGCTCCCGCAGGCGGCGCAGCCAGCCGGGGATGGCGCGGCTCGCGGTGGAGCCGATGCGCAGTCGGTCGCCTCCGTCGGTGCGGGCCGCGGCGGCCCGGGTCTCGGTGACCAGCGCGCTCAGCGAGGCGAGCAGCGGACGGGCCCGGCCGACCACGCCCCGCCCCAGAACCGTGGGCACACAGCCGGTTCGCTCGCGCGAGAAGAGCCGCCCGCCCAACGTGTTCTCGATGCGCCGCAGTTGGGTCGTCAGGGCGGGCTGGCTCGTGCCCAGAGCGCGCGCGGCGCCGTGCAGACTGCCGGCGTCGGCGATGGCGCACAGCACCCGCAGATGTCTCACCTCCAGCTCCATGAACTGAGGTTAGGGCGTACTAAGTCGTCGCACCAGATGACTAAAACCACACTGATACGCGGGAGTTATCGCAGATCGACATCATCCCGTACGTCACTGTGGCCTCCACAATCACCAGACACCGGACGGCGCCGCCGCGCGTCACCCGGCCACCGATCAGCCCCCACCCGCGCCCGGCCCACCCAGCCGGGCACGGATCCCCCACGGATTGGTAACCCCCCATGAGACACTCCCGCACCTTTGTCGTGACCGCCGCGCTGGGACTGGCCCTCGCGGGCTTCGGCGCGATCCCCGCCACCGCCGCCACCCCGGCCGCCGCCCCCACCGCGGCCGCGCACTACACCGCCGCGAGCAAGCACTCGGCGGCCAACGACCGGGCGTTCTACGACGCGGTCATGAAGTCGGTCGCCAAGAAGCGCGCCGCCAACCCGCTCGCGTCGGCCGTGACCGTGACGTATAGCGCCGCCAGCGCCCCCAGCTTCCGCTCCCAGATATCGCAGGCCGCGCAGATCTGGAACTCCTCCGTCCAGAACGTCCACCTCGCCGAGAGCAACTCCGGCGCGGACTTCGAGTACCGCGAGGGCGACGACCCGCAGAACGGCTCGTACGCCTCGACCGACGGGCACGGCAGCGGCTACATCTTCCTGGACTACAGCCAGAACCAGCAGTACTACTCGGTGCGGGTCGTCGCGCACGAGACCGGTCACGTGCTCGGGCTGCCCGACCACTACTCGGGGCCGTGCAGTGAGCTCATGTCCGGCGGCGGGCCCGGCACGTCGTGCCGCAACGCGTACCCGAACAGCACGGAGAAGTCCCGCGTGAACAGCCTGTGGGCCAACGGGCTCGCCTCGGCGGTCAAGCCGGCCGCGTAGGCCTCTGGCAGCATGGGGGGATGCCCAGCGTCTCTCCCCGCCGATCTTGCCCGTCCTGCGGTCGTGCTGTCGCCGTGGTGGCGGGCAAGTTCGTGCGCCACGATCCCCGCACGCGGGAGCTGTCCGGCGAGCTGACGCTCTGCCCGGGCTCGAAGCGCCGGGCCCCCGCGGACGCCTCCCAACGAACCCTGGACGGCTTCGAACTCCCGCCGTTCCCTGGGCAGTTGCCGCTGTTCTGAGGGTGCCGAGCGTTTGGCTGGGCCGGCGCGGCTCCTTCGGCTGCTAAGGCGCGGGGTGGGGTTCAAGCGCCCGGTGAGGCGATGGCTCGGGCCGCTCGGACCTCCTGCCTCAGCGGAGCGAGGACGGACTCCTCGTCCCCCGAGAGCTCCGCCCGCACCTCCACCAGGGTCACACTCGACCGCAACCCCTCCGCCAGCCCCCGCAGCTCGGAAGCGATCTCCGCGGCCTCGCCCGCCGCAGGCGCATCCGCGCCGTGGTTCACCCGCACCCGCGCCGCCGTCGTCGCGTCGACGATCCGCTCGACCGCGACGACCAGCGGCCACCACGCCGCGGCCCGGGCCCCCGTGGGCGGCGGCTCCGTCAACGCCCGCTGGAATTCGCTCCGTACGGTCGAAAGGTCGCGGTAGAGGCGGCGCCGACGGCGCACCCGTTCGGTCCGGTCGTCCTCGGAGCCGAACGCGTACTCCACGTACTCCGCCGTCGCCGCCACCGCGTCCGCGAGCCGGGTCCCGATGCGGGTGTGCCAGCTTTCGGGCCACAGCAGATAGCCCGCGACCAGCGCGATCGCGCAGCCGATGAGGCTGTCCCACAGGCGGGGCATGACCAGGTTGAAGCCCTGGTGGTTGAGGACGTCGGAGAGCAGAAGGATCACCGGCGTGATGGCTGCCGTCTGGAAGGCGTACCCCTTCGCCGAGAACGCCGGGATCAGTGCCGCGAGCAGCATCATCACCGGCACGTCCCACCAGCTCAGCGGCACCTCCGCGAGGACGGCGGCCGCGATGACGAGCCCGCCGGCGGTGCCGATCGCCCGCATCAGGGCGCGCGCGAAGACCGAGCCGAAGTCGGGCTTGAGGACGAAGACGATGGTCAGGGCGACCCAGTACGAGCGTTCCACCGGGACGACGGAGACCAGCACCTGGGCGAGGCCGATGCACAGGGCGAGGCGCAGTCCGTAGCGCCAGGACGCGCCGGAGAGCAGGACGTTGCGGGCCGCGCGGCGGAAGCGGATGCGCAGGGCGGCGGGGCGGCCGAGGCGGTCGTCGATGTTGGAGTGGTCGACGTCGGGGTTGTGCACCACGGCGAAGGCGTGCCGCAGCGCGGTGTCCAGGGCGCGCTCGGCCGGCGTCGCGGGCGCGGGCAGGTCCGGTTCGACGGAGCCCGTGCGGCCTTCGTCGACCGCGTCCGCCAACTGCCGTACGGCGTCCGGGATCGCGGGATCGACGCCCCAGCCGCGCAGGTGCACGGCGGGCGCCGCCTCCACGATCGGGATGACGACGTTGAGCTGGGCGAGGAGGCGCACCAGTTCCTCGCGGCGGCCGTGTTCGCGGGCCCGGCGGGCGAGGATCAGGTCGTAGGCGGTGTTGAGGGCCTGGGTGACGGCCTGGCGCCGGGTGTCGTACGCGTCCGTCGTCGCGGCCTCGATCGCTTCGGCGGCCGCGCGATAGGTCCCGGCGACGGCGGCCCGTTCGGGTTCGGTACGCCGCAGGGGCCAGCCGAGCAGGCTCAGGAGCAGCACGAACAGGCCGCCGAGGCTGAGCAGCAGCGGCGCCTTCCACCACGGGCCGGGCATGGGCAGGCCCGCGCCGACGACGGCGTTGAGGAGGAGCAGCAGTCCGGACACCGAGGCGACCGCGCCGATCGTGGAGATCATTCCGGAGGCCAGTGCGACGAGGGTGAGCGCGGCGACCGCGAGCCACCCGTGCCCGAAGACGAGGCTGCCGACGGTCACGCCGAGCGCGCCGAACAGTTGCGGCACGGCGATGTTGAAGATCCGCATCCGGTACGCGTCGGCGGTGTCGCCGATGACCCCGCTGAGCGCGCCCATGGAGGCGAGCGCCCCGTATGCGCTCTGTCCGGTCGCCATGCCCACGGCCAGCGGCGCGGCCATCGCGATCGCGGCGCGGGCGACGGCCGGCCAGGGGATGGGGGTGGGGGCGGGCCGCAGCCCCCCGATGAGCCATTCCGGCGGCGTGAGCCGCCCGTGCCGCACGCCGTCCCCCGCCCGCTTCTGATCAGCCATGACCACACGACACCGTAAAAAGATCACTTGGTGCAAACGGGGCGCTCAAGGAAACCGTAAATGTTGTCCACAGCCTGTGGATAATTTTTACGAATCCGCGCTACCCGCCGTACAGGCTGAGCCCCACGAGCAGTGCGCGGTGGTCGGTGTCGCGCAGTTCGAGGAAGCGCGCGGACGTCGCCTTGAAGGAGTGGCCGCTCACCAGGACGTGGTCGATCTGGGTGCGCAGCGGGGTGGTGCGGTCGGCGGGCCAGGAGTAGGTGTGGGACTGGCCGTTGAGGCGGGCGCTGTCGTGCAGGGCGCCCTCGTCGAGCACGGAGCGGAACAGGGCGTGGTCCTGGGTGGCGTTGAAGTCCCCGGCCAGGATGACGGGCTGCCCCTTCGCCGACTTCGCGAACTCCCTTATCCTGCCCAGCTCTTGACGCCATTTTCCGTCGTCGCCGGGGAGCGGCGGCGAGGGGTGCGCGAGCTGGAGCCGTACGTCGCGGCCGCCGATGGTGACGACCGCGCCGGGCATCGCCATCACCGAATCGATGGGCTCGGCGGGCTTCAGTGGAAACCGGCTGAGGATCGCGGAGCCCGCCGAGCCGTCCTCGCGTACGACATCGCGGTACGGGTAGTCGGCCTTGGGCAGGTCGGCGGCGAGCGCGTCGGAGCAGCGGAAGCCGCACTCCTCGACGAACACGAGGTCGGGCTTCTCGCGCTTGACGGTGGCGATCAGATCGTCCGTCGCCCAGCCGAACTCGGTGTTGGACGTGAGGACTGTGAACTCCGCCAGGACCGGGCCCTTCGGCTTGGTCGTGGCGTCGCCGTACGGCTGGGTGTACCAGCCGGTGACCGCGAGCACCGCGACGCCCCACACCATGCCGGTACGCCACCGCCCGAGCGCCGCGAGCGCGAGCCCCGCGCCGCCGGGCACGAGCAGCCAGGGCAGGAAGGCGAGGGCCTGCGGCACGGGCGTGACCCCGTCCGAGTCGGCGGCCCGGCACCCCACCACCACACTGACCCCGGCCAGCAGGAGCGCCCCGGCCAGCGCGGACACCACCCGCCAGGGATGCCTGCGCCGTACGTCCGAAGCCGCCGCCAAGGCCGGTACGGTCCCGGTGCCCAAGGTGTCCAAGGCGGTCTGCCTCCCGCTAGCTGGTCACAGCGCTCGCATCCTCCCTCAAAGACGGCCCCCCACACGGCACGGTTGCTCAACCCTTTGCCCGCGCCGCGACCCGGCCGAGCCGTTCGCGGTGGGCGGCCCGGTGTCCGGCGCGGTCAGGGTTCGCGGTGGGCGGCCCGGTGTCCGGCGCGGTCAGGTTCGGTCACGCGGCCCCGCCGGTGCCGGTCCTGGCGAGGCCCCTTCGTCGGCTGGAGGCTCCCGCTTCCACGGCCGGCTCATGAGCCAGGCCCCGAGCGCGAGCGCGAGCCCGAACGCGAGCACGCCCCACGCCGCCGTGCTGAGGAAGTCGGTGAGCGCGTCGTAGACCGCCCCCGCTGCCGACGGATCGGAGTCCGCGGGAAGCCCGTCCAACGTGAGCGACCTGCCGATGGCGACCAGAACGTGCAGGGCCGCCGCGCCCCCGGCAAGCCCGATCCCCACCCAGACGAGGGCGCGGCGGCGGCGTACCGCGGCCAGCACCGCCCCGCCCGCCGCCGCCAGACAGGCGCCCGCACCCCACACGCCGATGCGCTGGAGCCACCGGAAGGCGGTCCGGACCGGCCCCAGTTTCGTCGACTCGACGACGGTCAGGTCGGTCTCTTCCACGGGAATCTCGTTCGCGAACGGCACGCCCTGTGCCTCCAGTCCGGTCTTGATCTGCTGGATCGCCGGGGCCAGGTCGATGCGTACGTCGTTGCCGCCGCCGTTGTGGGTGAGGGCGGAGACGACGCTCGCGTGGGCGGCCCGGTTGGCGGTGTTCCACACGCTCCGGAAGGCGGAGGTGGTGGTGAAGGACCGCACGGCCCCGCCGATCAGCGAGGCCACCGAGGCATGGAGCGGCCCCACGTCGATGTTCTTCATGATCGCGTCGGTGACCTTGGCGGCCACCTCGTCGCGCACGGCCCGGTTCCCGGCGAGCGGAGCCATGACGGCGACGTACCGGTCGCGGTCGGCGACCTCCACCCTGGCCCAGGTCGCGATCGCGCCGAGCGGGACGAGTACGGCCGCCAGGGCGATCAGCACCGCCGACAGGAAGCTGCGCACCCGTCCACGAAATCCCGGGTTGCCCATCGGCGCGCGCGGGTGTGGGCTATATGGGGGAACGCACCCACGCCCCGGGCAGGACAGACCCGCGCCCCGGGCAAGCGGAAGGAGTGCTGCCATGGCCGCACACGCTTCGGTACCCGCCACGAGCCACCGCACGGTTCACCATCTGAGCAGGGCCGTCCTCGCGGTCCCCGTCGTCCTGGGCGTGGCGTACGGGTTGTACGTCTTCGCCAATCAGCGCGGCGGCGGCGCGGTCACGGGCGGCGACATCGTCCTCGGCATCGTGTCCGGTCTGGCCGTGATGGCCCTGGGCATCGGCCTCCTCAGCATCCAGTCCGCCCTGCCCCGCGAACTGCGCGCGGCGGCGTACGGCACGCTGTTCGGCGCCGCGATGGGCTTCCTGTACAGCCTGTCGGGCCACAGCGTGTTCAGGTCGTCCGGCATGGGGGCGATCTTCGGCGGCGCGATGTTCCTGGTGTCGTTCTATGTGTTCTACACACACGAGGACTGACCACACAGATGGGGGCTGACCACACACATGGGGGCTGGCCACGCACATGGGGGGCTGGCCGCGCACACGAGGAATGACCACGCCGCGGGTCACGCCCCCAAGTAGCCCCAACAGCCGGGCAGCAACGACGAGTTGATGCCTCAGCTCAGCCCTGGCAGCCGCACCCGGCCGCGCTCTTGGCCTCGGCCACGGTCGTGCCGGGCTGGGCGGCCTGCTCGGCGGGCGTACAGCAGGCGGTCACCCCGCAGCACGCGGAGACGGGCTTGGTCGCGCGGACGATCGCGGAGTGCATCCCGTCCGCGACCGCGTGGGTGGGGGTGATCCCGATGTCGGTGAACCCGGCAGCCGCCAGCCCTTCCCGGTACTCCGCGAAGGAGAGGGCCCCGGCGATGCAGCCGGCGAAGTCGCCGCGTTCGGCCCGCTGTTGAGGGCTGAGTGCGTCGTCGGCGACCACGTCGGAGACGCCGATCCGGCCGCCCGGGGCCAGTACGCGGAAGGCCTCCGCGAACACGGCGGCCTTGTCGGTGGACAGGTTGATGACGCAGTTGGAGATCACGACGTCGATGGAGTTCGCGGGCAGCGGGATCGCCTCGATCGTCCCCTTGAGGAACTCGACGTTCGTGGCCCCGGCCTTCTCCCGGTTGGCCAGCGCGAGGGCGAGCATTTCGTCGGTCATGTCGAGCCCGAAGGCCCTGCCCGTGGGCCCGACGCGGCGCGCGGACAGCAGTACGTCGATGCCGCCCCCGGAGCCGAGATCCAGCACTCGCTCGCCTTCGCGGAGGTCGGCGACGGCGGTGGGGTTGCCGCAGCCGAGCGACGCGGCCACGGCCTCGACCGGCAGGGCCTCGCGGTCGTCGGCGGCGTACAGGGTGGAGCCGAAGTTGTCGTCGATCTCGATGGCCTGCGGCCCGCAACAGGTGCTGCCGCCCTCGGTGACCTGGACGGCCGCCGCGGCGTACCGCCGCCGGACAGTCTCGCGCAGGTCGCTGTGCTGCGTGCTGTTCTGCTCGCCGTTCTGCCTGCCGTGCCGCTCGCCGTCCCGCTTGCTGTTCCGCTCGCTGTGCTGCGTGCTGTTCTGCTCGCTCATGACGATGACTCCTCGATGACAGGGCCTGGCGCCGCTCGGATCGGGTTGTATTGATGTTTCTCGATTCAAGGTTGCGCCCTGAATCGAAAAACGTCAACATAGAAGCATGTCGAAACAAGAGCTTGTGGTGCTCGGCCAGGACGGCGTCAGCACCGGCACCGGCACCGGTGCTGACGCCACCGTCAACGCCAACGCCAACGCCAACGCGTGCTGCCCGACCCTGCTGACGGCCCCGCTGGGGGAGGAAGAGGCGGTCGAGCTGGCGAAGGTGTTCAAGGCCCTGGGCGACCCGGTCCGGCTGCGGCTGCTTTCGATGATCGCCTCGCGGGACGGCGGGGAGATCTGCGTCTGCGACCTCACCCCGGCCTTCGACCTGTCGCAGCCGACGATCTCCCACCACCTCAAGCTCCTGCGCCAGGCCGGCCTCATCGACTGCGAACGCCGCGGAACCTGGGTCTACTACTGGCTGCTGCCCGAGACGACCGACAAGCTCGCCGGGATCCTCACGCGCCCCGCCGACGCGGCCACCTCGTGAGCGGGCCCGTAGCGGCGGGGCCGGTGGCGGCCCGGCTGTCGTTCCTGGACCGGTTCCTCGCGGTGTGGATCCTGGTCGCGATGGCCGCCGGCCTCGGCCTCGGGCGTCTGGTCCCGGGGCTCGGGGACGCGCTGGCGAAGGTGACGGTCACCGGGGTCTCGCTGCCGATCGCGCTCGGCCTGCTCGTGATGATGTACCCCGTCCTCGCGAAGGTCCGCTACGACCGCCTGGACACCGTCACCCGTGACAAGCGCCTGCTGATCCCGTCCCTGGTACTGAACTGGGTCCTCGGCCCGGCGCTCATGTTCGCGCTCGCCTGGATCTTCCTGCCCGACCTGCCGCAGTACCGCACCGGCCTGATCATCGTCGGCCTGGCCCGGTGCATCGCGATGGTCGTCATCTGGAACGACCTGGCCTGCGGCGACCGCGAGGCCGCCGCCGTCCTTGTCGCCCTCAACTCCGTGTTCCAGGTACTGGCGTTCAGCCTCCTCGGCTGGTTCTACCTGTCGGTCCTGCCCGGCTGGCTGGGCCTGGAACAGACCGCGCTCGACGTGTCCGTCCAGGAGATCGCCCGCAGCGTACTGATCTTCCTCGGCATCCCCCTGCTGGCCGGTTTCCTCACCCGCAAGCTCGGCGAGAAGGCCAAGGGACGGGCCTGGTACGAAGCCCGACTGATCCCGCGGATCGGGCCGTTCGCCCTGTACGGGCTCCTCTTCACGATCGTCGTGCTGTTCGCCCTTCAGGGCGATGCCATCACCTCCCAGCCCCTGGACGTCGCCAGGATCGCGCTGCCGCTCCTTGTGTACTTCGCCGCCATGTGGGCCGGATCCATGGTTCTGGGCAAGGTTGTGGGGCTGGACTACCCCAGGACGACAACACTCGCGTTCACCGCGGCGGGCAACAACTTCGAGCTCGCCATCGCGGTCGCCATCGCGACGTTCGGCGCGACGTCCGGGCAGGCCCTGGCCGGGGTCGTCGGCCCGCTCATCGAGGTGCCCGTGCTGATCGGCCTGGTGTACGTCGCGCTGGCCGCCCGCCGCTTCTTCCCCCACCCCGTCGACAACTCCGTTGCCCCGTCGGCCGGTCAGGCCGCCGCCCATCCGGAAGGCGCCACCCGTGTCTGAGGCCAACTCCATCAAGCCGTCCGACTCCCTGAACCCGTCGGCCTTCGCCAAGCCGTCCGTGCTGTTCGTGTGCGTCCACAACGCGGGCCGGTCCCAGATGGCCGCCGCGTTTCTCACCCACCTCGGCGAAGGACGCATCGAGGTCCGCTCGGCGGGATCCGCGCCCGCCGACAGCGTCAACGCGGCCGTCGTCGAAGCCATGGCGGAGGCCGGTGTCGACATCGCCGCCGAGACGCCGAAGCTGCTGACCGCCGAGGCGGTGCGCGCATCCGACGTCGTGATCACCATGGGCTGCGGCGACGCCTGCCCGGTCTTCCCCGGCAAGACGTACCTGGACTGGAAGCTGAAGGACCCGGCGGGCCAGGGCGTCGAAGCCGTCCGCCCGATCCGGGACGAGATCGAGACCCGGGTCCGCGGCTTGCTGGCGGAGATCGTGCCGCGCTAGGACGCCGCTCCAAGGCCGGCCGCCCGAGCCCCCGCCCCGCCGGGCCCGGCCCACGCTCCACCGGGCGAGATCCCGCCCCGCTCGGCGCTTGGGATGGCCTGGAGATGGAAATACCGTCAACAACCAATCCCCACAGGGGAGTTCGGGTTACGAATCCGCTGTTAACTTCCTGGCCACTCGCATGCCGAGCCCGAGCCGGACGGCTTCCTTATCCTCGCGCGGCATGCACGCGCGGCTTCGCGTACCCCGCATGCTTCCCACGCATCACGCGGAGTACTTGTGACGAAGAACAGGCACGGCCGGCGGAGCACGCTGCTGCGGCGGGTGTTGACCACGGCGCTGACGTCCGCACTGGCTCTCGACGCCCTCGGCCCCCTCGCCGCGAGGGGCGCCGAGGCCGGCCCCGGGCCCCGTCCGGCCATCCAGACCGACCAGTGGGGCGCACCGTACGCACTCACCGACGGTACGACGATCCAGACGCTGATCGACACCCGAACGGCCAAGGACGGCACGGTAGTCGCCCTCTGGTCCAGACTCGCGGCCAACCGCTCGCAGCGCGATCTGCTGGTGGCGGTGCGCCCGGCGGGCACCACCACGTGGGGGCCCGTGCGGACGCTGGCGAGCTCCACGTACGACACGTCCTCGACCGTGGACGCGCACCTCCTTGCGGCGTCGGACGGCTCGGTGACCGTCGCCTGGGTCGACGTGGCCGCCACCGGGGCCGTGCTGCGCACCTCGGCGCTGTCCGCCGGAGCCACGTTCTGGTCGCCCCCGGTGCAGATAGCCGCGGCCGACCGCATCCAGGACATCCAGCTCGCGGGCACCCCCTCCGGCCGCACCGTCGTCGTGTGGGCGCACAGCGTCGACCCGCAGTACGAGGTGTACGCGGCCGAGCGCACGGGGGCGGGCGGGGCCTGGTCGGCGCCGGCCCGGCTCGACAACACGGGCGCGGGGGCGCAGGACGCGTACCCGAGGGTCGCGGTCGCCGCGGACGGCTCGGTGTCGGTGGTGTGGACGGAGTACGGGTCCGCGGGCGCGGCCTTCAAATCGGCCGAGCAGGGCGCGTCGACCGCCACCTGGAGCGCCCCGCACGACACGTTCGCCACCCCGGTACCGGCCGCCGAGGCCAGGCTGGCCGCGGGCTCGGACGGAACCCTCGCCATGACGTGGCTCGCGGGCGGCGCCCTCAACTACGCGCGGAGACCGGCCGCGAGCAGCACCTGGGGCCCCGTCGAGAGCGCGGCGAAGACGGACAGCTTCGGCGACGCCGTGCCGTCCCCGCTCACCGGCCCCGACGGCGACGTCACCCTCGTCTGGTCCGACTACCAGTCGGATACGGACGGCTTCTACATCCGCACCTCGACCCGGGCCGCCACCACCGGCACCTGGTCGCCGGTGCAGACCCTGTCGACGCAGTACGCGGGCATGACGCCCTTCGGCGCGGACATCGCGGCCGACGGCACCGTGCACGCCGGGTGGAGCCAGCCCGCCGACGACGGCAACTCCGACCGCTTCACGGTGGCCACCCGCATGGCCGGCGCCTGGAGCACACCCAAGGAGCTCAGCGCCAACACGACCGGATACGCGCGGGGCGGCATATCCGTGGGCGGTCCGGACAGCCGCCCGACCGCCCTGTGGGAGGACCCCACCGGCACCTACACGACCCGCGTGATGACCGCCACCACCGCGCCGGGCCCCGCCACTTGGCGCGACTACAACGGCGACGGCAGGGGCGACCTCCTCGCCCTCACCCCCGGCGGCACCCTCGCCATCCGCACCGGCACCGGCAGCGGCGACGTCACCCCCGGCCCCTCCGCGCCGGGCTGGCCGACCACCTCCCGCTACGTCCCGGCGGGCGACCTCACCAACGACGGCAACAACGAGCTCCTCGTACGCGACGCCTCCGGGCAGCTCACCCGCTACGACGGCGCCGTGAACAAGCCCTTCGCACCCAGCGGCCCGCACCTCGCGCTGGGCGCCGGCTGGAACGCGTACGACCAGCTCACCGTCCCCGGCGACCTGACCGGCGACGGCCGCCCCGACCTCCTGGCCCGCACCCCCTCGGGCGACCTCTACATGTACGCCGACAACGGCGCGGGGGCCTTCAAGGACCCTGTCAAGATCGGCTTCGGCTGGGGGATCTACAACACGGTCATCGGCGCCGGTGACCTGGGCGGCGACGGTTTCGGCGACCTGCTCGCGCGGGACGCGTCCGGGGTGCTGTGGCGCTACGACGGCAACGGCAAGGGCACCTTCGGCGACCGGGTCCGCATGGGCGCGGGCTGGGGCATCTACAACGCGCTCGCCGGGGTCGGCGACATCACCGGCGACGGCAAGCCCGACCTGGTGACCCGCGACACCGACGGCGTGCTGTGGCGCTACCCCGGCAACGGCGCCGGTGCGTACACCGACCGCGTGAGGATCGGCGGCGGCTGGCAGACGTACCAGAACCTGTACTGAGCCCCGGCCCCGCGCGGCGCGTGCCGAAAGCCCCTGGGCACGCGCCGTGGCGCCGGGCTATGGTGAACCCATGCCGTCCGTGTCGCAGTGCCGTACTCACCTCTGCTGGTGGCGCTCCTCCTAGGAGCGGCCACGACTCACACGCGCGACATCGTCAGCGGGCCGTTCATCACTGGACGGCCCTTTTTGTTGCCCTCGCTGGATCCCGCAGTGGGTGCCGTCCAGGCCCGCCCCACCCCACTGCCCACGAGGAGCCCACCATGAGCACTGCCATCACTCCCCAGGACCGCATCCTGACCGGCGACCGCCCCACCGGCCCCCTGCACCTGGGCCACTACTTCGGCACGCTCCAGAACCGGGTCCGCCTGCAGAACGAGGGAGCGGACCTCTTCCTGGTCATCCCGGACTACCAGGTGCTGACGGACAGAGACGTGGCGGAGCGCCTGACGGAAAACGTGGAGGACGTGGTCCTGGACTACCTGGGAGCGGGCGTGGACCCGACGCGATCGACGATCTTCACCCACAGCGCGATCCCGGCCCTGAACCAACTCCTGCTCCCCTTCCTGAGTCTGGTGTCGGTGGCGGAGCTGAGCCGCAACCCCACCGTCAAGGACGAGATCGCGCACTCCCGCCAGGCGGCCGTCTCGGGCCTGATGTTCACCTACCCCGCCCATCAGGCCGCCGACATCCTGTTCTGCAAGGCGAACCTGGTCCCGGTCGGCAAGGACCAGGTCCCGCACCTGGAACTGACCCGCACGATCGCCCGCCGCTTCAACGAGCGGTACGGCCCGGTCTTCCCGGAACCGCGCACCCTGCTCTCGGAGGCGCCGCTCCTCCTCGGAACGGACGGCACGAAAATGAGCAAGAGCCGCTCCAACTCCGTTGCCCTCAAGGCGAGTTCGGACGAAACGGCCCGCCTGATCCGAGGCGCCAAGACGGACGCGGTCCGCGCGATCTCCTACGATCCGGAACACCGCCCAGAGGTGAGCAACCTGGTCCTGCTGGCAGCCCTCTGCCAGGGCCGCGACCCGCACGAGGTCGCCGCCGAGCTCGGCGACGGCGGCTCGGCGGCGTTGAAGGCGACGGTGACGGAGGCCGTCAACACCCACTTCGCACCGCTGCGGGCCCGGCGCGCCGAGTACGCGGAGGACATGGCCTACGTACGGAAGCTGATCGCCGAGGGCAACGAGCGGGCGAACGAGATCGCCGAGACCACCCTGGACGAGGTGAGGAAGGCGATGGGCACCTTCCGGATGCCCTAGGCATGGGGTTCGGCCGCGGCCCGGTGGGGGCTGGCCGCGCAGTTCCCCGCGCCCCTCAATTGCTGGCCACCGCCGCATTGCTGGAGCCCGCGACATGGCTTTCGGCTGCGGACCGTGCGTGGTTGCTCGTGCGGTTCCCCGCGCCCCTGCAGGGCACCCGGTACCGCTGGGCGGAAGCCGCGCGAATGCGACGAGCCTCCCGCCTTGGCAGCGCTGGCCGGCATCCAAGGGGCGCGGGGCTGTGACAATTTGCGGCCCCGCCGCGTGGGCGCGACCAGCCATCGACGGCCCGCACTCGAAGCGCAAGACGCGGAAGCGATACCCGGCTACGCCGGAGAGTGCAGCCACCCCTCACTCCGGGCCGTCTCCGACGCCGTCCGCAGGAGATGGGCGACGGCCGGCCGGCGACCCCGCCCCCGGGTCAGGAGATGGAGCTCGATCGTGGTCGAGGGGTGCAGGGGGCGCCACACCAGCGTGGCAGGGAGGCCGTCCACCGCCGACTCCCCCAGAATGGACACCGCCTCACCCCGGGCCACCGGAGTATGCGCCGCATCGAACGAGAGCTGGCGGAGCAGGAGTTGGGGCGCGAACCCCACCCCCTCGAAGATCCCCAGAATCGCATCGAAGTGCCCCGGGTTCGCCTCACGCGGGTGGACGAGGAGCCGCTCACCCGCCAGCGAGGACACCGAGACGAAATCCCGCGCGGCCAGCGCATGCGAGGAAGGCAGCAGCACCCCCTGCGGTTCGAGGCGTACGACCGTGCGCACCAGCTCCGGGGTCGGGGGCGGGCACCTGACCAGACCCGCGTCCAGCGTGCCGTCGGTCACCCCGGACACGATGTCGGCGGTGGGCAGGAGCCGCGTGGTCACCGCGAGGTGAGGGTGCGCCGAGGCGAGGGCCGCGAGCAGGGCGGGCGCGGTCCCGTACCCCGTACTCGTGCTGTACCCCAGCGTCAGCGCGTCCTGCTCGGACTCGGCGAAGCCGCGCACGTCACGCCACAGCCGGTCCGCCGATTCGCAGAGCTCCGCCCCGCGTTCCATCAACAGCCGCCCCGCTTCGGTCGGTTCGACGGAGTGCGTCGTGCGGTCCAGGAGCCGCACCCCGAGTTCCTGTTCCAGCTGGCGGATCTGGCGGCTGAGCGCGGGCTGGGCGATGTGCAGACGTTCGGCGGCGCGCGTGAAGTTCCGCTCCTCGGCGACGGCCAGGAAGTAGCGCAGGCGACGGAGTTCGGACATGCCGAGCAGCTTACGACCGTACGTGAGCAGCCGTTATGCCGGTACGGCATGGGGCGGTCCCGAACAGGTCTTTCCCTCCGCACACGCCCCCTTCCTAGGGTTCAGGTGTCGGAACGAGACACCCCGGACCCCCCGGGGGCCCCGGCGAAACCCACCCCGAGGAGCAGAAAATGACCACCCCGACCACCGCCCCCACCAGCACCACCGAAGCCAGCCGCGCCGTGATCCTCACCTACATGGACACCCTCACCACCGGCGACTTCGACGCCCTGCGGGAGTTCTTCACCCCGGATGCGACCTGGACGCTCGCCGGTGACCTGCCCCTGTCGCGGACCTGGGTCGGACCCAGCGCGATCCTCGACGAGTTCGTCCCGGCGATGGTGGAGCACTTCGTCCCCGGGACGATGGAGCTCGAATTCGAGGGCGTCATCGCCGACGGCGAGCGAGTCTTCGCCGAGTGGAACACCCGGGCCATGGCCAAGTCGGGCCTGCCCTACGACCAGCACTGCCTGGCCGTCTTCACCGTCCGGGACGGGCGGATCGCCGAGGTGCGCGAGTACTTCGACACCCTGCACGCCAAGAACGTCGTCTTCGTCTGAAGCCCGGGGCCCCACCCCCCCGCCCCCTACCCCCACCCCTGAGCCCCCGAGAGGGAAACGTCATGAAGGCCCTACTGCCCGGCTCCCCCGACGACGCCGACAAGCCCGTCGTCCTCGGCGAGGCACCCGAACCCACCCCCGCCGACGACGAGTTGGTGATCGCCGTCGAGGCGTATTCGGTCAACCGGGGCGAGACCTTCCAGCTCGACGGACAGCTCGACCGTACGTGGCCGGGCTGGCGGCCCGGCAAGGACGTGGCCGGTACGGTCATGCGCCCCGCCGCCGACGGGAGCGGCCCCGCCGTGGGCACCCGGGTGGTGGCGCACCCGCCCGCGTTCGGATGGGCCGAGCGGGTCGCGGTGGCGAGCGCGAATGTCGCCCGACTCCCCGACAGCGTCGATGCCGTGACCGCCGCAGCTCTGCCGCTCGCGGGCATCACCGCACTGCGGCTGCTCCGCGCGGCCGGGCCCGTCGCCGGCCGCCGCATCCTGATCACCGGCGCGAGCGGCGGAGTCGGCCACTATGTGACCGAGCTCGCCGCATCGTCCGGCGCGGCCGTCACCGCCGTCGCCGCGACCCCCGAACGAGGTGCCCGGTTGGCCGAGTTGGGCGCAAACGAGCTGGTCACGTCCGTGGCCGAGGCCGAGGGCCCGTACGACATCGTCCTCGAATCGGTCGGCGGCGAGTCGCTCCCCGCCGCCCTCGCCCGCCTCGCCCCCGGCGGACTGCTCGTCTGGTTCGGCCAGGCCAGCCGTACCCCCGTGACCCTCGACTTCTTCGACTTCTTCAAGGGGCCGAAGCAGGCCCGCATCGCTCATTTCGACTACACCTCCTCCGACACGTCGTACGCCTCCGACCTGGCCACGCTCGTCCGCCTGGTCGAAGCCGGGCGGCTGCACCCCGAGATCGGCTCGGTCCGCGACTGGTCCCGCACGGCCGAGGTCATCGCCGACCTGCGGGCACGCAAGGTGCGCGGAAATGCCGTACTCACCTTGTCCTGAACGGTATTCGAGCCGCCGCCGGAACGGATCCCCCGCTCGGGGGAGACGGATGGTTCGCTCGGGGGATGGAACGGGCCGTGCCGTGCGAGAACCTGAAATGGCACGGGGGAGCGGACGGGGGAGTGGCGGCGACACTGGCCCACAGGGCCAATGCCGCCGCCACTCGCGCCTCACGCCTCCCCCACTCCAACAAGGCCTGGGGGAAGACAAGTTGAGCAATTTCAGTCACGCTGGGTCTATGGCGCCACTACGCTCGGCAATCAACCGAACGTACGCGAAGCCGCGTGAGCCCGGAGGTGCCCGCCATGACCAACATCCGACACCTCGACCCCAGCGCCTCGCCGCTGGACTACTACGGTTCCGAACTCCGGCGGCTGCGGGAGGCCGCCGGTCTGACGCAGGAGGCGCTGGGCGGCATCATCTTCGTCACCGGCTCCCTCGTGGGCCAGATCGAGACGGCCCACAAGGTTCCAACGCGTGACTTCTCAGAGCGAGTTGATGCGGGGCTGGGGACGGATGGGATGTTCTCGCGGCTGGTGGGGATGGTGCTGCGCAGCCAGCTGCCGACGTGGTTCCAGCCCTACGCGGACCTGGAGGCGCGAGCCACATACATCTACACGTTCCAGCCCCAGTTGGTGTACGGCTTGCTCCAGACACCCGAGTACGCACGTGCCGTACTGAGCGTACGGACTGAGAGCGACCTCGATGCGCGAGTGGCGGCTCGTATGGAGCGCCAGCGCATCCTGGAACGGGCCAACCCACCCTTGATGTGGGTGGTGATGAGCGAGGCGGTGCTGCATCAGGAGATCGGCGGCCGCGAGGTCATGCGGAACCAACTGGCCCACCTGTTGGAATTGAGCACGCGGGAGTGGGTGAACCTGCAGATCCTGCCGTTCGAGGTCGGCGCGCACGCCGGGTTGATGGGCGAGTTCAACCTTCTCCGCTTCGAGGACGATCCTGAAATCGTCTACACCGAGGACTTCGTCCAGGGCCATATGACCGCCAACCCAACAGCTTTCAAGGAGGGTTCACTCCGTTACGATCATTTGCAGGCCGCCGCGCTCTCTGTGGAGGACTCGACGGCGTTGATCGCCCGAGTAATGGAGGAGCGCTATGGGGACCGACCAGAACCTGACGGGCGCGCAGTGGCGTAAGTCGTCGTACAGCGGCGACACGGGTGGCAACTGCATTGAGTGCGCCCCGCTGGGCGGTGCCACCTGGCGTAAGTCGTCCTACAGCGGTGACACCGGAGGGCAGTGCATCGAATGTGCCCCCCTCGGCGGAGCCACCTGGCAGAAGTCGTCGTACAGCGGTGACACCGGCGGCGACTGCATCGAAATAGCAACCCACCTCTGCCGCATAGCCATCCGGGACTCCAAGGATCCGGAAGGCGCGGCCTTCGCCACCACCCCCGCCGCGTTCGGGGCGTTCGTGACGGCTGCCCGTAAGGGCATGTTCGGCTGATCCGGGCCGTCGGATACGACGCGGGGCCGCGAGGCGAGTCGGGTCGGGGCGCTGGTGGTTCTACTGGGCGTACTGGCCGGTGAAGCAGGCCACTTGGAGGCACGTGTCGGACAGACCGGGGGCGGCGTACTGCCAGGTTTCGGCAGCTACGCCCTCGGTCGCCCCGGTGCCCCAGATCCCCGCGAGCAGCCGCGCGGCGCTTTCGCGGTCGTAGTCGGTGACGCCGATGCGGCGGGCCGCGCCGAGTTCGTTGATGGCGTCGTCGGCGCGCTGGGTGAGGTCGGGGGTCAGGATCGTCTGGAGGTCCTGGGTGAGGCCGCCCAGTACCGCGGTGAAGACGAGCAGCATGCGCCGTGACTGGGCCGGGCGCTGCTTGAAGTCGGAGCAGGCCTGGTCGACGAAGTCGGACAGCATGGCGAGGCGTTGGGCGAGGAGGCCGACGGGCAGTGCGGCGTCGCCCTCGCGGGACGGTGTGCCGTCGTTCGGGGTGGGCGATCGGTGGGACATGAAGGTCTCCGCCTGTGTGGTGCGCCCTGTGGGCGGGCTCCCGGTCTGGCGGCCGGCGGTTGATGTTGTGCCTGCCCCACCCTTGGCAATCCCTCAGGGGTGCGGTGAAGACCAGGAGGCCGGCAACGGCCATCGATGCCGGGAAGGTACGGGAAGGTACTGGTCATCCGCTGTTTGCCCTCAGCCTATGCCTCGGGCCGAGGTTGGGCACTGGACTGGAGGAGGGGAATCTGAAAACGCAGCAGAATGCCGTCGATTTGGCTGTGATGGATCTCAACTGCGTCGGCATTGCTGGCCAGTTGTTTGTGAACGATGGTGCGTTCGACGTGAAGGTCGGTGCCTCTCGCACCCGCTCGCGCTGGGAACCTCGTGTACTGGCCGGAATGGCTGAAAGCCTGGTCGGTGACGTCGACCTGGCATCGGACGCCGGACTCGACGAGCACCACCCGGAAGGCGGGGGCATGGCTGTGCATGACGAGATAGCCCCCGGCGACCTGCACGTTCGACCGCATGGCTCCGGCGGCGCTCGGCCCAAGGCCCAGCCCCATCACCATGGCACCCGCCAGCCTGCCCGCCAGCAGAGTGCTGATCTGTTCTCGGGGCAGCGTCAACGCCCAAGAGAAGTCCACGGTCTCCCACCGTGCCTACACCGTCGCACCGGAAGAAGGGTGCGCTCTCTCAGAATGCCGCACCACGGGTGCACCCGGCACGCACGCGCGTGAGTAATTACCGTCACGCAGTTGGGCCGCTTCGAAAGGCGCTTTCCTAGACTGGGCTTTCCCGGACCGGGTACGACGGACCCGGACCCGACGGACAGGGTGGCGATGGCTGAACAGGGCAGGCGGGGCGTTCGTGCGCGGTGGCTGGTGCTGCCGGTGGTCGCGCTGGTCGCCTGGGGATGCGTACGCGGCGGGGGCTCGTCCTCGGATTCGGGAGGCCCGGCGCGTACGCCGTCGGCCGGGGCGTCCTCGTCCGCGCAGCCGTCGGCCACCCCGTCATCGGCGAGCGGCGCGTACGACCCCGCGGGCTACGCACCCCAGGTCCGTACGTACGCGAAGAAGGCCGGGGTCAGCGCGCAGCTCCTGATGGCGATCCTCTACAACGAGGACTACAAACCGCACGACGCGGCCTTCGAGCGGAGCTGGCAGAAGTACAAGCCGGACGCGGCGTTCGGCATAGCGAACATGCACCGGGCCGCGTTCGACCAGACCAAGCGGGGGCGGGATTTCGCGTCCCGGAAGTGGGAGGAACTGCCGGACGACCGCGCGCTCGCGGTGGAGGCGGCGGCCTGGTACCTGCACGACATGTCCGCGCAGCTTCCCTCGCACTGGGCGGGTTCGTACACCCGGGAGGAGCTGATGGCGCTCGGGTACAACGCGGGCGGCGGCAACATGGCGGCGTTCGCGCGGGGCGCGAAGATGGGGAGCCAGGCGTCGGACTATCTGACGCGGCTGCGGGACAACTGGAAGAAGGCCGGGGCGGCGGTCGCCGGTTGACCAGGGGGTACGTCTTAACCGGACGGCACACCTCAACCGGACGGCACGTCTCAACCGGGAGGCACGTGGCCCGTGCACAGCATTTTGTGGTTGACCTCCGCGCACGCCTCGGCCTCCTGCGGGTCGGGGGCCACCAGCATCGGGCTCTCGGTGGCGGCGCCGGTCGAGCTGTTGCGCACCTCGGACCAGACGGTGTCGCAGGACGGGCTGTAGCGGAGCTTCACCGCGTACGAGGCCGTGGTCAGGGCGCTCTGGGTGCGGGCGTCGGTGCGGCAGGGGGAGGCGGAGGGGGCGTCGCCCTGGCAGCTCGCACCCCGGCAGGCGGTCGGCGCGGGGGCGGTGGGGGTTGCCTCCGGCGGGTGTGGGAGGGCGGCCCAGGCGGCGCTTCCGACCAGCGCGAGCGCGGCGGCGACGGTGATCCTGCGCCGGTGGGGGCGGCGGGCGGGCGGGGCCTCTTGGGGCAGCTCCGGTTGCTGCGCCTGTTGCGGCGGGGGTTCGGGCGTGGCCGTGGGCTGCGGCGGCCGTACCGAGCTGTCCCAGAGTTCGAGCAGCCGCGCGTGGCGCTCGGCGCCGCCCAGGGCGCCGAAGGCGTCGACCGCGGCGCGGGGCGGAAAGTTGTCCCCATTGAGATAGCGGTGCCAGGCGGATTTGCTGTACGCGGTACGGGTGGCCAGACCGGCCAGGCTCAGGCCCGAGGCCTGTTTGAGGTGCCGCAACTCCTCAATGAGGAGTCGGGTTTCGGGTCGGGTCGACTCGGGCAGCGGTCGCCACTGGGCCACGCGGTCCCTCCCAAAAGTCCACAACGTCCTGTTCTGGTGGCATCTGTACCCCGGAGGGGCCGAAGTCAAGCTCCGGCCCCTCCGCGCGAACGGGCGAAATTGTGGATCAGGTCCTGACCGGCAGGCCCCGGCGGTCAGGACCTGATGGCTGGTCAGGTCCGGCCTGTCAGGTCGGGATGGTCGGGTCGGGGTGTCAGCACCACGGCACGGAGGCCCCGGGCGAGACCCGGATGTAGCGCGCGGAGACGTAGCCGGTGTGGCCGGCGAGGCGGTACCAGATGTGGTTGCCGTGCACCATGGTGCCGGTCTTCTTGCAGAGTACGTACACCTTGTGCCCCGAGCTCAGGGTGGACGTGCTCTTGTAGGTGATGCCCGCGCCGGTGCGGACGTGCAGCATGCGGCCGTGTCCGGTGACCACCACGCCCTGCGTATGGATCTTGTGGTGGTGGGCGGGGGTGACGCTCGTCTTCGCCGATGCGGCCGGTGGGGCCGGTGGGGCCGGTGCGGCCGTGGGGGTCGCCGCCATCGCGGTGGCCGGGAACAGGGCGAGCAGGGCGGCGACAGCGACGACTCCGCTACGCACGGTGCTTCGGTTCATGTGTGTCTTCTCCAAGGTGCGGGGTCCCCGAGTAAGTGACCCTGTGTCAGCAAATGTGTCCGGGGAGCGACGCCGTAATTCGTCCCAGCCGTGCCTGGGACGAATAGGGACGGGGCCGCTGGGGCGCGGGCCGTTACTGGAGCCCCGTGCCGTCACCGGCGTTCGCCCGCGTTCACTCGCGTGGCGGAACGCCTGAGCCTCACTTAGCGTGAGGGAGGGGCGATCGCCGACCGGTTGCCGTTCTCCGTGCGGGAGGCGGCCACGGGAGATCACCGAGGAGACCGGCACATGGGCCGTCACACCAAGGACTCTGTCGAGGTAGGGCGCGCCGAGCGCATAGCGGCCGCGTCCGACCAGTTGTCAGCCGCGTCCGATCACTTGCCGACAGTCGGGGAGTCGCCCCCGCTGCCCGCCCCGCCCCCGGCCGTCGCGTACGCCGGGGAAGGCGTGCCGCCGCCCGAGGCCCCGCACACCGGGGCCAGGCACGAGCACCGCTGGCTCGTCCTCGGTGTGATCGCGCTCGCCCAGCTCATGGTCGTCCTCGACGCGACCATCGTGAACATCGCGCTGCCCTCCGCGCAGCACGATCTCGGCTTCACCGACGGAAACCGCCAGTGGATCGTCACGGCGTACGCACTCGCCTTCGGCTCCCTGCTGCTGCTCGGCGGACGGATCGCCGACCTCGTCGGACGCAAGGTCGTCTTCCTGACCGGCCTCGTCGGCTTCGCACTCGCCTCCGCGATCGGCGGCGCCGCGCCCAACTTCGAGGTCCTGGTCACCGCCCGCGCACTGCAGGGCGTGTTCGGCGCGCTGCTGGCACCGGCGGCCCTCTCACTCCTGACCACGACATTCACCGATCCGAAGGAACGCGCCAAGGCGTTCGGCATCTACGGTGCGGTCGCGGGTACGGGCGGCGCGGTGGGACTGCTGCTCGGCGGAGTACTCACCGAGTACCTCGACTGGCGCTGGTGCCTGTACGTCAACCTCCTTTTCGCAGCCCTCGCCTTCCTCGGCGCGCTGCGCCTGCTGCACCCGGGAGCCCCGCAGGACCGCCCGAAGCTGGACATCCCGGGCACGATCCTCGTCTCGGCCGGACTGTTCTGCATCGTGTACGGCTTCTCCAACGCGGAGACGCACGCGTGGAGCTCGGTGCAGACGTGGGGATTCCTGGCGGTCGGCGGCGTCCTGCTGATGGCATTCGCCGCGTGGCAGACGAGAGCGAGGCACCCGCTCCTCCCCCTCCGCGTCGTACTGGACCGGGACCGCGGCGCTTCGTACCTGGCCATGTTCATCTCGGGCGCGGGCATGTTCGGGGTGTTCCTGTTCCTGACGTACTACCTCCAGCAGATCCTGCGGTACTCCCCGGTCAAGACCGGCCTCGCCTTCCTGCCGATGGTGTTCGCGATGATCGTGAGCTCGGTCGTCGCACAGAACAAACTCGTCCCCAGGCTGGGCGCGAAGCCCATCGTGCCGCTGGGCATGGGGCTCGGCGCGGCGGGCCTCGCCTGGATGACGGCCCTGGACGCGACCAGCGGATACGCCGGACACGTCCTGCCCCCGCTGCTCGTGATGGGCGTCGGCATGGGCCTGATCTTCGCCCCCGCGATGAGCATGGCCACGGCGGGCGTCGCCGCACACGATGCGGGCGTCGCCTCGGCGATGGTCAACACCAGCCAGCAGGTGGGCGGTTCGATCGGTACGGCACTGCTCAACACGTTGGCGACAAGCGCGGCCACCAACTATCTGGTGGGCCGTCAGCCCACCCCCGAGGCGAGAGTCCAGGCCCAGCTGCACAGCTATTCGACGGCGTACTGGTGGTCGGCGGCGTTCTTCGCGCTGGGTCTGGTGGTGTCGGTGGTCCTGTACCGAAAGGGTCCGCCGCGGCCGGCGGTGGGACCGTCGGAGGGCGCCGTACATATGTGAGCGTCCCGACTGCTCGGCGATCGGCCGGACTCGGCAGACCAGGGCTGCCTCGATGGTCACCGTCACCCAATGGCACCGCCGTAGCCGGCGCCGATGACATTTGTCCTGCGGGAGTCGGGATTCTTCGCTCTGCCGCTCAGCATGCCCCAGCCGGGAGTATCGGTGGTGTCGGCAAGGGCCGGCGGTCGCTGGGAAAAGGGTGAGGGGAACGCCATGAGTGCCACGGTTGTGATGGAGAAGCCGGTTCAGATCAACACCGAGGTCGAGACTCCGGTCCAGGCCGAGGGAGTGGGCCTCAAGGGTCTGCCGAACTGGTACTTCCCGCTGGTGGGGCTCTTCGCGGGGATCTTCGACATCGCCCGCGCCTATCCGGTTCTGTACGCGCTGATTCCGGTGGTGGCGATCGTGCAGATCGTGCTGGCGTTCACGGTGCTTCGGGCCCGGATTCGGTACATGAAGGCGCTGTGGAAGAACAAGCGGACCCGGTTCCTGGCGATCGGTCTCCTGGCCGTCCGGTTTGTCATCCGGTACGGGCTCGGTGTCGCCGGGTTGGCGCTCGGTGCGGCGACCGGGCAGCTCACGCTCGGCATCGTGATGGCGGTCATCGGTACGGCGATGGCGTGGGGCGACCAGTGGCTGATCCTGCGCACCCTCAAGCACGCCCAGGCCACCCAGCTCAAGACCGCCTGACTCCAACCCCCGGGCTACTTCCCCGGCGCCAGGTGCCCGCCCCCGCTCCTCCAGACCCCAGGAGGACGGGGGCAGTGGCATGTGGCGGGGCGGCGCGTAAGGTGCCGGGATGGTCGCGGTGCCGGAGGAGTTCGTACGGAGCACGGTTGAGCGGGAGGGGGATGTTGGGGCGGAATGGGCCCGGCAACTCCCCTTGATCGTAAGGGAGTTGATGGAACGCTGGGAGTGTGTGCCTGACGGGGAGGTCATGCACGGGGGCGTCGGCGTCATCGTCCCGGTGCGTCGGCGGGGCGGGGGGACCGCCGCACTGAAAGTGTCGTTTCCGCATCCCGGCAACGTCCACGAACCCGACGCGTTCGCGGCGTGGGGCGGACGCGGCGCCGTTCTGCTGTACGAGCGCGACGACGAGCGGTTCGCGATGCTGCTTGAGCGGGCTCACACGTCGACCCTGGCGGAGATCGAGGACGGCGACGAGGTGGTGACGGTCGCCGGGCGGCTCAATCGCCGTCTGGCCATTCCCGCACCTCCGGGCATTCCCCGGCTGCGCGAGCAGGCCGACGCCTGGGAGGAGCAACTGCGTAAGGACGCCGATGAGTTGGCGCATTCTCTGTCGCCGCGGGTGGTGGACGCCGCGGTGGCGACCGTCCGCGAGCTGGGCCGCGTCCAGCCGGACATCCTCATCCATGGCGACCTCCACGCCCGGAACATCCTGCGCGCCGACCGCGAGCCGTGGCTGGCCGTCGACCCCAAGGGGTACGCGGGCGACCCTGCCTACGACGGTGGCACCCTGCTCAAGTCGCGCGCGCTGACGCTCCTTGAGGCGGACGAGCCGCGCAAGGCCGTTCATCGCATCCTGGACGTGTTCGCCGACTCCGCGGAACTCGACCGCGAACGGGTGCGGTGCTGGGCCCTGTTCCATGCGGTCCAGGCCGCGTTCTGGGGCCGGCGCCACGGATTCCGGATCGCTCGCAGCGGACCGCGACTGGACTGGCTCACCCAATTCGTGGACCAGCTCGCGGAGTTGCTCACCGAGCGGCCCAGGAGCGGCCCGTCCGACGGATCGGGTACGGGTCGCGTATGAGGCGCACATGAGTCACGTATGACGGGCGGCGTGTGGAGTCGCTGAGCGTGCGGGCCTCGGGAAATCGGGGGGCGGGGCCGGCGACACGGTTTAGGGTCTGCCTCGGCGCTCGGGTGAGTGAAAGCAGGAACGACTCTGCTTGCTGCATTCGAGTGATGCCGGTCGCTCGTCAGCCAGCTGCCCCGGACAGTTGAAGACGGTCAACTCACCCACCACACAGGGAGTTTCCCGATGCGACTTCGCCATGCGGCTGCGGCTGCTTTCGGCGCCCTTGCCCTCACGGTCACTCTGTCCACGTCTGCCTACGCGGCTGACGGTGAGTTCGGGTACACGTACATCGGACTGGACGGCAAGCCGGCCACCGCCAAGCTGATCGACCCGCCCAGCCGTGAGTGCGTCACGATTCCCGAGGTGGCCGACCCGGACGCATCCGAACCTGCCTTCTCGCCGGACAACCGCACCACGTCCACGGTTGTGGTCTTCACCGGCGAAGACTGTGATGGTGCGTACTACACCCTCAAGCCTGGCGGAAAAGCATCCGAGCGCCTGAAGCTTCGCTCGGCAGTCTTCTCCTGATCGCGGCCCATAGCGCGCCGAGATGAAACCGGTGGGTCTGCCGCCGTCGCCGTCGCTGTCATGGCGTCGGCGGTGGGTCCTTTGGTGCCCGTTGGTCGCGGCGCTCGGAGGTCGGGGCGGCGCCGATGACATTTGTCCTGCGGGAGTCGGGATTCTTCGCTCTGCCGCTCAGCATGCCCCAGCCGGGAGTATCAGTGGTGTCGGCAAGGGCCGGCGGTCGCTGGGAAAAGGGTGAGGGGAACGCCATGAGCGCCACGGTCGTGATGGAGAAGCCGGTTCAGATCAACACCGAGGTCGAGACCCCGGTCCAGGCCGAGGGAGTGGGCCTCAAGGGTCTGCCGAACTGGTACTTCCCGCTGGTGGGGCTCTTCGCCGGGATCTTCGACATCGCCCGCGCCTATCCGGTTCTGTATGCGCTGATTCCGGTGGTCGCGATTGTGCAGATCGTGCTGGCGTTCACGGTGCTCAAGGCCCGGATCCGCTCCATGAAGGCACTGTGGAAGAACAAGCGGACCCGGTTCCTGGCGATCGGTCTCCTGGCCGTCCGGTTCGTCATCCGGTACGGGCTCGGTGTCGCCGGGTTGGCGCTCGGCGCGGCGACCGGGCAGCTCACGCTCGGCATCGTGATGGCGGTCATCGGTACGGCGATGGCGTGGGGCGACCAGTGGCTCATCCTGCGCACCCTCAAGCACGCCCAGGCCGCCGAGGCTGCCCAGGCCACCCAGCTCAAGACCGCCTGACCCCACCCCCGCGCTACTTCCCCGGCGCCAGGATTCCCCGGTTCTCCAGGAACATCAGCACGTGCCCGCACTCACGACAGGCCAGCGACGCCACGTAGCTCTTCCTCGCGAACATCTTGTCCGGCCGGTAGAACCTGGCCATGAAGTTGGAACTGGTGGCGTGGGTCATGTACAGCTCGACGGTCTCAAGCCCCCCGCCGCACAAAGGACATGACTCCGGGGCCACGGGGGGAAGGTGCGGTATCGCCATGGCCGGATCCTACGGACGGGCCCCTCAGGACGCCTTGACCGCCCCCACGAACCGCGACCACGCGCCGGTCGCCACCACCAGGACGGGCCCCTCCGGCAGCTTGCTGTCCCGCACCGGGACGACCTCCCCGAACCCGTCCGCCACCTCGACGCAGTTCCCGCCGTCGGCGTTGCTGTGTGAGGACTTGCGCCAAGCGCCGTCGGCCACCTCCACGCAGTCCCCGCCTTCAGCGTTGCTGTACGACGACCTGCGCCACGCCCCCTCCGCCACTTCGAGGCAGTCGCCCCCTTCGTCGTTGCTGTACGAGGACTTCCTCCAGCGGGCAGCGGCCAGGGAGCGCGTTATGTTCATGATGCCAAGTCCTCCATCGCCGCCCGGATCATGGCCAGGGACGCCGTCGGCGACAGTGCGACGGCCCTGGCGAGATCGTAGGTCTTGATGTAACTCGCCACTAGGGCTGGAGAGTCGAGCAGCTGGCCCGAACGTGCTGCTTCGAGGTAGATGACGGGCGGCGCATCGGTGAAGGTCATCACCTTGACCGAGCCATGCATCAACGGAAGCGCCCCAGCTTCGAAGGGCAGGATCTGGACCACGACCTGGCCAGCTTCTACCAACTTGCAGATGTGGGCGAGCTGTTCATGCATCACCCCAGGGCTGCCCACCCGGATCCTCAGCACCGACTCGTGCAGGATGCACCACAACTCAGGGGGCGAGTCCCCATCGAGCAGCTTGGCCCGTTCCCTGCGGGTCGACACATTGAGCTCGACGTCCTCCTCGGACGCGAAAGGCCGACCCGCACGGGTCAGGGCGCGGGTGTACGCCGGAGTCTGTAGGAGGCCCGGCACCACCATGGGCGTCCAGTGGAAGATCGCGGAAGCCATCGCCTCAAGCTCCGCCGCCAAGCGGAAGTACTCCGCATGCTGCGACGCCTGCTCCATCGCCTCGCACATGCGGGTCAGGATGCCGTCCGTATGCAGCGCGGCGTCGAGCAGCTTGGCCATTTCCTTCGTCGGGCGGCGGGTGGCCGACTCCATCAGGCCGATGTACGCCCCGGAGCAGAAGACCAGCGCGCCCAGCTCCTCCTGGGAGAGTCCCGCCTCCTCGCGTTTGCGGCGCAGCTCGGTGCCGTAGAAGGCGCGGGGTGAGTCCCACGGGTTGAGGTCCTTGGGTCGCGTCATCGTCAACTCCCTTGATTGCAAGCCCTGTTGGCGGGAAACGGCATTCCGCCCCACGAGGGTAGCTGCGTACGGTCACCTCGCATGCACAGAATGTGAAATCACCCGTACGGCCCCAGCCGGTGCGGCAAACCATTAGATATGCAGCATTGCGGATACTTTCCTCAGCTATGGGAGTTTCGAGTTCCGCGAAGCGGATGTTGGTCGGGCGGCCGCTGGATACCAGTCGGCTCGGTGAGACGCTGCTGCCCAAGCGGCTCGCGCTGCCGATCTTCTGCAGTGACCCGCTCTCCTCGGTCGCGTACGCCACCGAGGAGATCCTGCTGATCCTCGCGCTCGGCGGAGCCACCCTGCTGCACCTGACCTGGTACGCGGCGGCGGCCATCGTCTTCCTGCTGGTGGTTGTGGTGGCCTCGTACCGGCAGACTTGTTACGCCTATCCGGGGGGCGGCGGTGCTTACGTCGTCAGTGCCGAGAACCTCGGGCCCACCGCAGCGCTCACCGCGGCCAGCGCGCTGCTCGTCGACTACGTACTCACCGTTGCCGTGTCCGTGGTCTCCGGTGTTGCCGCCATTACGTCCGCGATTCCGTCCCTCGCCGACCATCAAGTCGCCCTGTCCGTCGGCTTCGTGGTGATCCTCACCGTCATGAATCTGCGCGGGGTGAGGGAGTCGGGGCGGGTGTTCGCGATTCCCACGTACGGCTTCGTGTTCGTGATCTACGTGATGTTCGTGTTCGCCGGTGTGCGGCTCGCCGCCGGGGCCACCATCCGTGCCGAGTCCGCCGCGCTGCCCATCCACGCGGCCGGGGCGTACGCGGGGATCGCCGTCGTGCTGCTCGCGATGCGGGCCTTCGCCTCGGGGTGTACGGCCCTGACGGGCGTGGAGGCGATCAGCAACGGCGTACCGGCATTTCAGAAGCCGAAGAGCCGGAATGCCGCCAACACCCTTGCCGCGATGGGGTTGTTGTCGGTCACCATGTTCGCCGGGATCACCGCGCTCGCCATGGTCTACAAGGTCCATGTGGCCGCCGATCCGACGGAGTTGGGGCTTCCCGCCGGTACCGCCATGTCCACTGCGCTCGCGCAGATCGCGCGGGCCACGTTCGGGCACGTGGACATCATGTTCTACCTGGTGCAGGCCTTCACGGCGGGGGTCCTGATCCTCGCCGCGAACACCGCGTTCAACGGCTTCCCGATGCTCGCCTCGATCCTGGCCCGCGACCGGTACGCGCCGCGCCAGCTCTACAACCGGGGTGACCGGCTCGTCTACTCCAACGGTGTCGTGCTGCTCGCGCTCGCCGCGATCGCGCTGATCGTGGCGTTCGACGCGGAGCTGTCGCGGCTGATCCAGCTGTACATCATCGGCGTCTTCGTCTCGTTCACGCTGTCGCAGGCCGGCATGGTCAAGCACTGGCGCAAGGAGCTCGCGACGCCGGCGGGGCGGGAGAACCGGCGGCACATCCACCGCTCGCTCGCCATCAACTCGGTCGGCGCGAC
Source organism: Streptomyces sp. NPDC001415 (assembly GCF_053597395.1). Taxonomy (NCBI): domain Bacteria; kingdom Bacillati; phylum Actinomycetota; class Actinomycetes; order Kitasatosporales; family Streptomycetaceae; genus Streptomyces; species Streptomyces sp. NPDC001415. The sequence continues at coordinate 306,583 of NZ_JBSFIE010000007.1, forward strand.
CATGACCGCGATCGTCCTCGTCATCGTCCTGATCACCAAGTTCACGCACGGGGCGTGGCTGGTCATCATCGCGATGCCGATCCTGTTCTTCGGCATGAAGGGCGTACGGCGCCACTACGACCAGGTGGCCGGGGAGGTCGCCGTCGAGCCGGACGCCAAGCCGCGCAGGCCGTCCCGCCACCACGCGTTCGTACTCGTCTCCAGTGTGCACGCGCCGACCCTGAAGGCCCTCGGGTTCGCCCAGGCGCTGCGGCCCGACACCCTGACCGCGCTCACGGCCGCCGCCGACGAGGACGCGGTCAAGCTGCGCGAACAGTGGGCCACGCACGACCTGGGCGTGCCGCTGACCGTCATCGACTCGCCGTACCGGGAGGTCGTCGGCCCGGTCCTCGCCCATGTGAAGGAGACGGCGGACTCGGACCCGGGCGCGATGGTGTCGGTGGTGATCCCCGAGACGGTCGTGGGCCACTGGTGGGAGCAGCCGCTGCACAACCAGAACGCGCTACGGCTCAAGGCCCGGCTGCTGTTCATGCCGGGCGTGACCGTGATCGATGTGCCGTACCGGCTCCGGTCGGCGCGGAAGGGGGAGGCGGCGAGGCCGGCAACGAGGTAGCCCGGCCATCGCTACGACTCGGCCATTGCCGGACCTGGAGTGCTGGGTAGCCGCTCCCGGCCCTGAGCTCATGCTTTCGGCGGGCCCGGTCCCGGCCCAACGGCCGATCCGCGGGACGCGTGCCGCCCGGCACCATCGGGGAATGGACTTCGCCCTCGACGTCGCGGCCGTCGCGATCACCGCTCTTGTCTCAGCCGGCGGGCTGCTCATCGCCCGCCGCGGTTCGCGCTGATCCTCGCTCTCCCTCTGCCTGTCTGCTCTGCTTCTGTTGCTCTGCCCGGGGGTGTCCTCATGCTGCACGTGCTGTACCTGATCGGTGTCGCCGCGTTCGCGGCCAGTGGGGTGCTGGCCGCGCACCGGGCGAACATGGATCCCTTCGGCGGGCTGGTCCTGGCCTTCGCCGCTTCGGTGTCCGGTGGGACCCTGCGCGACCTGATCCTCGACCGGCACCCCCTGTACTGGACGCACGACTGGGTCCTGCTGACCGTCATCACCTGCGCCGCCGTCGGCACGATGCTGTATCTGCGGCGCCGGGAACTTCCGCAGCGGTCGCTGATGGTGGTGGACGCGGTCGGTCTCGCCGTGGTCACGGTGATGGGCGCCCACGCCGCGCTGGACGCCCGGGTCACCCCGGCCGCGGTGGTGATCCTCGCCGTCCTGACTGGCGTCACGGGCGAGGTCGTACGCGACGTACTGTGCGGCCAGTTCCCGCCGCTGCTGCTCCGCGAGGAGGTGTACGCGACCGCGGCTCTGGCCGGTGCGGTCTGCTACCAGGTCCTGCACTGGCTGGAGGCGGGCCCGACCCTGACGACGGTCGCCGCCGCCGGGGTCGTCCTGTCGCTGCGGCTGACGGCGATCTTCCGTGATCTGCATCTGCCGAGGTTGCAGGGGGTGCGTTGAGGCGTGTCCGGTGGGGCCAAGTGCCCTGCCGGACACGCCGGACGGCGGCTCCGGTCAGCTGCGGCGGCGGCGCAGGAGGAGGAAGCCGCCCGCTGCGACGCCTGCGGTGGACACCGCGGCCAGGGCCTGGGGGGCGGCGGAGTTGTTGGTGGGCGGTGACGGCTTCGACGGGGTGGCGGCGGGGGGTGTCGGGTCGCCGCCGTGGCCGTGGTGGCTCACTGTGGAGTGGGGGGCGCCTGCGGTGATCCTCTGCTCCGACGGCGCCGCGGCGGCGTGTGCGGTGCTGCCGTACACCACGTCGGAGCAGCTGTAGAAGGCCTCCGGGCTGTCGTCGCGCTGCCAGACCTTGTAGACGATGTGGCGGCCGGTGCGGGCGGGCAGCGTACCGGTGAAGTTGTAGTAGCCGTCCGTCGCCGTTCTGGAGGTCTGGTAGGTGGCGACGGGGGTGTCGTCCAGGTCGGACCACTTCAGCGGCTTCGTCGGGTCGAAGCCCTCCTTGGTGATGTACACCGTCATCGTGCCCGAATGCGCCGCCGTCACCCGGAACTTGAAGTCGAACCGGCCCGCCGCGACGCCGGTGGACGGCCAGTCGGTACGGGCCCAGTCCAGTGCCCGGTACTTGTCCCGGTTCGCCGAGCACAGCTTGCCGTCCGGGATCAGCTGGCGGGACTGGCCGTTGGCGTTGGCGATGTTCACCTCGTTCCAGTCGTACAGCGGCTGGGTGCCCGAGTCCGCGACGAGGTCCTTGCACACCTGCGACACCGGATGCTCCGGGCCCTCGGCGTAACAGGCGGCGATCCGGCTGACCGGGTTGAACATGGCTCCGTGCGCGGAGGCGGGCGTCGGGGTGAGCGTGAGGAGTGTGAGGGAGGTCGCCCCGAGGACACTCAGGGACGCTGCGGTACGCCGTGCGGACATGCGAGTGCTCCTTGATCGTGGGGTGGGCAGGGCGGCTTTGGCCCGACTGGTGGCGCGCCAAGTCGCCCCGCGGTGGCGGCAGTTGAGAGACTGGCATTGGTCTGGACCAAGTCGCAAGGGGTCTGCGGCTACCTGTCGGGTGCGGGGCCGCCCTGGGCTCGGGCAGCCCTGGACGGGCTGGGCTCCTGGGGCTGTGCCCCAGACCCCGGGGGGTTTCCCACCCTCCCGCTCGTGCAGGGGGTTGGACAGCTGAGAGCCTGTGTCTGAACCCCGCCCGGGCCCGTGACGTCTGGCACGCACGCTCGCCGCGTTGCCGAAACGCCCTAGTAGCTCCTCCCCCAAGGTCTTGAAGACCAGGGGGGACCCCCATCGAGGACGCTCCGGCGCCTTGCGATCGCACGCACCAGACGCCCCGGCCTGATCCGGGCGGGGTTCAGACACAGGCTCTGAGCCCTGGGGCTGCGCCCCAGACCCCCTGAGGGGCTGCGCCCCTCGAACCCCCGCGGGGACTGCGTCCCCTGCACCCCTGCGGTGGCTCCGCTCCCTGCACCCCTTTCGGGGCTTCGCCCCTTGCACTCCCCGCGGGACTCCGCCCCCGGCCCCCTGTTCAGGGTGGGCAACCCCGCGGGCCGGGCCGGCCCGGCACGGGCAAGACCCGGGAGCCGGGGTCGGACGGCAGGGACAGTAGAGTGCGGCTCCGTCCCCCACGCGCGCACACCGAGGTAGCCACACCGTGACCCAGCCCGCCACCTCCCTCCCCGACGTCACCGTCGTCGGAATCGGGGCCGACGGGTGGGACGGGCTCGCCCCCCGCTCGCGGGACGCGCTCGGCCGTGCCGACGTCATCATCGGCGGGCCCCGCCAGCTCACGCTGCTGCCCGACGGATGCGGCGCGGAACGGGTCCCCTGGCCCACCCCTCTCCGCCCCGCCGTCCCCGCGCTGCTCGAAGCGCACCACGGCCGCCGCATCGCCGTGCTGGCCAGCGGTGACCCCATGTTCTACGGGATCGGGCGCACCCTCACGGAGGTGCTCGGTGCCCCGCCCCGCGTGCTGCCGCACCCCTCCTCCCTCTCCTACGCCTGCGCCCGGCTCGGCTGGGCCGTCGAGGAGACCGACGTCGTCACCGTCGTCGGGCGGCCCGTCGAGCGGATCGCTGCCGCGCTGCACGACCGGCGCCGGGTGCTCGTACTCAGTGCCGGGGCCGACACCCCCGCCCAGGTCGCCGCCCTGCTGCGCGACCGCGGGTTCGGGCCCAGTCGGATGCGGGTGCTCGAACAGCTCGGGTCGGAGGACGAGCGGTGCGTGGACGGGGTGGCCGACGAATGGCACGCCGGCCCTGGCGACGCCCTCAATGTCGTCGCCGTCGACTGCCGCCGCGCCCCCGGCACCCTCCGCCTCGGCGCCGTACCGGGGCTGCCCGACTCGGCGTACGAGCACGACGGCCAGCTCACCAAGCGGCACATCCGCGCCGCCACCCTCGGCGCGCTCGCGCCCGCGCCCGGCGAACTGCTCTGGGACATCGGCGGCGGCTCCGGCTCGATCGCGGTCGAGTGGATGCGTACGCACCCCTCCTGCCGTGCCTTCACCGTCGAGCGCGATCCGGTACGGGCCGACCGCATCGCCCGCAACGCCGACCGGCTCGGCGTGCCCGGGCTTCGTGTCGTCACCGGTGCCGCACCCGCCGCGCTGGCCCAACTCCCCACCCCCGACGCCGTGTTCATCGGTGGCGGGCTCACCGCACCCGGGCTCCTCGCGGCCTGCTGGGACGCGCTTCCCGTCGGCGGACGGCTCGTCGCCAACACCGTCACCCTGGAGTCCGAGGCGCTGCTCGCCGAGTGGTACCGGCGCCACGGCGGCGAACTCGTACGGCTCGCGGTCGCCCACGCCGTGCCGGTCGGCGGGTTCACCGGGTGGCGGCAGGCCATGCCCGTCACGCAGTGGGCCGTGGTCAAGGCCGACCTCGATCCGATCCGCCCGGCCGGCCCGAGCAACCCGATCCACTCGATCGACCCGATCAACCCCTCATCTGGAGCAGCCACATGACCGTGTACTTCATCGGCGCGGGGCCCGGCGCCGCCGACCTGATCACGGTGCGCGGCGCCCGTACGCTCGCCTCCTGCCAGGTCTGCCTGTACGCGGGCAGCCTCGTCCCGCGCGAACTCCTCGCCGAATGCCCCGAGGGCGCCCGCCTCGTGGACACGGCGCAGCTCAACCTCGATGAGATCGTCGGGGAGTTGGTACGCGCCCACGAGGCCGGGCAGGACGTGGCCCGGCTGCACTCCGGCGACCCTTCGGTGTTCAGCGCCGTCGCCGAGCAGATGCGGCGGCTCGATGCGGCCGGGGTGCCCTACGAGGTCGTGCCGGGGGTGCCCGCGTTCGCCGCGGCCGCGGCTGCCCTCAAGCGGGAGCTCACCGTGCCGACGGTCGGCCAGACCGTCATCCTGACCCGCATCGCCCAGCGCGCCACGGCCATGCCGGAGGGCGAGGACCTCGCGACGCTGGGGCGCAGCGGGGCGCTTCTTGTCCTGCACCTGGCTGCGGGGTACGTCGACCGGGTCGTCGAGGAACTGCTCCCGCATTACGGTGCGGATTGCCCCACCGCGGTGGTTGCCTTCGCCTCCCGGCCCGAGGAACTCGTCCTGCGCGGCACGCTCGCCGACATCGCGGGGCAGGTGAAGGAGGCGGGTGTGGTGCGTACGGCTGTGATTCTGGTGGGGCGGGTGCTGGGGGCGTCCGAGTTCCGGGACAGCCACCTGTATTCGGCTGACCGGCACCGCTGCTAGGGGGCGCCCCGGGGGTGTTGGGGGCTCCGCCCCCGACCCCCGCGCCCCTGTAGGGCACCCGGTACTGCCCCCGGCGTCACGGCCCCGCCGGCTCGCTTCGGCCCACCACATGTCCCGCTCGGTCGATGCAGATCACGTCCACCGTCACCGGGGCGCCGCGCAGTACGGACAGCGCCTCGTCCCGGGCGCGGGATGCCACCAGGTTGCCCAGGGGGACTCCCGCCGCCGTGCACAACTGGAGTGCCGCGAGGCCCGTGTTGGCCTCCTCGACCTCCGCCGCCAGGACCTCGCTCGCGCCGCCCTCGCGGGCCAGTTCCGCCAGGAACGGCTTGTTCACCTGGGAGCGGGCGGAGTGGAGGTCCAGGTGGCCCGCCGCCAGTTTCGACAGTTTGGCGAAGCCGCCGCAGATCGTCAGGCGGTCCACCGGATGGCGGCGCACGTACTTCAGGACCGCGCCCGCGAAGTCGCCCATGTCGAGCAGCGCGTCCTCCGGCAGGCCGTACTCCGTCATCACCGTCTTCTCCGACGTCGAGCCCGTGCATCCCGCCACATGCGTACGGCCCCCCGCCCTCGCCACGTCCACCCCGCGCCGGATCGAGTCGATCCACGCCGAGCAGGAGTACGGGACGACGATGCCCGTCGTGCCCAGGATCGACAGGCCGCCCAGGATTCCCAGGCGCGGGTTCCACGTCGAGCGGGCGATCTCGGCGCCGTGGTCCACGGAGACGGTCACCTCGACATCGCCCGCCGCGCCGTGCCGGCCCGCCACCAGCGCCACGTGGTCCCGCATCATCTGCCGCGGGACCGGGTTGATCGCCGGCTCGCCCACCGGCAGCGGCAGGCCGGGCAGGGTGATCGTGCCCACGCCCTCGCCCGCCCGGAACACCACGCCCGAGCCCGGCGGAAGCAGCCGTACCGTCGCGCGGATCAGCGCTCCGTGGGTCACGTCCGGGTCGTCGCCCGCGTCCTTCACCACCGCCGCCATGGCGTGCCCGGCCGCCAGCTCCTCCGCGGCCAGCGCGAACGCCGGGGTCTGGCCGCGTGGCAGCGTGATCGTCACCGGGTCGGGGAACTCGCCGGTCAGCAGCGCGGTGTACGCGGCCGTCGTCGCCGCCGTCGCGCAGGCACCGGTCGTCCAGCCGGGGCGCAGCCCGGTGTGCTTGAGTTGGGCGCTGCGCCCGCCCTTCGGCTCACTCATCACACGCCGCCCCACTCGCCCTGCTCACGCCCTCGGCCTCACTCACGGAACTCATGACCTTCGGCCTCACTCACGAACGGAATCCGATCCTGTGCACGTCTTGATTCTGGGGGGTACGGGCGAGGCCCGTCGGCTGGCGGGGCTGCTGCACGGCGCCGAGGTCGCCGGACTGCGCGTGACCAGCTCGCTCGCGGGGCGGGTCGCCGCGCCCCGGATGCCGGACGGCGAGGTCCGCGTCGGCGGGTTCGGCGGGGCCGAGGGGCTCGCCCAGTGGCTGCGTACGCACGAGGTGGACGCGCTCATCGACGCCACCCACCCTTTCGCCCGGACCATCAGTTTCAACGCTGCGGCGGCCGCAGCCGCAGCCCATGTTCCTCTGCTCGCGCTGCGCCGGCCCGGCTGGGTCCCCGGCGAAGGGGACCGCTGGCACCCGGCGGACTCCCTCGACGAGGCCGCCGCGCTGCTCCCGGCGCTGGGCCGCCGAGTGTTCCTCACCACCGGACGCATGGGCCTCGCCGCCTTCGCCCACCTCGACGAGTTGTGGTTCCTGATGCGATCCGTGGACGCGCCCGAGCCGCCCTGCCCGGCTCGCATGGAGGTGCTGCTCGATCGCGGGCCCTTCACCCTGGAGGGGGAGCGGGAGCTTTTGCGCCGCGCCGCCATCGATGTGCTGGTCACGAAGGACAGCGGGGGCGCTGCCACTTCGCCCAAGCTCACCGCGGCCCGCGAGGCCGGGATCCCCGTCGTCGTGGTGCGGCGGCCGCCCGTGCCGGACGGGGTCACCGTGGCGGCCACCCCCGAGGAGGCGGCCGCCTGGGTGGGTCAGCTCTCCGGGTAGCGGCGCGGCGTCCAGACGATCTCCTCGCCGTTCCCGCGCCGTACGGTCCGGGTCTGCGAGGAGCCGACCAGCAGGATCGTCCGCATGTCGACCTCGGCCGGGTCGAGGTCGGTCAGCCGCACGATACGGACCCGCTCGGTGGGCCCGCCCACGTCCCGGGCGACCACGACCGGCGTGTCCGGAGCCCGGTGCTCCAGGAGCAGCTCGCGAGCCTTGGCGACCTGCCAAGTCCGGCTCGCCGAACCGGGGTTGTAGAGCGCGAGTACGAGATCGGCGGAAGCCGCCGCGTGCAGCCGCTCCGCGATGACCTCCCAGGGCTTGAGCCGGTCGGACAGCGAGATCGTCGCGTAGTCGTGGCCCAGCGGGGCGCCCGCGCGGGCGGCGGCCGCGTTCGCGGCGGTCACCCCCGGCAGGACCCGCACGGGGACGTCCGCGTACTCCGGCTGCGAAGCCACCTCAAGGACGGCGGTGGCCATCGCGAAGATGCCCGGGTCGCCGCCCGACACGACCGCGACCCGCCTGCCCCGCAGGGCCAGTTGGAGGGCGAACTCGGCGCGCTCGGACTCCACCTTGTTGTCCGAGCCGTGCCGCCGCTGCCCGGGGCGCTCCGGCACCCGGTCCACGTACGTCGTGTAGCCGACCACGTCGTCGGCCGCGGCGAGGGCGCCCCGCGTCTCCGGGGTCAGCCACAGCGGGCCCGCCGGACCCGTGCCGACGACCACGACCTCGCCGCGCTCGCGCTCCGGCGGGGTCGCGTCGATGCGGCTGGGGAGCACCGCGACGGAAAAGTACGGCACCGACTCCGGGTCGATGTCGGCGAGTTGACCGGTGCGCTCGCCCGCCATGGTGGCGCGCTCCACATACCGCGCCTCGTCCAGGCGGCCCGAACGCTCAAGGGCCCGGCGCACCTTGGTGAACGTGCGGCCCAGCTTCATCACCACCGCCGAGTCCGTCGCGGCCAGGCGCGCGGTGAGCTCCTCCTCCGGCAGTGTGCCGGGCAGGATCGTGAGCACCTCCTCGGCCTCCACCAGCGGCTCCCCGAGCCGGGCGGCCGCCGCGCTCACCGACGTCACGCCGGGGATCACCTCGGTCGGATAGCGGTGCGCGAGCCGCTTGTGCATGTGCTGGTACGAGCCGTAGAACAGCGGGTCGCCCTCGGCGAGCACGGCGACCGTACGGCCCGCGTCGAGGTGCTCGGCGAGCCGCGCCGACGCCTCCTCGTAGAAGTCGTTCAGGGCGCCCCGGTAGCCGCCCGGGTGGTCGGTGGTCTCCACCGTGAGCGGGTAGACCAGCTTCTCCTCGATGTGGTCGGCACGGATGTGCTTCGCCGCGATCGAGCGCGCTATGGACCGGCCGTGGCGCGCGCTGTGGTACGCGACCACGTCGGCCTCGGCGATGGCCTCCACCGCGCGTACGGTCATCAGGGACGGGTCGCCGGGGCCGAGCCCGACCCCGTAGAGCCGACCGGTCGTGTGCACGTTCTCGTTCATTCCGCCTCGCTCGCGATCGCGTTGAGTGCGGCCGCTGCGATCGCGCTGCCGCCGCGCCGGCCCCGTACCACCAGGTGTTCCAGACCCGAAGGGTGCGCGGCGAGCGCGTCCTTGGACTCGGCGGCGCCTATGAAGCCGACCGGTACGCCGATGACGGCGGCCGGGCGCGGCGCACCCTCCTCGATCATTTCGAGCAGCCGGAACAGTGCGGTGGGCGCGTTGCCGACGGCCACGACCGCGCCGTCCAGGCGGTCGCGCCACAGCTCCAGTGCGGCGGCGCTGCGCGTCGTGCCCATCTTCGCGGCCAGCTCCGGCACCGACGGGTCGGCCAGCGTGCACAGGACCTCGTTGTCGGCGGGCAGCCGCTTGCGGGTCACCCCGCTGGCCACCATCCGCGCGTCGCACAGGATCGGCGCGCCGGCACGCAGCGCCTCGCGGGCCCGGGCCACGACGCCGGGCGTCCAGCCGAGGTCGCGGGTCAGGTCCGTCATGCCGCAGGCGTGGATCATGCGGACCGCGACCTGGCTGACGTCGGCGGGCAGGCCGGTGAGGTCCGCCTCGGCGCGGATCGTGGCAAAGGACTGGCGGTAGATCTCCGCGCCGTCCTTCTCGTAGTCGAACACTGTGCTCTCGCTCATCTCGTCGTTGTCCCCGATCCCGATGCCGACCCGAGTCCGATTTCTGGTCCCGGCCCCGGTGTCGAGTCCGCTTTCCGTCCCGATCCCGATCCCGATGCCGTGGGTGGCACGGCTTGCGGTGTCTTGCGTGCCGCCGTCATGCCCCGCCGCTCCCGCCGGTTCGCGCGGCGGCCACAGCTGCCGCCAACTCGCCCTCCACTACCGGCACTTGGTGTTCCCGTACGCCTCGTACCGCCACCGTGTAGTGGCCGTCGGGGGTCGCGGTCACGTCCACCCAGTCGCCGTGCGGGTGGCCGCAGCGGCGTTCGCAGCCCGACCAGTAGACCGGCAGCCCGCCCGGGCCCGGCAGGGCGTCCCGGCGCACGTCGGCCAGCGCCTTGGCGCAGCCGGGGCGGCCGGTGCAGGCGCCGACCCCGGTCCACGGAGCGTCGGGGGCGGTGGTGAACCCGGCGTCGTCGAGCTCCCGCAGCTTCTCGTGGGCCGCGCGCTCGTCGAACCCGGGGACGACGAATCCGCGCCACGGGGTGATCCTGACCTCGCCGCCGGGGCCGGCGAGCGCCCGTAGCTGCGTGCTGGTGACCCGGCCCAGCACGGGGGCCACGAGCAGGGCGTACGTTCCGTCGGGGCCGGCCACGATTCCGGGGGCGGGGGCGGTCGAGTGTGCGGTCGGCGCCGGCGTGTCCGGTACGGGGGCGTCCGGTGCTGGGGCGTCCGGTGCGGGGGCGGGCTCGGCTCCGATGCCCGCGTGGGCCAGGGCGTCCGCGAGGTCGGCCTCGTGGCCCGGGGGGAGTTCGCGTACGCGCCAGGCGCCGTTGCCCGCGGCGGCCGCGGTGGCGAGGAAGGCGCGGGCGGCCTCCAGCGCCGCCCGGGGGGCGTCGGCCGCCGCCACGCGCAGCGCGCTCGCCCCGACCCGTACGACCGCCGTCGCCCCCGCTTGTGCGAGCAAGGTCACATCGCCGCCGAGGCCCGCGACGTCGCCGCGGCCGTCGTCCAGGGCGAACAGGAAGCGGCCCGAGAGCGCGGCCGTCCAGTCCTGGGCGCACAGCAGGGCGTCCAGTTCGCGCAGCCAAGGGTGCAGGGTGCCGTGCCCGAGGCCGTCGAGGCCGGCCAGCGGGGAGGCCACGACGTTACGGATCCGCTCGTGCCGCTCCGAGGGCAACAGGGCGGTGTGCCGCAGGAGTTCGGCGAGGCCGGTGCCGCAGGCCTCGCCGATGCCGCGCAACTCGGCGTTGCCGCGGGAGGTGATGCCGAGGTGGCCGTCTCCGTACCGCTCGGCCGCGACGGCCAGCGCCTCTACCTGACGGTTCGTCAAGATGCCGCCGGGGAGCCGGAGTCGGGCCAGGCGGCCGTCTTCGGCGGTGTGCAGCCTCAGGGCGCCGGGGCAGGCGTCGGTGCGGTCCCGTACGACGGGGACCGGGCGGCCGGATTCTCCGGTCGCGTCCCGGTCCGGGGTGCGGGCCTCGCGTACGACAGCTCCCAAGGGGTCCTCTATGCGGGGTTCGCCCTGGTTGGGGGGTGTTGAGGAGGGGGGCGGCATGGCGGCGAGCATACCCACGAGGGAGGCGGTGGCCACCCGGGGAGGTCTTCCCCACCCCGCCCCTTCCCGAGACCCTCCGGGGGATTCCGTCCGGGCTGCGCCCCGTGGCTGCTGGGGCTCCGCCCCAGACCCCGTTCGCGCCTGAAGGGCGCTCGTCCTCAACCGCCGGACAGGCTGAAATGCTCCGGTGCGGGCTAGCACTGACCCCGCTTAGGGGCGCGGGGAACTGCGCGAGCAACCACGTGCAGCCCGCGGCCGAAGGCGGAGTGGCGTCGGGAGGTCCGGGGCACAGCCGGGGGGTGCCAGCACTGACCCCGCTAAGGGGCGCGGGGAACTGCGCGAGCAACCACGCACGGTCCGCAGGCGGAGGGGCGTCGGGGGTCCGGGGCACAGCCGGGGGGTGCCCGCACTGACCCCGCTAAGGGGCGCGGGGCTGTGACATTTGCGGCTCCGCCGCGCGGGCGCGACCAGCCACGCACGGTCCGCAGGCGGAGGGGCGTCGGGAGGTCCGGGGCACAGCCCAGGGAAGCCCGCACCAACCCTGCTAGGGGCGCGGGGCTGTGACATTTGCGGCTCCGCCGCGCGGGCGCGACCAGCCACAGACGGCCCGCGCTGAACCTCCCCCCCTCCCCCCCCCCGCGGAAGCGCCCCGCACTGAACCCCCACCCCCGCGGAAGCGATCCGCGCCCAAACCCCGCCCCCACCGAGGTCGCTACTATGCAGGCAACGGGCCACCTGGCCCGCCACGCGCCGGCGACGGCGTCAGGGGAGGAAGCCCGGTGTGATTCCGGCGCGGTCCCGCCACTGTGAGCCCGGACCCGAGCCCCCGCTCGGCCGGGCGAGTCAGGAACTCCCCCTCCCCTCGGGGAGACCCATTCCGACACCACCCGGGGCGCGGACACCCCGAGGAAGGCCTGACGCCGCATGCTTGAGGACCCCCAGGGCCCCCGCCCCCGCCCCATCCTGCTCCTGTCGACGTCCGACACCGACCTCCTCAGCGCCCGCGCCGCGAACGACGGCCCGGTGCCCTATCGGTTCGCCAACCCCTCCCGGCTCGCGCTCGACGCCCTGCCCGCGCTCCTCGACGGCGTCGGCCTCGTCGTCGTACGCCTCCTCGGCGGCGTGCGCGCCTGGCAGGACGGGCTCGACGCGCTGACCGCGAGCGGGCTGCCCGTCGTCGTGCTCAGCGGTGAACAGGCCCCGGACGCCCAGCTGATGGCCGCCTCCACCGTGCCGGTCGGCATCGCCGCCGAGGCGCACGCCTACCTCGCGCACGGCGGCCCCGCCAACCTGGACCAACTCGCCCGATTCCTCTCCGACACCGTGCTGCTCACCGGCCACGGATTCGAGCCGCCCGCGCCCGCCCCCTCCTGGGGCCCCCTTGAGCGCACGGCCCGCCCCGTCGAGGGGCCGACCGTCGCGGTGCTCTACTACCGCGCCCACCACATGAGCGGCAACACCGCCTTCGTGGACACCCTGTGCGGCGCCATCGAGGACGCCGGGGGCCGCGCGCTCCCGCTGTACGTGTCCTCGCTGCGCTCCCCCGAGCCGGAGCTCATCGACGAACTGCGCGCCGCCGACGCCATCGTGACCACCGTCCTCGCAGCCGGCGGCACCAAGCCGGCCACCGCGTCGGCGGGCGGGGACGACGAGTCCTGGGACGCGGGCGCGCTCAGCGGCCTGGACGTACCGATCCTCCAGGCGCTCTGCCTCACCGGCTCGCGCGGCGCCTGGGAGGAGAACGACGAGGGCGTGTCCCCGCTGGACGCGGCCAGCCAGATCGCGGTCCCCGAGTTCGACGGCCGCCTGATCACCGTTCCGTTCTCCTTCAAGGAGATCGACGAGGACGGCCTGCCCGCGTACGTCGCCGACGCCGAGCGCTCGGCCCGCGTCGCCGGGATCGCCGTACGCCACGCCCGCCTGAAGCACATCCCCGCCGCCGACAAGCGCCTCGCTCTCGTGCTCTCCGCGTACCCGACCAAGCACTCCCGGATCGGCAACGCGGTCGGCCTCGACACCCCCGCGAGCGCCGTCGCGCTGCTTCGCCGACTGCGCGCCGAGGGCTACGACTTCGGGCCCGAGGACGAGATCCCGGGCCTGGTCTCCGGCGACGGCGACGAGCTGATCCGCGCGCTGATCGACGCGGGCGGCCACGACCAGGACTGGCTCACCGAGGAGCAGCTGGCGGCCAACCCGGTCCGCATCCCGGCCGCCGACTACAAGCGCTGGTACGCGACGCTGCCCGAGGAGCTGCGTACGAATGTGGAGGAGCACTGGGGGCCGCCGCCCGGCGAGATGTTCCTCGACCGGTCCCGTAACCCCGAGGGCGACATCGTCCTCGCGGCCCTGCGCCGCGGCAATCTGCTGATCCTCATCCAGCCGCCGCGCGGCTTCGGCGAGAACCCGATCGCGATCTACCACGACCCCGATCTGCCGCCCTCGCACCACTACTTGGCCGCCTACCGCTGGATCGCGGCGTCCGCCGCCGACGGCGGCTTCGGCGCCGACGCGATGATCCACCTCGGCAAGCACGGCAACCTGGAGTGGCTGCCCGGCAAGAACGCGGGCCTGTCCGCCGCCTGCGGCCCGGACGCCGCCCTCGGCGACATCCCGCTGGTGTACCCGTTCCTGGTCAACGACCCGGGCGAGGGCACCCAGGCCAAGCGCCGTGTGCACGCCACGCTGATCGACCACCTGGTGCCGCCGATGGCGCGCGCCGACTCGTACGGCGACATCGCGCGCCTGGAGCAGCTCCTCGACGAGCACGCCCAGATCGCGGCCATGGACCCGGCGAAGCTCCCCGCGATCCGCGCCCAGATCTGGACGCTGATCCAGGCCGCGAAGCTCGACCACGACCTGGGGCTCGAAGACCGCCCCGAGGACGAGGGCTTCGACGAGTTCATCATGCATCTCGACGGCTGGCTCTGCGAGATCAAGGACGTCCAGATCCGCGACGGCCTGCACGTGCTCGGCAACGCCCCGGCCGGCGCCGACCGCGTCAACCTGGTCCTCGCGATTCTGAGGGCGCGTCAGATCTGGGGCGGCACCTCCGCTCTGCCCGGCCTTCGCGAGGCCCTCGGCCTGGACGAGTCCGCGGCCACCCGCACCTCGGCCGACGAGGCCGAGGGGCAGGCCCGCGCCCTGGTGCAGGCGATGGACGACGCCGCCTGGGACCTGGCCGCGATCCCCGCCGACCAGACCCAACAGGTGCGCGCCATCCTGGAGTTCGCGGCCCGCGAGGTCGTCCCGCGCCTGGCCGCGACCACCGCCGAACTCGACCACACCGTCCACGCCCTGGGCGGCGGCTTCGTACCGGCGGGCCCCTCGGGCTCTCCCCTGCGTGGCCTGGTCAACGTCCTGCCGACCGGCCGCAACTTCTACTCGGTCGACCCCAAGGCCGTCCCATCGCGGCTCGCCTGGGAGACAGGGCAGGCGCTCGCCGAGTCCCTCGCCAACCGCTACCGCACCGACAACGGCGACTGGCCGACCTCGGTCGGGCTCTCCCTGTGGGGTACGAGCGCGATGCGCACGGCGGGCGACGACGTGGCCGAGGCGATGGCGCTGCTCGGCGTGCGACCCGTCTGGGACGACGCCTCGCGCCGGGTCACCGGCCTGGAGCCGATCCCGCTCGACGAGCTGGGCCGCCCCCGCATCGACGTGACCCTGCGCATCTCGGGCTTCTTCCGCGACGCCTTCCCGCACACGATCGGCCTGTTGGACGACGCCGTACGCCTGGCGGCATCGCTCGACGAACCCGCCGACCAGAACCACGTACGCGCCCACACCCAGGCCGACCTCGCCGAGCACGGCGACGAACGCCGCGCCACCACCCGCATCTTCGGCTCCCGCCCCGGCACCTACGGCGCGGGCCTGCTCCAGCTCATCGATTCCCGCGACTGGCGCACCGACGCCGACCTCGCCGAGGTCTACACGGTGTGGGGCGGCTACGCGTACGGCCGCGAGCTGGACGGCCGTCCGGCGCGGGACGAGATGGAGACGGCGTACAAGCGGATCGCGGTGGCGGCGAAGAACACCGACACCCGCGAGCACGACATCGCCGACTCGGACGACTACTTCCAGTACCACGGCGGCATGGTGGCCACCGTCCGCGCGCTGCGCGGCACCGCCCCCGAGGCGTACATCGGCGACTCGACGCGCCCCGAAACGGTCAAGACCCGCACCCTGGTCGAGGAGACCAGCAGGGTCTTCCGGGCCCGGGTCGTCAACCCCAAGTGGATCGAGGCGATGCGCCGCCACGGCTACAAGGGGGCCTTCGAACTCGCGGCGACGGTGGACTACTTGTTCGGCTACGACGCCACGACGGGCGTGGTCGCCGACTGGATGTACGACAAGTTGACCGAGACGTACGTCCTGGACCCGGCCAACCGCGAGTTCCTCCAGGCCGCCAACCCGTGGGCCCTGCACGGCATCGCGGAGCGCCTGTTGGAGGCCGAGTCGCGCGGCATGTGGGCGAAGCCGGACCCGGCGGTCCTGGAAGCCCTTCGCCAGGTGTACCTGGAGACCGAGGGCGACCTGGAGGACGAGGGCTGAGGCGTCAGAGCCTGTGTCTGAACCCCGCCCGGGCGGGGTTCAGACACAGGCTCTCAGTGAGCGGGGTGGGCCCGGGTTCAAGAACCCGGGCCCACTTCGCTTTGCGGGTTTAGACACAGGCTCTAACTCTGAGTGCCGAAGTCCTGAGTCCACCAGGGCCCGCCGGACCCGTTGTGGACCCCGATGCCGATCTCCTTGAACGCGCAGTTCAGGATGTTGGCGCGGTGGCCGGGGCTGTGCATCCAGGTGTCCATGACGGCGGCCGCGTCGGCCTGGCCCCGCGCGATGTTCTCGCCGTACGTACTCCACTTGTACCCGGCGGCGGTGATGCGCTCGCCGGGTCCGGCGCCGCTGGGGTCGGTGTGGTCGAAGAAGTTCTGCGCGGCCATGTTCTCGGAGTGCTTGAGCGCGGCGTCGTACAGCTTGGGGTTGCTGGTGAGTGCCGAACAACCGGCCTTCGCACGCTCGGAGTTGACGATCGCGAGCACGTCCTGCGCGGCGGCCGGCTGACCGGATTCGGCGCTGGGGGCGGCGCGCTTGGTGCTGGGGGCGGGCCTGGGCGGCACGGGGTGCGAGGAGGGCTTGGCGGCGGGCGAAGCCGGGGGCTTGGCGCTGGGACTGGCCGAACTGCTCGGCCTGGCAGGGGAGTTGGAGGCCGAGGCGGACGGGGGAACGGGCTTCATGCTCGTACTCATCCCGTCGGCGGCGGCCTCGGTGGTGGTGCCGGGGGCATCGGCGACGGTGCGCGACGCATCGTGCCCGGAGTCGGTGAAGAAGTGGAAGGCTCCGCCGAGGGCGGCGACGGCGGCCACCCCGGCGATGACGGCGGCGGCCCGGCGCCGACGCCGCGCCCGCTGGTCCCGCCGGTCGCGCCGGGAGGCGGGGCCGCGGCGCTTGTGGGCGGCGTGGCTGGCGCGGGGGGCTTTCGGGGCTTGAGGAGCGGGCTGGGTGGTGGCGTGGGCGGCGGTCTGCAGAGCCGGGCCCGCTCCTGCGTGGAGGGCGGCGAGAAGTCCGGCGGAGGCGGCTGCGACAGGGACGAGCGCGAGGCCGACAAGAAGCCCCTCGGCGGGTATGAGCCCGCTCCAGTGCCCGGAGCAGACGGCGCAGGTGCGCGCGTGCCGGGCTATTCGCTTGCGCCACAGGGCGGAAGGCACGCCGTCCCAGGAGAGGGCGAACCCGGAGAGTTCGCCACAGCGCTCGATCCCGGCGAGGGCGCGCACGACGACGCGGGCGGTCTCCAGCTGGCCCTTCATGCGCTGGATGCGTACGGCGGCGTGCTCGGGGGTCAGGTCGAGCGCGGAGGCGACCTCGCCCCGGGTGAGTACGCCGGCGGCCTCCAGCCACCACAGCGAGAGGAGCGCGCTGTCGTCGGGCTCCAGCCAGCGGGTGGCCTCGGTGACCTCCTTGCGCTGCCCGGAAAGCCCGAGCTGGACGATGGTGAGGTCGACGAAGTCGGCACCGGGGTCGGCGATGTCGTAGGCGTCCTGGAGCCCACCGTCGACGGGGGCCGGGGTACGGCGATGGCCCTGCCAGTACCGTCGGATCTCGTTCATGGTGACGGCGACCAGCCAGGACCGGAAGGCCTCCGGGTCGCGCAGCGAGCCGAGCCCGTCGAGCATCCGCAGCAGGCTCTCCTGCACGACATCGTCGACGTCGGCGTGCCCGTTCAGCGCGCGGCCGACGATGTTGTACACGAGCGGCAGATACCCGGCTATGAGCTCGTCGCGGGCCACCTGGTCACCGGCCCGAGCCGCGACGACCACCGCGGCTTCCTGTTCACTGATCACGCTCGTCCACTCTCCCCGGCATCGACCGAACCTAACTGGCCCGACGGAGAGGAGAACAGCCCGGCTGTGACCGGATAACAGAAATCTGGTGATGGATATCGGCCGACGTTTGACGGGTTCTGACAGGTTCTGGCTGGTGGGGGCCGTGCCCGGGGCGGGGGTGGTGAGGGGTGTGGGGCTCGTCACGCTTGCGGGCGGGGTGGGCCGCGTGGGTGTCCCGTCTCGGATGCGGGCCGCGCGTGGCCGCTCGCGCAGTTCCCCGCGCCCCTGGCAGGGCTGTCCTTGGGGGAAGGGCGGGGCGTGGGCCTTACCACCCGGGGTCACCCGGGCGCATGCCCGACCGCCAGCATGTGGGAGCTGGCCGACAGGAGCTCGGGGTACGGCTCGGCGAGCCGGGCGGCCGCGAGCGCGGCGCGGAACATCGCCGAATCCCGCAGCGACTCCTTGCCGTGCACCTCGGCCGCCTTGAGCGCACCCCAGGACGGCCCCTCGATCCCGATCACCTCCACACCCCGCACACCGCCCGCCGTCAGCTCCTCGGCAAGCGACTCGGCGGTGTGGAAGTAGGCTGCGGTGAACCCCTTCCGACCGGGGTCGTGGCGCCCCGTCCTGAGGATGTCGAAGACGGCATCGTGGACGCGCTCGACATCAAGCAGCGTGGTGGCGACGTGCTCGAAGAGCGAGGCATAGCGCCCGATCGCGGCGGCCGCGACGAGCCCGCCCGGCTTGACGACGCGCAGCGCCTCGGCGATGGCCAGGTCCCGCTCCTCGCGCTCCAGGAGGTGGTAGAGCGGGCCGAGCAGAAGGACGACGTCCTGGGAGTGGTCGGGCGCGGACAGCTTGCGCGCGTCACCGACCTCGGCCGTGACGCCGAGGGGTGCCTGCGCGATATGGCGGGGCACGGGGTCCACGATGTGCACCGTGTACCCGTCCTCGGCCAGCCACTGGGCATGGATGCCGGGCCCACCGCCGACATCGAGGACGGCGGCCGGCGCGGGCGGAAGGTGGCGCCGCAGGATCTCCTGGGTGCGGATCAGTTCGAGCGCGCCGTCGGCGCTGGACGTCAGCCGTACGGATTCGTCGACCGTCTCGGCGTAGAAGGCCAGGACTTCCGGGGCGATTACCGGGTCTGATGTCATGGGCTCATCTCTATGCCTTGTGCGCGTCTCTACGCCTTGTGCGCGGCCACGTCCTGCGCCCGCGCCATCAGGTCGCGCACGGCGCGGGCCTTCGTGTACGGGGCGAGACGCTTGCGCATGGTGGCGAAGTGCTCGTCGCCGCGCGCCGTCGACAGGTCCTGGTAGTCGTCGAGGAACCGGTCCCATGTCGAGCACGCCTCCTCGACATGCCCGAGCTCGAACTGCCGTTGCGCGAGAACCCCGTTGGCGTGGGTCCGGCCCTGCCGTTCCTGCGGCGGCTGCACGCGCAGCGAGTGCCGCATCGCCTTGATCGAGCCCTTCAGGTCCTTGAACTCGTACAGGACGTGGGCGACATGGAACTGGTAGGCAGCCTGGTCGTATCCGCCGATGGCGTCCCGGTGGTTGTCGGCCTTGGCCAGCGCGGCCTCGGTCTCGCGCAGCCGGTTCATGGCCTGCCGCTTGTCGCCGACCATCGAGGCGGCGTGGGCCTGCTGGCCGCGCAGGAACGCGGTCAGGCGGGGCCCGGCCGAAGGGGCCACCTCGGCCGCGCTGTCGGCGTATTCGAGGGCCTTGGAGCCGTAGCGGAGGTTAGAGGCCTGGAGGCTCATGCCGCGCAGGGTGCGGCAGTACGTGACGTGGTCCTCAGCCTCTCGGGCGAGGTCGAGGGCGCGCAGGTAGTAGGTCTGGCCGGTGCCGTGCTCGCGTTCGTACATCGCCATCCACCCGGTCAGGTAGGTGAGGTCGGAGGCGGCCGAGAGCATGTCGGCGTGCACCTCCCCGGTGGCCGAGGCCTTCAGGTAGGGGCCGACGGTGTTCACGAGGAACGCCGCCGCCATCGGCCGGGCGTGACCGGCGCCGAGCTCGTCGAGAATGTCGGCGATCTTGTCCGTCATCCTGCGGACGGTGTCAACCTGCCCTTGACCGATACGAGTTGTGGGACGAGCCGGGGATTTCGCGGCGGCTTTCGCGGGCGTTGCCACGGCGAATGCGGGGACGGCCAACGCGGCCGAGTACAGGCCGCCGGCGAGAACGCCCCGACGGGACGGGTTCATGTCGGCCGTTCCCAGATCCACCAGGTCCTCGACCGTGTCACCCGCTGCCCCGCCGCGCACGTCCGGAACGGGCGTGAGACCCGCCTCGGCATGCGTGACCGGTCGCTTCAACCTACGCGCCAGGACCTCGACGATAACCGCCCTGACCTGCGGTTTCGGCTGCGTACCGGCAAGCCAATGTTTCACCGCCGAATGGTCATAACGCAGTTCGAGCCCGGCTGCGAGACCCGCATGATTCACCGCATGTGCGAACTGGGACTGCGTGTATTTCGCCTGTTCAAGCAGGCTCGACAGGCCGGTGTTCGGTGTCCTGGGGCTGATCCTCGCCATCTCAACTCCCAACCAATTGCCGGGGTTTCCCAGGTTTCACATTCCCGGAGGCCTTCAACGGTACCCGCGGGCCCGCCCTCGGCGGTTAGCTCTTCACAGCACCCCCGCCCGGAAGAGGTGAATCCGGAAGGGGGCAGGGTGAGTGAGGAGCGTGAGCACGATAGACGCGAAGCCGTTGACGCCCACCGAGCGGGAGCTTGCCGCGTTGGACTGCGACCGGGTCCTTGTCGGTTTCCAGTTCAAGCCGAGCCCGCTGGAGATCGGCCGCCTGACCGTGACGATCCGGAATCACGGTGAGCGCCTGCACGCATCGGTGGCGGACGTGCCGGACCGGACCCCGCGCTCGGACGCGGCCCTGCGCGACTGGGCCGACCTGGTGGCGCGGGGCCCGGAGCCCGTCCCGCTGGGCGCGTGGACCTACCTCCGGGCGCTGGCCCGGACGGTCCGAGCGTTCCTGGAAGTCCTCGATGCTCCCAACTCTGCGAAGAGCAGAGTCAGTTGATCTGGCCCCCCGGCCCAGTCACGGCGGGGATGCGCCCCGGGACCCCAACCCAGAGGCGACTTCAGCTCATCGGTGTCCGCCCCGAACGTCGTCTTCGAGAAGCTGAGCCACCTTGAACTCCGCCCGCACCACGCCGTTCTTGACGTCGGATACGGGTCCGGCTGCAACACCGCCTACCTCTGTGAGCGCGTCGGCAGCGACCGCGTCACCGGCGTAGAGGTTGACCAGGATCTAGCCCACCGGAACACCTCCGGACAGCTGTGAACTGCCCGAACCGAGGTTCCGTGCTGGGTACGCTCCGTGAGTGACCCACACCCCTGGACGCCCCCCGGCGGTCGGCAGCGCGCCGACGCCGGACATCACGTACACGCAGTGCAAGCGGTGCGGTACCGAGCTGGCCGGGCTCGACGGCCGGTATTCGTGCGGGGTGTGCGGCTGGTCCAACCACTGGTCGGAGGGGCATCGGCCCCTCCCGGTCGCCGAGGACGATCCGGATGCGCCGCCCCCGCCGACCAACCCGCTTCGGGAGCGGTAGGCGGTAACCGGAAGGCGCAGAGCTTGCCGCTCGCCCCGGCTACGGCACGCAGGGCTGAGGAAGCCCGGTGGGCCGGTGCCGCAGGTGTATCGTGCGCAGTACCTTCCTCATGAAATGTACCGTTTTGTACGATGACTTGAGTGTTCCCAGGATCCCCCGTCGCACCCTCCTCGCCACCCTCCCCGTGGCCTTCGCGCTGAGCGGATGTGACTCCGCGCCTCCGCGCGAGCGCCCGCTGCGGCCCGCCCAGGGCCCGCCGCCCGGGCCCGCCCGGCAGGTCGGGGTGACCGAGCGCCAGACGCCGTACGCGCTCTTCGTCTCCTACGACCTCACGCCGAATACGAGCGGGGCTCCCGGGCGGGACGCCGTGCGGCGGCTGCTCGCGCGGTGGAGCGAGTCGCTCACCGGGCTTGAGGCGGGGGCCGGCGCGACCGTCGGGATCGGGCCCACTCTGCCGACGAGGCTCGGTGTCGGGGCGCCCGAGGGGTTGCGGGAGCTGCCTCCGTTCCCGGGGGAGCGTCTCGACGCGGGGGCCGGCGGGGGCGAGATCGGGGTGCAGATCTCCGCGCGGGATCCGCAGGCGTGCGAACGGGTCGCCTGGCTGCTCGCGGGGGCCGGCGCGGGGGTGCTGCGGCCGCGCTGGCGTCAGGCCGGATTCCTGCCGGCCGAGCTGCCGGGGCCGGGGACTGCCCCCTTCACGCCTCCGCGCGACGGCGAGACCCCGCGCAATCTCCTCGGCTTCAAGCACGGCACGGCGAACCCCACCGCCGAGGAGTGCGCCCGCTGGGTGTGGCTGTCCGCGCCGGGGCCGTACGCCGACGGCACCTTCCTCGTGGTACGCCGGGTACGGCTGCGCACCGAGGAGTTCGGACGGCTGCCCGTTGCCCGGCAGGAGCAGATCATCGGGCGCCGCAAGCGTGGGGGTGAGCCGTTGGGGGGTGGGGCGGAGCGTGATCAGGTCGACCTGGATGCGCGTACGTCCGGGGCGGGTCCGGGTCCGGGGGTGAGTTCCGAGGGGAGTCCGGGAGGGAGCGCGGGGGCGAGTCCGGAGGGGAGCCCTGGAGGGAACCCGGGGGGCAGTCTGGGGGCGAGCCCGGCGGGAAGTCCGGAGGGGGGTTATGTCCTGCCCGCGGACGCGCATGTGCGGCTTGCGAATCCTCGGCTCGATGGCGGGGCTCGCATGCTGCGGCGGGGGTACGCGTACGAGAACAGCCCCGCTGATCGGGGGCTGCTCTTCCTGGCCTACATGAACGACCCCGCGCTCTTCGTGCGGGTGCAGCGGCGGTTGGCTGCGGGCGATGCGCTCAACTCCTTTGCGGAGCACTATGGTTCGGCTCTGTTCTATGTGCTGCCGGGGGCGCTGCCTGATCGGCCGCTTGGCAGCGGCGTGCTTTGACGCTCCGCGGGGGTGGGGATTCGGCCTCGCGTTGTGGGTGGCTGGTCGCGCGTTCCCCGCCCCCCGGCGGGATGCGGTGCGGGCTTCCCTGGGCTGTGCCCCGGGTCCCCCGACGGCTGTCAGTCCGCGGATCGTGGGTGGCTGGTCGCGCAGTTCCCCGCGCCCCCGACCCCGCTTTCAGCCTCGGAGCGTGCGTGGTTGGTCGCTCCCCCAAGTTCTCGGCTTCGCTCGAACAGGGGGGACCTCAGGGGTCCTTCAACCCCCGCAGGGTCGGGAAAGGGCGGGGTGGGGGAGCGGACCCCGGGTCAACCCGGGAAGTGGCACGCCACCTGCCTCTCCTCCCCCGCCGCAACCCCCCGCAACACCGGCGCCTCCACACGGCAGACCTCCGCCGCCCGCGCGCAGCGCGGATGGAACGCGCACCCCGGCGGCGGTGACGCCGGGCTGGGAGGGTCCCCCAGCAGCGTGATCCGCTCGCGAGCCCGTTCCGCCGCGGGGTCGGGGAGGGGGACGGCGGACAGGAGGGCCTGGGTGTACGGGTGGGCCGGAGCCGCGTACACCCGCTCCTTCGCGCCGATCTCCACCACCCGGCCCAGATACATCACCGCCACCCGGTCACACACCCGCTTCACCACCGACAGGTCGTGCGCGATGAAGAGGTAGGCCAGGCCCAGCTCCTTCTGTAGGCGTTCCATCAGGTTGACGATCTGGGCCTGGACGGAGACGTCAAGGGCCGACACCGGCTCGTCCGCCACCACCAGCTTCGGGTCGAGGGCCAGCGCGCGGGCTATGCCGATCCGCTGGGCCTGGCCGCCGGAGAACTCGTGCGGATAGCGGTCTATGTGTTCCGGGATCAGGCCGACCAGGTCCATCAGCTCAACCGCACGGGCGCGCGCCGACGACTCCGAACTGCCGTGGGCGAGCAGCGGGTCCGAGATGATGCGGGCCACCGTCTGGCGCGGGTTCAGGGAGGAGTGCGGGTCCTGGAAGACCATCTGGAGGTCCTTGCGCACCGGTCGCAGCTCGCGCCGGTTCAGGCGGCTGATGTCGCGGCCCTCGTACGCGATCGTCCCCGAGGTGGGCTCAAGGAGGCGCACGATCACGCGGCCCGTCGTCGACTTGCCGCAGCCGGATTCGCCGACCAGGCCCAGCGTCTCGCCCGCCGCCACGTCGAAGCTGACGCCGTCGACGGCCCGCACGGGTGCCGAGCGGTGGCCGCGGCCGGGGAAGTGCATCCTCAACTCCCGTACGGACAACAGGGGTTCGGAGAGTGCTTCGGCAGCCGGAACAAAGCTCATGACGCTACGCCTTCGTACGCGGGGAGGTGGCAGGCGACCGGGTGGCCCGTCGGGCCGCCGAGCAAGGGGCGTTCGCTCTCGCAGCGGTCCCGCAGCTCGGTGCTCGCGGTGGCCGCGCGCGGGCAGCGGGGTGCGAACGCGCAGCCCGGGGTGGGGTCGAGCAGCGAGGGCGGGCTGCCCGGGATGGCCCGCAGGGGCGCGTCGTCGCTGTCGTCCAGACGGGGCAGGGAGTCGAGGAGGCCCCGGGTGTAGGGGTGCGCGGGCATGGCGAACAGGTCGTCCACCGGGGCCTGTTCGGCCGCCCGGCCCCCGTACATCACCAGGACCTCGTGGGCGACCCGGGCTACCACCCCCAGGTCGTGGGTGATCATCACGACCGCCAGGCCGCGCTCCTGCTGCAACCGGGCGAGCAGTTCCAGGATCTGGGCCTGGACGGTTACGTCGAGGGCCGTGGTCGGCTCGTCCGCTATGAGGAGCTCCGGCTCGCAGGCCAGCGCCATCGCGATCATCGCCCGCTGGCGCATGCCGCCGGAGAACTGGTGCGGGTATTCGCCCGCCCGCCGCGCCGGCTCCGGGATGCCCACCTCGGCGAGCATCTCCACGGCCCGCTTGCGGGCTTGTGCGCGCCGGGAGTTGAAGTGCACCCGGTGGTGCTCCGCGATCTGCTCGCCGACCGTGTAGTACGGGTGGAGGCTGGACAGCGGGTCCTGGAAGATCATCGCGATGCGGCGGCCGCGCACCCGGTTCAGGGCGCGTTCGGGCAGGCCCACCAGTTCCTGCCCGTCCAGGGTGATGGAGCCGGTGACCTCGGCGCCGGTGTGCAGGCCGAGCACGGCCATCGAGGTGACGGACTTGCCGGACCCGGATTCGCCGACGATGCCCAGGGTGCGGCCCCGGTGTACGTCGAAGGAGAGCGTGTCCACGGCCCGTACCGGACCTCGCTCCGTGGGGAAGGTGACGCTCAAGTCACGTACGGACAACAGGAGTTGATCCTTAGTCATCTCGGTCATCACAGCCTCACCCGCGGGTCGACCACCGCGTACAGAAGGTCGACCGCCAGGTTGGCGACGACGATGAAAGCGGCGGCGAGCAGGGTCACGCCGAGGATGACGGGCTGGTCGCCGGTGGACAGGGCGCCGTAGAAGAGCCGGCCGATGCCGGGCAGGCCGAAGATGGACTCGGTGATGACCGCGCCCGCGAGCAGCCCGCCCAGATCCATGCCGAACAGGGTCAGGATCGGGGTCATCGCGGAGCGCAGGCCGTGTTTGACGACGACCGTGCGGCGCGGCAGGCCCTTGGCGCGGGCGGTGCGGATGTACGGCTCCGCCATGGTCTCGATCATGGAACTGCGGCTCTGGCGGGCGTACATGGCGGCGTACAGGATGGCGAGCGCGATCCAGGGGAGCAGCAGGTTGGACGCCCAGTGCACGGGGTCGGAGCCGAACGCGACGTACTGGGGGTAGGGGAGCAGGCCCGCCACCCGGATCAGGCCGTAGATCAGCATCACCGACGTGAAGTAGACCGGCATGGAGGCCGCCGCGACCGCGCCGACCATCAGGGCGCGGTCGGTGAAGGTGTCCTTGCGCAGGGCGGCGGCGACGCCGGCGGTCAGGCCGAGCGCCAGCCACAGCACCGCCGCGCCGAGGGCCAGGGAGGCGGAGACGGGGAGGCGGTCCATGAGGAGGGCCCAGACCGACTCGCTGTTCTCGTACGAGTAGCCCAGGCACGGGAAGTCGCAGTGCAGCGCGTACTGGCCGGTGCCCATGGTGCGGCCGGTGAAGATCCCGGAGGCGAAGTCCCAGAACTGGCGCCACAGCGGCTGGTCCAGGCCCATGTGGGCGCGGATCGCCTCCAGGCGTTCGGTGCTGCACGACTTGCCGCAGGCTGCGGCGGCCGGGTCGGACGGCAGGACGTAGAAGATGGTGAAGGTGACCGCGGCGATCGCGATGAGCACGCCGATCACGCCGAGGATCCGGCGGGCGAGGTAGCGGGTCATGTGCGGCTGCCCCTCGGGTCGAGGACGTCGCGCAGCGCGTCGCCGAGCAGGGTGAACGCGAGCACGGTGAGGAAGAGGCAGGTGCTCGGGATGATGAAGTACATCGGGTCGGTGTCGTAGAACGACACGCTCTCGGCGATCATCTGACCCCAGGACGGGGTGGGCGGGCGCACGCCGACGCCGAGGTAGCTGAGTGCGGCCTCGGTGGCGATCATGCCGGGGACGATGAGCGTGGTGTACGCGATGACGGGACCGGCGACCCCGGGCAGGATGTCGCGGGTCAGGATGCGCCAGGGGCCTGAGCCGCCGACGCGGGCGGCGTCCACGTACTCGCGGTGTTTGAGCGAGAGGGTCTGGCCGCGTACGACGCGGGCGATTCCGGGCCAGCCGAACAGGCCGATGACGGCGGTCATCAGCAGGATGCGGTTGACGTCCTTGGCCACCGACATCATCGCGATCATGAAGATGAGGGACGGGAAGGACATGGTGAGGTCCATCAGCCGGGACAGGACCGTGTCGGTGCGGCCGCCGAAGTAGCCGGCCGCGATCCCGGCCGCCGTGCCCGCGACCACGACGATGGCGGTCGCGGTCAGGGCGATGAGCAGCGAGACCTGGGCGCCGTACACGACGCGGGCGAACAGGTCGCGGCCGGTGACGGGTTCGACGCCGAGCCAGTGGTCGGCGGAGATCCCGCCGAGCGGGCCGAGCGGCTGGCCGCCGAGGTAGGGGTCGATGGCGGTCTTGTCGAACTCTTCGGGGGACCAGCCGCCGAGCGCGCCGAGCAGCGGGGCGCCGGCCGCCATGAACAGGAAGAGGACGACGACGGCGAGGGAGATCTTCACGGAGGTACGGCGGCGCAGTTCCGCGCGGGCGAGCTGCCAGGGCCCGCGGCCGGTCACTGCTACCGGTGGTTTCGCCGGAGCGGTCAGGGGAGTGGTCATGGTCGGGCGGGCCTCAGTTCCCGCTCTGGGCGGGGTTCTTGAGCCCGACGGTGGCGTAGTCGAGCTGGCCGCCGAAGGACGTCTGGCCGTAGCCGCCCGCGATGTTGGTGCCGAGCACCAGCGGCCAGCGCCGGACCAGGACGGGCACGGCGGGGGCCTTGGCGAGGATCTCGCCGTCGAGCTGCTGCCAGGCCTGGGCCGCGGCCTTGACGTCGGTCATGGCGGAGATCTCGTCGATCCGCTTCATGGTCGCGTCGTCGCGGAAGACGGAGTGGTTGCCCTGGTTGCCCTTCTCCTTGATGTAGCGGCCGTCGAAGACGAACGGCAGGAACGTGGAGCCGGACGGGTAGTCCGGGCACCAGCCCGTGTAGAGGATGTCGGTGCGGTTCTTGACGTCGCCGATGGTGGCGTAGAACGCGGACGGGTCGACGGTCTCGATGGTGACCTTGATCCCGGCCTTGGCGAGGGATTCCTGGATGGCCTCGGCGCGGCCCTTGTCGCCGGTGGAGACGGTCATCTTGGTCTCGAACCCGCCGGGCTTGCCCGCCTCCTTGAGGAGCTCCTTGGCCTTGGCGACGTCTCCGGTGGTGGGGATCTTGAGGGTGTCGGGCTGCTTGCCGTCGAAGAGGGTGGCCGGCATGTACGCGGTGGACAGGTCGTTGAACGCGGGCCCGCCGGACGAGGTGAGTACCGCGTCCTTGTCGAGCGCGTACATCACCGCCTGACGCACCTTCACATCGGTGAACGGGGCGCGTCCGGTGTGCATCTGGATCATGTCCGTGCAGTTGGTGGACTCGGCGAGGAGGCGCTCGCGTACGGCTGTGTTCGTCAGGACCTTGGGCGCGCTCTCGGGGCGCAGCGCACCCCAGGAGACGGCGGAGGCGTCGGCGCCCTGGCTGGCGATGAGGCGGTCGTCGATCTGGGTGGCCTTGAGCCCCATCGTCACGACGATGCGGTCCGGGTAGGCCTTGCGGACCTGGTCGCTGCCGGGGTCCCAGTGGGTGTTGCGGACCAGGGTGAGCTGCTTGTTCCGCTGGTACGACTCGACCTTGTACGGGCCTGACGAGAACGGTCTGTTGTCGTACTTGGGGCCGTTGTCCTGCGCCTTGGGCACGGGCGCGAAGGTCGGCATGACGGTGGCGTTGGGGAACTCGGCGAAGGGCTTGCGGAGTTCGAAGACGATCGTGTGGTCGTCGGGCGTCTTGACGGAGTCGAGGTGCTTGCCCTGGGCGGGGCCCTGGTAGCCCTCGGCGCCGGTGAGGTAGCGGGCCGCGTAGTCGGAGCCGCCGGGCAGGTCGGGGGAGAAGGACCGCTCGACGTTGTACTTGACGTCCTGCGCGGTGATGGGCGAGCCGTCCTCGTAGGTGAGGCCCTGTTTGAGGTGGAACGTCCAGGTGCGGGCTCCGTTGGAGGGGGTGCCGAGGTCGGTGGCGAGGTCGGGCGTCAGCTCGCCGCCGCCGACGCCGGGGACCGCCTTGTAGGTCACCAGGGTGCGGTAGAGCAGCCGGGTGCCGAAGTCCATGTCGCTCATGACCCAGTTGCGGGCCGGGTCGAGGTGGGTGAAGTCCTGGTTGGACAGGACGGTGAGGGTGCCGCCCTTGACCGGGGTGCCGCCGACGACCTTGCCCACGTTCGCGACGGCCGGGTTCTTGCCGCCCCCCGCGCCCGCGCCGGTGTGCTTTCCCCCGGAACAGCCGGCCGCTCCGAGGGTGAGCGTCGCCGTGAGGGCGATGGCGAGGGCGGTGCAGGTGCGCTTGTTCATTGGCGGTCACTCCGTGAGCGTTCGGCAGCCTGAAGCGGCTGGAATGTGACCCGTAACATAGTAATGTGAAATTGCACTGACAAGGTGTCGGGGACTCTTTTATCCGATGCGTACCCGATCCGGTATCCGATCCGGGCGACTCCTTGGCAGAGGCAGTGCCATGTGAAATATTACCGAGGTGCCCACGGGATCCATGAGTTCCAAGAGATCGGCTAGAGCGACGGGACCGGCCAGATCTGCCGGCTCCACGACCTCCACGAGCAGCGCGAGCAGCGCGAGCAGCGCGAGCAGCGCGAGCTTCACGAGGAGCGCCTCGGACGTCATCGTCGTCGGGGCGGGGGTCGTGGGGGCCGCCTGTGCCTACTACGCGGCCCGGGCCGGTCTGAGCGTCACCGTGCTCGACCGGGGCCCGGTGGCGGGCGGCACCACGGGATCGGGCGAGGGCAACCTCCTCGTCTCCGACAAGGAACCGGGACCCGAGCTCGAACTCGCCCTGTTCTCCGCCCAGTTGTGGCAGGAGCTCGCCGAGCTGCTGCCGCGCGGGGTCGAGTACGAGCCCAAGGGCGGGCTCGTGGTCGCCTCCGACGAGGCGGGGCTGGCCGCGCTGCGTACCTTCGCGGCGGGCCAGGAGAAGGCGGGCGTGACCGTACGCGAGGTGGCGGCCGACCGGCTGCACGACCTGGAGCCGCACCTGGCGTCGGGTCTCGCGGGGGGCTTCCACTATCCGCAGGACGCCCAGGTCATGCCCGCCCTCGCCGCCGCCCATCTGCTGCGCGCGTCGGGCGCCGAGGTCCGGCTCGGGCCCGGCGAGGAGGTCACCGGTCTGCTCACCGGGCCCGGCGGCGCGGTGCGGGGGGTGCGGACCGCTTCCGGTGCGCTGTACGCCCCGCACGTGGTGAACGCGGCCGGCACCTGGGGCGGTGAACTCGCCCGCCTGGCCGGGGTGTTGCTGCCCGTGCTGCCCCGGCGCGGCTTCGTCCTGGTCACCGAGCCGCTGCCGCGGGTGGTGCGGCACAAGGTGTACGCGGCGGACTACGTCGCCGACGTGGCCAGCGGTTCGGCCGCGCTCCAGACCTCGGCGGTGGTCGAGGGCACCCCGGCGGGCCCGGTCCTGATCGGCGCGAGCCGCGAACGCGTCGGCTTCGACCGCACCCTGTCCGTCGAGGTCCTGCGCCGTCTGGCGGCCGGGGCGACAGCACTCTTCCCCGCACTGGCCGACGTCCGGACGATGCGTACGTACGCGGGCTTCCGCCCGTATCTGCCGGACCACCTCCCGGCGATCGGGCCCGACCCGCGCGTGCCCGGACTCCTGCACGCGTGCGGGCACGAGGGGGCGGGGATCGGGCTCGCCCCGGCGACGGGCCGGATCATCGCGGAGTGTCTGACGGATGGCCAACTCCCTTTGGAAATCGCATCGTTCGACCCGGCGCGGTTCGACACCGGCACTTGACCTGACCTGTTACGACTTTTACGAGTTTTACGAGAGGAGGCCCACGGTGGCCCGAACCCCCAGGGAACTGGCCGGGGCGCCGCCAGGCCCGGCGTTCGAGATCACGCTCGACGGCCGCCCGGTGTCCGCGCTGCCCGGCCAGTCCGTCGCCGCCGCGCTGTGGGCCGCGGGCATCCTGGCCTGGCGGACGACCCGCGAGGAGGGCCGGCCCAGGGGCGCGTTCTGCGGGATCGGGCAGTGCTACGAGTGCCTCGCGGTGATCAACGGGGTGCCCAACCGGCGGGCCTGCCTGGTGCCGGCGGGCCCCGGCGACGAGATCAGCACGCAGGGAGGGCACGGCCGTGGCGGACTTGGCGTCTGAACCGTCCGCTTCGACGGCGGAGCCGCAGGACAACCCCGCGGGGCCCGGAGCGCGCTCGGCGGAGCCGGCCGAACCGTACGACCTCGCCGTCATCGGAGCCGGGCCCGCCGGGCTCGCCGGGGCCGTCACCGCATCGGAACTCGGCCTGCGCGTCGCCCTGTTGGACCTCTCCGACCGGATCGGCGGGCAGTTCTACCGGCAGCCCGCGCCCGCGCTGCGTGCCGCGCACCCCGAGCGGCTGCACCACGACTGGAAGGCGTTCGCGGACCTGCGCGGGCGCCTGGAGGCGAGCGAGGTCGCGCACCTCGCCGGGCACCACGTGTGGACCGTCGAGCGAGGGGGCGACGGTGCGGAGTGGGCGGTGCACGCCCTGACCGGGGCCGACGGCGGGGAGGGGCGGCCGGTGCGGGTCCGGGCGCGGGCCGTGCTGCTCGCCACCGGGGCCTACGAGCGTCAACTTCCCTTTCCCGGCTGGACGTTGCCCGGCGTGGTCGGAGCGGGCGGGGCGCAGGCCATGCTCAAGGGTGGGCTCGTGCTGCCCGGGAAGCGGGTGGTCGTCGCGGGGAGCGGGCCGCTGCTCCTGGCCGCCGCCTCCTCGCTCGCCGAGGCCGGCGCCGAGGTGCCGGCCGTGATCGAGGCGTCCGGATATCTGGGGTACGCCCACCATCCCCGCGCGCTCGCCGCCAACCCGCACAAGCTCGCCGAGGCCGTGACGCATGGCTCGGTACTGCTGCGCCACCGCGTCGCGCTGCACACCCGCAGCGCGGTGACCGAGGTGCACGGCGCCGAGCGCGTCGAGGCCGTCACCGTCGCGCGGCTTGACGGCCAGTGGCGGCCGGTGCCGGGCACGGGGCGCAGGATCGCCTGCGACGCGCTGGCCGTCGGCCATGGCCTCGTCCCCGGCATCGAACTCGCCACCACCCTCGGCTGCGCCACCCGCCGCACCCCCGACGGCGCCCTCGCGCTGGTCCTGGACGCCCGCCAGGAAACCTCCGTACGCGGACTCTGGGCGGCGGGTGAACCCGGTGGCATCGGCGGCGCCCAACTCGCCTGCACGGAAGGCGAGTTGGCGGCGCGAGCGATCGCGGCGCGGCTCGGCAGGAAGCCCGGACCGGGCGGGCGCGTGCGGCAGTTGAAGTCCCGCCGCACGAGACTGCGCACCTTCGCCGAAGCCATGGCAGCCACGCACGCGCCGGGCCCCGGCTGGACCGACTGGCTCCCCGACGACACCGAGGTGTGCCGCTGCGAAGAGGTGACCGCGGGCCGCATCCGCGAGGCGGTCCAGGACTACGGCGCCCGGGATGCCCGTACGGTCAAACTGCTGACCCGGGCCGGCATGGGCTGGTGCCAGGGCCGCACGTGCGGAACGGCGGTGTCCTGCCTGGCGGGCGGCGCCGAACCCCCGGCGGAACGCCGCCCGTTCGCGACGCCGGTCCCGTTGGGCGTGCTGGCGGCGATGGCGCCGGATGCCGATCAGGAGGGGGCCGACGGGTAAGTGCGGGGGTTGTGCCGGCCCCCCCCGGCGGAGTGCGGGGCAGACACAGGCTCTAAAAAGCAACGTGACATTGTACTCTGGGTCTCCGCTCGGTACGGAGGAACAGCAGCATGGGTCACCTGAAGCAGAGCAAGGTCATCACCACCACCGAGCGCCTGCGCGACCAGGTCGCCCACGCGCTGCGTGCCGCCCTGATCTCCGGCGAGCTCCGCCCCGGCCAGGTCTACTCGGCGCCCGGCCTCGCCGAGGACTTCGGGATCTCCGCGACCCCCGTGCGCGAGGCCATGCTCGACCTCGCGCGCGAGGGCCTGGTGGAGCCGGTCCGCAACAAGGGCTTCCGGGTCACCGAGGTCAACGAGCGCGACCTCGACCAGTACACCGAGATCCGGGCACTGATCGAGGTCCCCATGGTCGGCCGCATCACCCGCAGCGCGGAGCGCGCCGACCTCGAAGCCCTGCGGCCGGTCGCCGAGGAGATCGTGCGGGCCGCCCGCGACCACGACCTCATCGGCTACCTGGAGGCAGACCGGCAGTTCCATCTCTCGCTGCTCGCCCTGGGCGGCAACGAGCGCCTGGTGGAAACCGTCGGCGACCTGCGCAAGCGTTCCCGCCTGTACGGTCTGACCGCCCTCGACCAGCGCGACGAGCTCATCCCCTCCGCCGAGGAGCACGTCGAACTCCTCGACCTCATGCTGGCCGGCGACGCCCGGGCCGCCGAGAAGTGCATGACCCGCCACCTCGGCCACGTCCGCTCCCTGTGGGCGCGGAGCGAGGCCGCGGAGCCGAAGCCGAAGCGCCGCCTGGGCGCGAGCCGCTGAGCCCGTCTCGCTGATGGGTCCCGCTCTCGGTCCCGTCACGAGTCCTAGGATCCGGTCCGCTCGATCGGGATCCACAGCACCGCGTCCGTGGTGTCGCCCACCTCCGTCGGCCGGGTGCGCAGGATCTCCGGGCCCGGGCGGCTCTGGTACGGGTTGGACGGGAACCACTCCGTGAACACGTCCCGCCACAGGTGCTGGAGCGCCTCCGGGAACGGGCCGGTGTTCTCGAAGACGGCCCAGGTGCCCGCGGGCACGAGGAGCGAGTCGAGGTCCTCGGGCGGGGCCTCCTGGGTCAACGCGGCGTGCCAGTAGTCGAGTTCGGTGCCCTCGGCCCGGCTGGGGTCGAGGTCGTCGCAGGCCGAGACGATGCCCTCCGGCTCCTGGTCGGACAGCTGGTGGATGCGCCGCGCCGTCTCCGGCCCGATGCTCCGGATGAACTCGGCGATGGACGGGTTGACCCCCGCGTGCACGAGCGGAACCCGCGCCTTCCTCCCCACCAGGTAGAACGCTTCCTTCTCCACGACCTGGTACCGCATGCTGGTACTCCCTTCGACGACGAGGCGGAAGGACATCCGGGGCTGGGACCGCAGGGCCGCGCCGGTGCGGCGGGCCTCGCCCGGGCCGACGCCGTGCACGGCACGGAAGGCCCGCGCGAACGCCTCCCCCGACGTGTAGCCGTACCGCACCGCGA
This sequence comes from Streptomyces sp. NPDC001415, assembly GCF_053597395.1. Taxonomy (NCBI): domain Bacteria; kingdom Bacillati; phylum Actinomycetota; class Actinomycetes; order Kitasatosporales; family Streptomycetaceae; genus Streptomyces; species Streptomyces sp. NPDC001415. Next base: position 339,603 of record NZ_JBSFIE010000007.1, read on the forward strand.
CATCGAGCAGCGTGCGCTGCCCGGCGAGCACCTCGGCGCCCGCGACGGTCAGCCGCCTGCGCCGCACGTACTCCGACAGCGGCATCCCGGCGAGCGCGGAGAACAGCCGCCGGAGGTGATACTCCGACGTCATCGCGATGCGGGCGAGTTCGCCCACGTCGATGTCCCCGTCGAGCCGGTCCTCGATGTGCTCCATGGCCTGGTTGAGCCGCTTCAGCATCCCGGCCCCCTTCCTTCCTTACGCGCTCCACGCTAGGAGCGGCCCACCCTGCCCGACCCGACATTCTGTGCCCGCCCCGATCGGGTCCCCGAGTGCCGCCCATGCCGAGCACGGCCACTTCGCGCAGTTCCCCGCGCCCCTTAACCCGCTTTCGGCCTCGGGCCGTGGTCGGCTGGTCGCGCAGTTCCCCGCGCCCCTAACAGCGTCGATGCTGGCCCGCACCGGGTCTGGGGCGGAGCCCCAGGAGATCCGGCTTCACCCCTCCCCACCCCCGGAGGCCACGTGGCGGAGCCGCAGAGTGTCACAGCGGGAAGGGGTGGGGTGGGGGCTCAAAACCCCGCCGGTGGCTACTCTGCACGGGTGACCACCGAGTTGACCTTGCTTACGCGCGTCGCCTACCGGGGCCAGGAAGTGACCGCGCCCCGGCTGCGCGGCCTCCTCGCGCTGCTTGCCGAAGATCTGCGGGCGGGCTGCAGCACCGGGCGGCTGGTTGAGGGGCTGTGGCCCGAGGAGCAGCCCGAGCGGCCGGGCAAGGCGGTGCAGGTCCTGGTGTCGCGGGCGCGGGCGCAGCTCGGCGCGGACGTGATCGCCAGCACCCCGGCCGGGTACCGGCTCGCGCTCGCCGAGGACCAGGTCGACAGTTCCGCCCTGCTGCTGCACGCCGCGGCGAGCGAGGCGCGGGCCCGGGCCGGTGAGCACGGCGAGGCGCTGGCCGAGGCCGAGGCCGGGCTCGCGCTGTGGGACGGAGCCGTCGCGAGCGGGGACGGGGAGGACCTGCGGGATCCTGTCGCCGCCCTGTGCCTCGCCCGGGCCGGAGCGCACCGCACGCTCGTGCGGGCCCGGGCGCTCGCCCTCGCCCGGGTCGGCAGGCGGGCGGACGCGGTCAGGCCCCTGGCTCAGCTCGCCCGCGAACTGCCCCGGGACGAAGAGGTGTTGGCCGAGCTCATACGCTGCGAGGCCGCCACCGCCGGCCCCGCCGCGGCGCTCACCCGGTACGACTCCTACCGCCGCGCCCTGCGCGACGAGCTGGGGGCCGACCCGGGCCGTGAACTCAAGGCGATCCACCAGGAGTTGCTGCGCGGCGAGGCCCCCGTCGTCCGGCACGGCGTGCTGCATGAGCCGAACCCGCTGCTCGGCCGGGACGCCGATGTCGCCGCGGTCACCGGGCTGCTGCGCAGCGCCCGGGTCGCCACCGTCGTCGGACCCGGCGGGCTCGGCAAGACGCGGCTCGCGCACGCGGTGGGCCGCGCGGCCGAGCAGCGGGTGGTGCACTTCGTGCCGCTCGCCGGTGTCACCCTCGACGACGACGTGGCCGCCGAGGTCGCCTCGGTGCTCGGCGTCGCCGTGCGCACACCGGGGCCCGCCGGGATCGTCGCCGGCATCGTCGGCGCGCTGGGCCAGGGCCCCGCGCTGCTCGTCCTCGACAACTGCGAGCACGTCATCCGGGGTGCCGCCGAGCTGGTGCGGGCCCTGGTGTCGGCCTCGAAGGAGCTGCGGGTGCTCGCCACCAGCCGGGCTCCGCTGGGCCTGACCTCGGAGTCCGTGTACGCGCTGCCGGAGCTGGGTCTCGTATCCAGCGTGGAGCTGTTCCGCCAGCGCGCCCGTGCCGCGCGGTCCGACGCGGAGCTGCCCGAGCGGGCCGTCGAGGAGCTGTGCCGCCAGCTGGACGGCCTGCCGCTCGCGGTGGAGCTGGCCGCGGCGCGGGTGCGGGTGTTGTCCGTGCCGGAGATCGCGCGGCGGCTGCGGGACCGGTTCGCGCTGCTGCGCGGCGGCGGAAGGGACGTACCGGAACGCCACCGGACCCTGCGCGCCGTCGTCGAGTGGAGCTGGAACCTCCTGGAGCCCGAGGCCCAGGCCGCCCTGCGCGTCCTGTCGGTGTTCCCCGGTGGCTTCACCGAGGACGCGGCCGAGCACCTGCTGGCCGGGGACGACGCGCTGTTCCTCCTGGAGCAGCTCGCCGACCAGTCGCTGATCAAGGCGGCCGACACCGCGTCCGGGGTGCGCTTCCACATGCTGGAGACCGTACGGGAGTTCAGCGCGGGACGCCGCGCGGAGGCGGGTGAGGAGGAGCTCGTCACCGACCGCTTCCTCGCCTGGGCGCGGGACTTCGGCCGGATGCACAACGACGCGCTGTTCGCCGCCGACTCCCTGAAGGTCTGGGAGTTGATCAGGACGGAGCAGGACAACCTCGTCCTCGCGCTGCGGCACGCGCTGGCCCGTGAGGACTGTCCCGCCATCGCGGCCCTCACCGCCGTGCTCGCATCGCTGTGGGCCACCGATTCCAACTACACCCGCCTCACCGACCTCGCCGCCGACTCCGGGGGGCCGCTCTCCCACTTCCGGCCGGGCCCCGACGACATCGAGCCGGCCCGCAACGCGGCCGTGGTGTGCGCGCTGAGCCTGTTCATGGGCTACGGGCCGCACGCCGTACGCCAGTTGGTGACCCTGCGCAGGCTGCCGCCCGCCGAGCCGGACACTCTGCTCAAGGCCATGGACCGGGTGCTGCGCGTCCTGCCGGAGGTGCGCCCGCCGCACTACACGCGGCTGTTGGAGCTGTGCGACTCCGAGCACCCGCTGCTCGCGGGCGTCGCCGAGTGCTTCGCCAGCTATGTGTGGGAGCACGAGCACGAGATGGACCGCGCGCTGGACTCGGCCCGCCGGGGCCTCGAAGCCCTGGCTCAGGTGCGCAATCCGGCGACCGAGATGCTCGGCCACGGCCGCATCAGTGAGCTGTGCCTGCAGAGCGAGCGGGGCGAGGAGGCGTACCGGCATCTGATGGCCGCGCTGAACGTCCTGGAGCGGACCGGTGACTGGTCCGACTCGGCCGGCTGGCACGACACGGTCGGCGTCCGCTGGGGGCTCGTCCTGGCGTGTCTGCAGCTCGGTGACGTCGATGAGGCCGAGCACTGGCTGAACCTGGCGACGCTCGAATCGGAGCCGGAGTCGGTGCGGGCCTTCAGCCCGGATCTCGCCGACCGCGCGGAGATCGCGCTGCTGCGGGGGCTGACCGAAGTGGGGCTCGGGCTGTGGCGGCAGGCGGTGCGGCAGATCCGCGAGGTCGACGAGATGGCGCATGCCAACGATCCGTTCGTGCAGGCGTGGTCCCTGCAGGTCCAGTCGGCCGCCGTGGCCGCGCACGCCCGGCACGGCCGCCTTGAACCGGTTGCCGAACTCGACGCCCAACTGCGCCTGCGCGTAAGTGAGTTGCTGACGAAACAGCGTCCGGAGGACGGCCCCGTCGAGCTGCCGGTGGCCGGCACGATGCTGTTCGCCGTGGGCCTCGCCGAGATCGCGAAGGGCGACAAGGCCACGGGCGTACGGTTGCTCGCGCTCGCCGAACGGCTGCGCGTGCGCCGGGAGTTCCCGACGATGTCCACCGTCCGGGCCCGGGAGTCCGCCGAGAACGCCGACGGGGCGGCGTACGCCGACGCGGTGTCGGAGTACGCCGCCCTGGGGCGGGGCGAGCTTGAGGCGGCCGCCGCGCGGTTGCTGCGCGGCATCAGCGCTGCGGATCCTGGTTGAACTTCGCCTTCGACCAGAAGTAGCCGAGGACGGTGAGGCCCAGCGCCCAGGCGATGGCGAGCCATCCGTTGTTGCCGATCTCCGTGCCGAGCAGCAGGCCGCGCAGGGTCTCGATGGCCGGGGTGAACGGCTGGTACTGGGCGATCGGCTGGAACCAGCCCGGCATCGAGTGCAGCGGCACGAAGGCGCTGGACAGCAGCGGCAGGAGGATCAGCGGCATCGCGTTGTTGCTGGCGGCCTCGGCGTTCGGGCTGATCAGGCCCATGCCGACGGCGATCCAGGTGAGGGAGAGGGAGAAGAGCACGAGCAGTCCGAGGGCCGCGAACCACTCCAGGACGGTGGCGTCGGTGGAGCGGAAGCCGATGGCCACGCCGACGGCGCCGACGAGGATCACGCTGAGGATCGACTGCAGCACGCTGCCGATGACGTGCCCGACGATCACCGACCCGCGGTGGATCGCCATCGTACGGAAGCGGGCGATGATGCCCTCGGTCATGTCGTTGGAGACGGAGATCGCGGTGCCGACCACGGTGGACCCGATGGTCATCAGGAGCAGGCCGGGGACGATGTAGGCGATGTACTTGGCGCGGTCGGGGCCGCCGCTGCCGATGCCCATGCTCATGGTGTCGCCGAAGATGTAGACGAAGAGCAGGAGCAGCATGATCGGTGTGAGCAGCAGGTTCAGGGTGAGCGACGGGTAGCGCCGGGCGTGCAGCAGGTTGCGGCGCAGCATCGTCGAGCAGTCGCGTACGGCGAGGGACAGGGAGCTCATCGGACGTTCTCCTTCTGGGCGGCCGGGGCGGCGGCGGGCGTTGCGGTGGGGTGGCTGGTCAGGGCGAAGAACACGTCGTCGAGGTCGGGGGTGTGCACGGTGAGCTCGTCGGCCTCGATGCCGGCCGAGTCGAGCCAGTCGAGGATGGCGCGCAGCTCGCGCTGGCTGCCGCCGCTCGGGATCTGGAGGGACAGTGACTCGTCGTCGCGGGTGGCCTCGCGCAGTGCGGCGGCGGCGGACCGGTAGGCGGCCGGGTCGGTGAAGCGGAGCCGGACGTGGCCGCCGGGGACGAGCCGCTTGAGTTCGTTCGCGGTGCCCTGGGCTACGAGCTTGCCGCCGTTCAACACCGCGATCCGGTCGGCGAGTTCGTCGGCCTCCTCCAGGTACTGGGTGGTGAGGAAGACGGTGACGCCGCCCGCGACGAGGCCGCGGATGATGTTCCACATGTTGTGCCGGCTGCGCGGGTCGAGGCCGGTGGTCGGCTCGTCGAGGAAGATGATCCGCGGGCTGCCGACCAGCGTCATGGCGATGTCGAGGCGACGCTTCATGCCGCCGGAGTACGTGGAGGCGGGCTTCTTCGCCGCCTCGACGAGGTCGAAGCGTTCGAGGAGTTCGGCTGCGACCCGGCGTCCCTCGCGGCGGGACAGGTGGTGCAGGTCCGCCATGAGCAGCATGTTCTCCTCGCCGGTGATCAGGCCGTCCACCGCGGAGAACTGCCCGGTCACCCCGATCGCGGCGCGTACCGACTGGGGGTGCGAGGCCAGGTTGTGTCCGCCGACCCACAGCTCGCCCGCGTCGGCGGTGATCAGCGTGGAGAGGATCTGCACGGCGGTGGTCTTGCCGGCGCCGTTCGGGCCGAGCAGCGAGAAGACGGTGCCCGCCGGGACGGCCAGGTCGATGCCGTCGAGGACGGTCTTGTCCCCGTAGGCCTTGCGCAGCCCGGTGGCTGCGATGGCGAGTTCGTTCGTCGTCGAGGTCATGCCGCAGAGCTTGCGGCGGACCGGGTTCAGCGCGGTTTCAGGCCGGTTTCAGGGCCCTGGGCGGCTGAGAGCCTGCGTCTGAACCCCGCCCGGGCCCGGGGCGTCTGGCACGCACTCCCCCAAGGCCTTAAGGGCCAGGGGGGACCCCCATGCCGCGTTGCCGAAACGCCC